>NZ_JAKZGG010000002.1:0-336024 GCF_022549455.1 Acinetobacter sp. NIPH 1852 | reverse complement strand
AAACTCAAGTAGTTTAAGCTGAGTTTTCTTATTTAATTTACAATTGGTTAGCTTCATTTTCATAGATTAACATAGTGCTAATCTAGTACAGCCCCTTAATTATAAACACTGCGAAGTACAGCAAAGGTTCGATATTTTAATATCGAACCTTTTTTGTTGCACACTGAGCCAGTTGCTCAACCAAATAGTCGATAAATACCCGTACTGCTGGCAATAACCCTCTACGTGAAGGGTAAACGGCATGGAAAATACCATGTGGCGCAGTCCACTCAGGCAATACTTTTACCAATTGACCAGATTGAACGAAGTCTTGTGCGATGCTATCAGGTAGCAAAGCAATACCACAGTTTTGACTGGCTAATTCAGCGAGCATGAGTAAGTTTGAACCCATAATGACAGGATTTACTTTGATTTTTTTCTGTACTTTATTTGGGTCGGTGAGTAAGAAATGTTGATCGAGATGATCTTCAGCCATACTGATAATACGATGATCGGTCAGTTGTTCTGGTGTGGTTAAATGTCCAAATTCATTTAGGTAGGCTTGGCTAGCAAAGAGGCGTTGCTCAATCGCTTCAAACTCTCGTAAAACCAAATTTGGATCATCATCTAATTTCGAGCGAACACGTAAGGCTACATCTACTCCCTCGTTGATGACATCAATGCGACGGTTACTCACCATCATTTGTACTCGCACCTCAGGATATTTCTTTAAAAAATTGGGTAAGATTTTAGTCATTTGATTTTGAGCAATATCAACTGGAACGCTGACTTTTATGACACCACGAGGTTCACTACTTAAATGATTCACCGCATCATGCGCTGCTTGAGCGGCATTCATCATCACTTGAGCATGTCGATAAACATCCATACCAATGTCTGTTACAGCAAAATGACGTGAACTGCGTTGGATGAGACGCACGCCTAATTGTTCTTCTAGGTTATAGACTCTACGGCTGAGTTTAGACTTTGGGATTTCTGTGGCGCGTTCCGCAGCACTAAAGCCCCCATGTTCAACGACAAGGGCAAAACAATAAAAATCATCTAAATCAGTTAACATTATTCAATTCCATTTCTGCAACATTCATTATTTTATAGATATATCGTTGCAAAAATAAGTGATGAGTAGAGGTTTTTTGTGAAGCATAAATTCTTTTATAATCTTTAAAATTTTTTGAAATAATCAATATGCCTTATCAACTGGTTGAAGTGTCTAGCGCTACAGCAAATGTTTGCTGCCCTCATTGTGATCATGCAGTATTAGATTGGGAGCAAGAACAGTATATTCAGCCTTGTGAACATACTTTGTTTATCGCTATGGATTTAGGCTTTGAGTATATAGCTGATCGTTTTGAAGCGGCATTGCCACTGTCTGTTGAGGAAATTCATGAAGATCCAAACATGAATGTTTTTCTCAGCGTCACACAAGCAAATTATACTGAAATGCAAATTTATAAAGCAGATTTAGGTGTGGAAGGTCTGTTTAGATATATTGGTTTTAATCAGAATTGAATTTAACTAAATAAAAAAGCCAATCATTTGATTGGCTTTCGTTTGTACAGCTTAGGCTTCAGGCGCCGCGCTGTGTTGTTCAACTAATGGTTTTAACTCACCATTTTGGAACATTTCAAGCATGATATCGCTACCACCAATAAGCTCGCCGTTTATCCATAATTGTGGAAAAGTAGGCCAGTTCGCAATTTGAGGTAAAGTTGCACGAATATCTTGATTTTCTAAGATATTTACATAGGCAAATGGACGACCAATTTGGCTAAGTGCTTCTACTGCACGAGCAGAAAAACCACATTGCGGGAATTGTGGAGTGCCTTTCATGTAAAGTAAAACAGGGTGTTTCGCAATTTGATCACGAATTAACGCTACTGTATCACGCGCTTGTTCCGTCATTAGATAGATCCTCAACTAAACTTCCGACATTATATACCTAAAAAAATCGCTTCGCGGGGGATTACTCAAGATTTTTCTTATATAAATGTGAGTTTACGCTTTCAATCTACGCAAGTTTTTGCTTATATAACTTTTTTCCCCACAACTAATGATAGATTGAGTTTGTTATGACTAATATTACTCTTGCGCCTGTGCAACCTGATCAACCATCACATATTATGGCAACCTATGGTCGCCAAGCGATCAGTTTTGTGCGAGGACGAGGGGCGTATTTATATACAGCAGATGGTACAGAGTATTTAGATGCTTTAACGGGCATTGCTGTATGTGGCTTAGGTCATGCACACCCAGTTATCGCAGCAGCAATTGCTGAGCAAGCAGCTACATTAGTGCATACCAGTAATCTATTTGAAATTCCTTGGCAGACAGCCGCAGCACAGAAACTTGCAGAGGTTTCTGGGATGGAGGAAATCTTTTTCTCAAATAGCGGTGCAGAATCAAATGAAGGAGCAATTAAAATTGCACGTAAATTTGGTGCACAACAAGGCATAGCCAATCCCAAAATTATCGTTGCTGAGCAATCGTTTCATGGTCGTACCTTAGCGACTTTATCTGCGACTGGAAATAAAAAGGTTCAAGAAGGCTTTGCGCCACTTGTTGAAGGTTTCGTCCGCGTTCCTTTTGGTGATGTCGAGGCAATCCAAGAAGCAGCTATTCATCATCCTGATATTGTTGCGATCTTAATTGAACCGATTCAAGGTGAGGGTGGTGTCAATACTGCGCCTCAAGGTTTTAGTTATTTGGAAGAAGTTCGCGCTCTTTGTAATCAGCATAACTGGTTAATGATGCTCGATGAAATTCAAACAGGGAATGGACGTACTGGTAAATACTTTGCTTATCAACACACCAATATTATTCCAGATGTAATGACCACAGCCAAAGGTTTAGGCAATGGTTTTCCTGTTGGTGCTGTGATGACGCAGGGCAAAGCTGTTGGGATATTGGGAGCTGGTAGTCATGGTTCGACTTATGGCGGTACTGTACTTGGCTCTCGTGTGGTCTACACCGTAATAGATACGATTCAACAAGAAAATGCGGTTGAAAATGCTGCAAATGTAGGTACATACATTGTTGAAAAGTTGCGTGAGCAATTGACAGAACAACACGTTCAAGTCCGTGGTTTTGGCATGATGATTGGGATTCAGTTACCCAAAGATTGTGCTGAGTTGGTTGCAATTGCGCGTGATCAATATAAATTAATCATCAATGTCACAGCAGGTTCAGTGGTTCGTTTGTTGCCGCCTTTAAACATGACTCCAGATCAAGCCGATGAGTTGCTCAAGCGCCTCGTTCCTATGATTCAAGATTTTTTGGCTGCATAACGGTAAACTAATCGAAATAAAAATGGGCAATTTTAGAAATTGCCCATTTTTTGTTAAGCATATAGACCCCCTCCTTTATGAAAGGAGGGTTGGGGAGGATTTTTAGCCAGAAATATATTGTTGAAGCTGTTCAATGAGAATACGTTGGTCATCCATCGCAGCTTTAACTAAGTCTCCAATAGAAATAAAACCTACAAGTTTTTCATTATCAAGCACAGGTAAATGGCGTAAATGGCGATCAGTCATCAATTGTAAGCATTCTTCTACGGTATTGTTTAGACTGACTGAAATAACCTTTGAGGTCATAATATCCGCAACAAGTGTGCTGTTTGAAGAGCGTTCCATCAATGCAATCTTACGGGTATAGTCACGTTCTGAAAAAATACCGATGACTTTTTCATCTTCAGCAACGACTAAAGCACCTACACCTTTGTCCGCCATAATTTTAATCGCTTCAAGTACAGTCGCATTTGGTGAGATTGTAAAAATTGATTGTACAGCTTTATTTTTTATGACTTGAGCAACGATTGTCATTGTTTATCCACCTGTGTTGTATTGTCATTTTCATTTAACTTAACGGTATTTTTTTTAATTGCAAAGCCCTAATTTAATTTCAATGATGACTTTTTAAGCATTTATAAGAATAAAGCCATCATTGAGTCGTTCTTGACTGCACTAAGCGGCAATAATTGGTTGCTGCGGCATAAAAAAGAAATGCTGCATTTGCTGAGTTGAAAGTTTAAATTTGCAATGAGACGAGTTAAAAAGGGCTGGTTCAACTTGTAAACGGGTAAGTAATGGAAGTAAGGATTCATGAAAATCCTTTGGTGTAATCTTACGAGGTGTGTAGTGTTTCCAGTTTGATCGTGCATAACGATGTGCTTGCACACCATTCAGCCAAAAAGGGAATACATGCCCATCCTGATCAGACGTGATCGCCCAACCATCGTGATAAAGTCCCCATAGAACGCCACAATACATCATGGTCTTGAGAATCGAGATTTTGATCATCAACTCTCGTGATACTGGCTGGAAATGATTGAACCTATACATATTATTAAACTAATATTATTTAAACTTATGTTTTATTATAAGAAATTTAGATGGCATTTATGTTTAAACTATTCATCAAAATCGTAAGCAAATATTCTTAAGCATTACAAAACGCCACCTGAGCAAGCCAAAGCGACTAAAGCTTTGGCGCAGTGCAAGATAAGCGAAGTGCGTAGGTTAAAAGCGATTGTAGCTTTGGTGCAGTGCAAGACAAACGAAGTGCGTAGGTTAAAAGTGACTAAAGCTTTGGTGCAGTGTAAGAAAAATGAAGTGCGGAATTTTATTTCTGATGATGCTTTTATTATAGGCATAAAAAAACGCCACCTGAGCAGATCAAAGCGATTAAAGCTTTGATGTAGCGCAAGGACGTTTTATTATGCTTGTAAGGTTGCCATCTTCTGCCAATATTGAGCTTTCAGGGAGTCACGTTCGACTCGGAAACCTTGGTAGTATAACTCTGCTAAAAATAATGCTGCTTTCCCGTGACCTGCTTGTGCAACTTGTTCAAGCTCTTTCACGGCATCTAGAAAGTTTTTTTGCGATTGGATAGTATTTACCGCATTTGCATAAACATGCTCTAGTTCATGTTGTGTAAAATGTTGAATCATATATAACTCCTTATTTTAATTATGATTACCGCATATTCTATTCAAAGCTATATTGCTCTGAATTTAAGCTAATTTAACATTGTATTGTGAAGTTATTATGACAAAATTAATGGAATTGTCAAACATTTAACTCGCTTTTACGTTCAATTGCTTTGTTTAAATAAAAGCTTACACGATTAAACACTGTGAACAAGTAATTTTAAGTAAAATCAAAGTGAAAATAAAAGAAAAGGAGAATAACATGTCAGCTATCATAGATGGTTTAAACTTTGATATTCCGCCATCAGAAAACCAAATTATTGCTCTGGCTCATTACCATCGTAAGTTGCTCGATGAGGCAGTATTTCATCAAGAAATCCATTTGGGTGACTATTGTCTTGCACAGCGTAAACGCGTTTATGATTTTGCAATTCGTTTGACGCCTGAGCAAAAAGATCGCTTTTATGAAATTTATAATGGAGAGTTGATGCGTATTGCTGACGATGATGAATTACATCCAGCGGATGCTGAGAATGGTGTAGGGATGTTTGCAATCTTTATTAGTTTGGCGATTATTGCACTGATTCTATACTTTGCTTTTGTTCGAACGCTAATGGGTTAGTGTTTTGCGATCTCCTTTAAGGGTTGCGTTATTGTTGGAAAAACAGCCTATAACGCAACCATCTATGAAAGATCGCTAAACTTGATGCTTGTTCTTAGTGAATCAGAGACATACACTACTTCATAACACTGAGGTAGGTTATGTTGTCTATCATTTCTAAATATAAAGTCTTGCAATCCCAGTTCGGATTTAAATTTGACCAATTTTACAATATTTTGGTTTGTCTCATTTTATTGTCTATTTTCCTGCTTGCGTATAGCGCGTTGCAGCGTCCGATTAATACATTTCAGTATCAGCAAATCATTCGACTTTCAGAACAAGCAAGCCATCCAAGAACTCAAAATATGGCTGAGAATGTATTGCAACAACATCAAGTTCGCCGTGTAGAGTATCTGAAACTTTTAAATGCCTATCAATTTGAATCAAATCGAATTAGACAATACCCAGCAATGGCCAAAGAAGATGAATAAGTTTTGGCTGATTGATTTTCATTAATAACTGAATGCTTGGGCTTGGTCAGAAAAAAATAGGATTTTATGCTAGACTGGCCATCTTCTAAAAAGCTGCTTTTTTCTCAAGGAATCGACATGCAACAGCAATCGAATATGCAAAATAAATTCTTGATAAATGCTGATATCGGCGATGATGATGTCACATTGCCGAGTTTACCTGCTGTCGATGTTCCAATTATTGAATCGAGTCCACTGCAGACTCAAGTTGAAGCTACTCCAGTTATTGAAATTTCGGAATCAACGTCAGAATCAGAGAACGATGGTCAACAAAAAGTAGGTGGTTTCTTTGGTCGAATGAAAGATGGTTTGACCAAAACTCGTCGCAGTTTTACGGATGGGATGGTCAATATTCTTATTGGTGGCAAAGAAATTGATGATGAGTTATTAGAAGAAGTTGAGGAACAATTACTTGTTGCTGATATCGGTGTTGATGCGACTAAAACAATTATTGCAAACCTGACTGAAAGAACTGCACGTGGTGATTTGATTTATTCAAATGCTTTGTATAAAGCTTTGCAAGAAGAGCTGGTCGCTTTACTTGCGCCACGTGTAAAACCGTTACATATCGATCCAAACAAATCCCCTTATGTGATTTTGATGGTTGGTGTAAATGGAGTGGGTAAAACCACAACGATTGGTAAGCTTGCAAAACGTTTACAGGGTGAAGGCAAAAAAGTCATGCTTGCGGCAGGCGATACCTTCCGAGCTGCGGCTACTGAGCAATTACAAATTTGGGGTGAGCGCAATGACATTCCTGTGGTTGCTCAAGGCAATGGTGCTGACAGCGCATCCGTAATTTTTGATGCTTTTGAAAGTGCACGAGCTAAAGGTATGGATGTCTTAATTGCGGATACAGCAGGTCGTTTGCAAAATAAATCGCACTTAATGGAAGAGCTTAAAAAAGTGAAACGTGTGATGCAAAAGATTGATGCGACTGCGCCACATGAAATCATGTTGATCGTAGATGCGGGCACGGGTCAAAATGCGATTAATCAAGTACAATTATTTGATGAAGCAGTAGGTTTGACGGGTATTACGATTACCAAGTTGGATGGTACAGCGAAAGGTGGTGTGTTATTCAATATCGCTAGCCGTACTCATGTGCCAATTCGTTATATCGGTGTGGGTGAGAAAATTGATGATCTACGTCCTTTCTCAGCGAAGTCATTTGTTGCTGCATTATTTGAAACAGATAAATAAGTTCTGATGATATTAGGAACTCCACTTTATGATGAGGTGGAGTTTTTTTTTGCTCTAGAAAAAGAGATATGTTGCGAAAATAGAACGATCTGTTATGTTTTTGGGGCTATGCCTAAAAAATGAAGCGTTATAAACTGACCTCAATCCAAGATAACTCCCTTTAGGTCATAGGTAGGAATAACAACATGAGTAACTTTTTAAATAGTATCAAAACACGTCGTACAATTTATGCAATTGGTAAAAACGTTTCAGTTGATCAAGCAACCATTGAAGAAACAATTCGTGAAGCAGTAAAACAAAGTCCATCTTCATTTAACTCACAAACCTCACGTGTTGTTACTCTATATGGTGAGTCTCATAGCAAATTTTGGGAAATCGTTCGTGAAACTTTGCGTAAAATGGTTCCTGCAGACGCATTTGCAAATACAAGTGCAAAAATTGATAGCTTTGCGGCTGGTTTTGGTACGGCATTGTTTTACGAAGATCAAGACGTTGTAAAAGGTTTACAAGAGCAGTTCGCGTTGTACGCAGATAATTTCCCAGTATGGTCTGAACATTCAAGTGCAATTGCTCAGTTCGCGACTTGGACGGCATTGGCTGAAATCGGTGTAGGTGCATCATTACAACACTACAATCCAATTGTAGATGCCGAAGTTGCTGAAACTTTTGATATTCCAGCAAATTGGAAATTACGCGCTCAGCTTGTATTTGGTTCAATTGAAGCTCCAGCAGGCGAAAAAACCTATATGGATGATGCAGTACGCTTTAAAACATTTAATTAAGTTTAAATCATTGTTAACAAAAAGAGCACTTAATGTGCTCTTTTTGTTGTAATAAGAAAAACAGCAAAATTCGCCAAAAGCAGTATGGTCTTTAGTATGAAAAATGGGTATATATCTTAATAAGTCGAATCCTGAGGATAGATCGTTCGGCTTATTGTCATAAAATAGTCACAATCTCGTAGCATAGTGCATACGATTTCATAAATAGTTTATATCGAGAAGAGTCTAATGTCTTTAAGAGTTGGTATTGCTGCTTTCGGGTTATTATTCAGTGGTTCAGTCTTTTCAGCGGTTACGATCACTGCACCTGAAGAAATTGTGATTCTGGCTGTAAATGGTCAAGAAGTGAATTCAGGATTACTTCCATCAAGTAAAAATAACTATCAAGTTGATGCTGGTGACTTAACTGTTAATGTTCGTTACCGTGAGTATTTTGAGCATTTAACTGGCGAGCATGACATTGTCAAATCTGGTGTGATTACGATCAAAGCTCAAAGCTTAAAGGATAATCAAAGCTATCGTTTAGCTCTGGTCAATGCACCAAAAGATTTTGAAGCTGCAAAAAAATATGCTGAACAGCCGACCGTTGCACTCTATGATCAAAATAAACAACTCGTCGTACAGCAAACGGGTGCAAATAATGAAGCGAAACCTTGGTTCTCGGGGAATAATTTATTAAGTCGTACTTTGGATTTGACCCAAAAAAATAAGAATAATACGGTAAATCAACCAGCACCAGTTACGGGTAAAACACAAGCAGCCATTGCTAGCGCACCAGTCGCTGTAACTACTGCTGCTACAGTTGGCGCAGTGAAAACGACAGATCAACAATTGGTTGAGCTATGGCAGCAAGCATCTAAAGCAGAACGTCAAAAGTTTATGGCTTGGTTGGCAGGTCAAAGCAACTAACTTATCCATTGTTTTATAAAACCGATGTTATCATCGGTTTTTTATTGAATGTCCGAATATAGAATAGAAATGTCTTTAAATATTAGAAAAGTAAAAAATGATGACTTAGAACAGCTTGTTGTATTAATTAATATCGCTTACCGAACCCAATCAAGTCGAAGTTGGACAACTGAAAAAGATTTTATTCGTGGGCAACGCATTACCCAACAGCAATTAAATCAGGCATTGGAACAATCTCGATTTGAATTGTTTGTTGCTGAAAATGAGCTTGGGCACATTATTGCCTGTATTGGCTTAACATTTGAACATGCCAGCGTTGAGGTCGGTACTTTTGCCATAGATCCGACGCTGCAAAACTTAGGATATGGGCGTGAGATGCTTCATTTCGTAGAGGAATACGTGGAGGAGTATTATCCTGCGGTTGCGAGTTTGATGATGTATGTATTGGATGTGCGCTCTGAACTTATTGCTTATTACCAGCGACGTGGATATCAAGTGACTGGGCGAAAGGAGTCTTATCCGCTAGAGGCGGGTGTCGGGCAACCCCTTGTACCAACGCAATTGATTGAAATGAGAAAATTGATAAGCAGAAATATATCGGTAAAATCTTAATGAATTGAGTGATCTTATTAAAAAAACAGTTTTGGTAATTTCGTTGTAATTACAAAGTGTTGATATTGCGATGTGGGTGAGATATTGATAAAACCTCAATGGGAATTTATATCGAAAAAAAAGGAAGTGAATCCACTTCCTCTTTTCATTTGATCTGTTGGGAGTTAATTACCGATCCAGATAAAGTAACCCAAAATCATTAATGGCCATGCGATATAAGGACTGAATAACCATTTCCACAACCAGAATCTTGGTATAAACCCAACGCCATGAATGAACCCACCTGAGATACCAATCATTACCAACATGAGTAAGCTATGATTATAGTGTCCGTTCGCATCGAGCATCAGTGATGGATGTACCAATAAAATAGCAGCAAGTGGCAATGCCAACAAAAACGAAACGGTCATTGCAAGTACTTGAGCTTTACTATTCTTCGGTGTTGCCATTGCTTTCGCCATTTTATTATTCCTCATCTAAATTTTGATGATGTTCGATATATAGTGCGCTGAGCACCCCTGCGAAACATGCCATCAAAATGCCTAGAATCCACGCAAAATACCACATTTCACATCTCCTCGATTAATACAAACTATGTGAGTTTTCTTCAATGTGTTTGTTGGTGATGACACCCCACATTTTGTAATAAGACCAAGAGGTATAAATCAAAATGAGAGGAACAAAAATACATGCAGCAACAGTCATCACACCGAGTGTTTTATGACTAGATACTGCATCCCACATGGTCAAGCTTGAAACAGGATCTATGTTTGATGGCAATAAGAATGGAAATAATGCAAAGCCCGCAGTTAAGATTGCACCGACAATCATTAAGCTCGTGCCAGTGAAACTCACAGCAGCTTTATGTTTGCTTGCACTGATGATCACCAATATTGCACCTAGAATTGCAGCAATAGGCGCGGCGATCGTCATTGGAAAAGTCGTATAGTTATTTAGCCAACCGTGATTGGCATTGGTCACGATTTCTTTTGCAAGTGGATTTAACGCAACGTTGGTATCAACCGCAGTAGCGTAGCTAAAACCTTCAATATTTCCAAAGCATAACCAAGCACCAGCTGCTAAGAAGCAAATAAGGAAGATAGTAGCCATGATTTGTGTCGCTTTAGCAGAGCGTTGATAGAGCGCTCCATCTGTTCGCAACATCAGCCATGCACCGCCATGAGCACAGAGCATTGTTAGGCTTACAACACCACAAATGAGCGCAAATGGGTTGAGCAGTGCAAAGAAGCTTCCCGTGTATTGCGAGCGTAACGTGTCATCCAAACCGAAAGGTAAGCCCAGAAATAGATTTCCAAATGCAACACCAAAGACAAGTGCAGGAACAGCGCCACCGATACACAGACCCCAATCCCAAGCGTTACGCCACTGGGTATTTTCTAGTTTGGAGCGATAGTCAAATCCGACAGGTCGTAAAAAAAGGGCAAAGAGGACCAGTAGTAGTGCCCAATACATACCAGAGAAGGCAACGGCATAGACCATTGGCCATGCCGCAAACAGTGCACCACCAGCTGTAATAAACCAAACTTGGTTACCATCCCAGTGCGGTGCGATTGTGTTAATTGCGGCGCGACGTTCAGAATCAGTTTTACCTACAAATGGCATGAGTGCCATTGAACCCATGTCAAAACCATCGGTGAGGGCAAAGCCGATCAATAAGACACCAACCAATACCCACCAAATAATTTTTAGTAATTCATATTCGATCATGGTTGAGCCTCCACTGTTTCTGCTTCTAGTCTTTCATAGTGATATTTACCAGTGTGCAAAGAGCTTGGGCCTAGACGCGCAAACTTGATCATTAGGTACATTTCAATAATAAGCAGTACGGTATAGAACGCCGCAAGCGCAATAATTGATCCCCACACATCGCCAGCACTGACACTTGAAGCAGATAAATGGGTTGGTAAAATCTCACCAATAGACCATGGTTGACGACCACCTTCAGCCACATACCAACCTGTTTGCGCTGCGATCCATGGGAGTGGGAGCGAGAATAACGCAAATTTGAGCAACCAAGGTTTGTCTTCGGCATTGCGTTTGGCAACAGCCCAAGTCGCTAAAAGGAAGAGTACGAGCATCAGGAAGCCAGACGCGACCATGGCACGGAAAGAGAAGAAAAGTGCGGCTACATTGGGAATGGTATCTTTGGTTGCAGCTTGAATGTGTGCTTCAGTCGCATCCACCACGTTTGGAGAATATTTCTTCAATAAAAGACCATAGCCTAAGTCTTTTTGATTTTTCTCAAATGATGCGAGTAACTCTGGAGAGCGATCACCCGCACGAAGTTTTTCTAACTCACTATATGCCACCATACCATTGCGAATACGGACTTCATGTTCTTTCATCAAATCATGTAAGCCAGTGACTTGTTTATCCGTTGATCGAGTTGCGATCAGCCCCATTGCATAAGGGATCTTAATCGCATAATCGGTACGCATTTCTTTTTGGTTGGGAATACCAAATAAGGTAAATGCAGCAGGTGCAGGTTCAGTGTGCCATTCTGCTTCAATTGCAGCGAGTTTGGTTTTTTGCACATCACCGAGTTCATAACCTGATTCATCACCCAGTAAAATGACAGATAATGTTGATGCTAAACCGAAGATTGCTGCAATCGCAAAAGAACGACGTGCAAAGGGCAAGTCACGTTTTTTTAACAAGTAATAGCTTGAGATTGCGAGAACAAAAATTGCACCTGTGACATAGCCAGCCGAAACGGTATGCACAAATTTGACTTGTGCCACAGGATTGAATATCAACGCACCGAAATCCACCAATTCCATTCGCATGGTTTCATAGTTAAATGCTGCACCGACTGGGTTTTGCATCCAAGCATTGGCAATTAGAATCCATAAAGCTGACATGTTTGAACCAATTGCGACCAGCCACGTTACACCTAAATGCTGAAATTTAGAGAGTCGATCCCAGCCAAAAAAGAACAAACCAATAAAGGTTGATTCAAGGAAGAATGCCATTAAGCCTTCAATTGCGAGGGGTGCACCGAAGATATCGCCAACATAGTGCGAGTAATAAGCCCAGTTGGTACCAAACTGAAATTCCATGGTTAAACCAGTGGTGACACCCAAAGCGAAGTTAATCCCAAAGAGTTTTCCCCAAAACTTGGTCATGTCTTTATAAATTTCTTTGCCTGAAATCACATAGGTGGTTTCCATGATGGCCAGAATAAATGCAAGACCTAAAGTCAGCGGAACGAAAAGAAAGTGATACATCGCAGTCATTGCAAACTGGAACCGCGAAAGATCGACCACGCTTTCAGAAATCATCAACGTGTCTCCTGAGTGTTAGATGGATTGCCTGTAATACGCTCGGCAACTTGATTGTTAAAATCTTTTGGAATCGTTGGTGCATCAAACCAAATGTGTTTAATGACCAAGAGAAGGATTACTTTAATAATAAGAATGATCGTGATTTCTCGAATTAATCGCCGATTTTGATCATTTGAAATTATGTTCATAGAACTGCATTTCATATTAAATGGGAGATTCTTTTATTATTAATTAAAATGCATTGAAAATAAAATTTATGAGGTTTTTATGAGTTTGTTTTCATTAATTATATTTTAAATCAATAATTTATATTTATTTTTATAATTAATTTTATTAACCAACTAAAATACTTTGTTTTCTGTATTTTAAATCCGACTAAATTGCTTATAATTAAAAAATATAAATCAAATTAAAATGGTTGGTTTTAATTTTATTTAATCTATTTTAAAGTTGATTGAAATGGTATGAATTAAATATATATAATATTTACATGCAGTTGCGAATCTATAGCTTAAAATAAAGAAGATTTAGATTAAATAGTCATTAGAACCAAGTATTTTAGTCTGGATTTGTTAATGTAAATGCAATTCATTTCGTTTTTTGTTTTTTGCTCAAACTTGAATTTTAAGCGAGTAGACGAGAGCATTATTTTTAAGTGACTTTATTGTAATTTTTTGTAAAAATACGATCTAAACTCGAACTTAATCTGGGGTGAAGAGTTTATTTGAAATCGATATTTTTTTTGCGAGATAATATGCATTGGATTTTTGGCTGATGAGGAGCACTTGGGATTGAAGTTCTAATTCACCATATTCTGGCTCAACTTGAACATAATAAAGTTGTCCGAATTCATCACGCACACGTGCTTGTGCAGAAAACCCTGGACGTGCATTCCCTGTGGAAATTGTGGCTAAACGGCCAACAAGATTGGCGTGGGTCTGATTGACTTTTGGCTTGATCACTTGGTCTAAGCAATGGATCATAAATACCGTAAAAAAAATGTCGATGATTAATGCTGGTATAAAGAGATAGTAAGGGGAAATGAAATAATGCTGAATAGCAAAGAAAGAAAGTTCGAGAAAATAACCCGCAAAACTAAAATTAATCAGTAAAAAAACAACGATTAGATATTTAGAAAATTTAACGTCTAATAACGGTGAGTTTAAAATCCATTCAGGTGTAAATTTTTTTACTAAAGAACTTGGTCGTAAACCAATCAGAATCCCAATCGTTTCTGCAATGCTGAGCAAAATTAAAGCAACCACGCTCATGTGAAATGGCATCAGGTAGTAATTAAAAAAAAACTCAGTCATCGCAGAATTCTAGCTTAGGTATCAATCAATGATATAAATACCACCATCGGAGTGGACTTCCAAGTTTACTTTTTCAAGGAAGTCACCCAGACATGGTCCAGAAATGCATTCGCCCGTTTCTACAGAAAACAATGCACCATGAGTAGAGCATTGAATATATTCACGATCTTGATCTAAAAACTGATTTTCTAAATACTCAAGCTCTGTTTGCAAATGCGGACAAACATTTTGATAGGCATAAAAGTTGCCATCTTTTTGAGTAACGAAAATGGTTGTTCCTTTTAAAGTATCGTATGCACGAGACTCACGTTCAGGGACTTCCTCAGTCATGCAAATCTTTTCCATGTTAAGCACATTCCTGTTGCGATGTTTTAAATTGCTCAAATAGTTTAGCGTAGTTATCGACAGCTAAACGAGGTCCAAATTGGGCAACAACTTCACTTGAAATTAAGATCGCGAGTTGAGCTGCGGCTTCTAAGCTTAAACCTGCATTGATTGCATATAAAAATGCACCTGCAAATGCATCACCAGCACCATTCGCATCTACGGCATCAACATGACGACCAGCGACATGGAACTGCTGTGCAGGATCGATAATCATTGCGCCGTTTGCACCTTGGGTAATAACGATATGTTGATTATTTGATTTTAGTACGTCAATTGCATCATTAAGATTTTCTGTATTGGTAAACATCAATGCTTCTTGTTCGTTACAGAACAATAAGTCAACACCATCATCCAATAGTTCTTCTAAGCCTTGACGTGCGTATTGCACCATTGCAGGATCGGAAAGCGATAGTGCGATTTTAACGCCATGTGCGTTTGCTATTTCTCGCGCTTGTTTTACTGCCTTGCGTGCAGTATCACTGGTCGATAAATAGCCTTCGATATATAGCCATTTCGCCGTTTTTAATGGTTCAAAGTCGATTTGTTTAGCCGTTAATTCAGCGGTAATGCCGAGATATGTGTGCATGGTACGTTCTGAATCAGGGCTAATCAGTACCATACAAGTACCTGTTACGCCTTCACTGATGGATTGTGTGGCTGTTTTGATGCCAGCGTCATTTAAACCTTTTAGGTAAATTGAGCCTAATTCATCATTCCCAACGCGACATCCATAAAAAGCTGTACCGCCTAATGCACTAAATGCAACCGTTGTATTGGCTGCTGAACCACCACTGGCTTGACCTTTATAAGTCTGTGTATCTTGTAATTGTTGGTATAACGCCGCTTGCGCATCACCATCAGCCAACTGCATCGTACCTTTTTGCAATGCTTGTTGTGTTAAAAACTCATTTGAAATCTTAAATTCTTGGTCAATGAGTGCATTTCCAATTGCAAAAAGATCAACAGTTGCCATGTTTGTCATCACAGTAAAAATCAAAAACTAAAGTTTACACCAATGCTCAGGATTACTGTAGTTTGTTGAAAAAAATTCAGGTGCGGTATTTTTTAGATAAATCAAGGATAAGACAAAGGGAGGTGTTGATGTCAGTTCGACTGCTCGCTGAATTTTTCTACAAATATAGAGTAATTTACATGGATATCCATAGGTATTCTTCGGTAGACTCTGTACTATCAATCGTCGTTATTTAAATAGATAAATTGGAGATCACATGACTGTAGATGTTTCTGAAAGCATTACTCAAACTATTCACCCTGCGTTTCAGCTATTACGTCAACACCATGTAGAAGCACTCGATATTCACGTTTCAGAATACAAACATAAAGTGACAGGTGCGGTTCATTACCATTTGGCAACAGAGCATGATGAAAATGTATTTTTGGTTGCTTTTAGAACACAACCCATGGATTCAAAAGGTGCGGCACATATTTTAGAGCATACTGCTTTGTGTGGCTCTGAAAAGTTTCCTGTACGTGACCCATTCTTTTTAATGATTCGCCGTTCACTCAATACCTTTATGAATGCGTTTACTGCCGCGGATTGGACTGCATATCCATTTGCGACTCAGAATAAAAAAGACTTTCAAAACCTATTGTCAGTGTATTTGGATGCTGCATTTGCCGCGAATTTAAATCCTTTAGACTTTGCTCAAGAAGGTATTCGTATAGAGCTTGAAAATGATCAAGCTGTTTATAAAGGCGTGGTCTTCAATGAAATGAAAGGGGCTATGAGTTCTCCTACAGATCAGCTTTATCATCAACTGGCACATCATTTATTTCCAAAGACCACTTATCACTACAACTCAGGTGGTGATCCGAAAGACATTCCAGATTTAAGTTACGAGCAGCTCGTTGATTTTTATAAAACGCATTATCATCCGAGTAATGCCGTATTTATGACTTTTGGCAATCAAACTGCTTATGACCTACAAGAGCAGTTTGAAAAATTAGCACTGCATAAGTTTTCTCAAGGAACGACCTTATATTCAACACCTGAGCAACGTTTAGCTGCACCAGTTGAGGTGACTGAAAGCTATGCGGTCGATAGTGAAGATTTAAAAGATAAAACCTATCATGTTATGTCATGGTTATTGCCTGAAACCAGTGATATCAAACTCCGTTTAGGTATGCGTTTGGTTGAAGGGATTTTATTAGAAAACTCAGCTTCTCCATTACGTCATTACTTAGAAACCTGTGGTTATGCTCAATCAACTGGCCCAATTATGGGTGTAGATGATAGTAATTTTGAAATGACCTTTTATTGTGGCATTCAAGGTTCAAATGCTGAACATGCTGATACCTTTAAAAATGGCGTATTAGATATTCTAAAAGATGTTGCATCTAAACCGATAGATACAGATTTGGTTGATGCCATTCTTCATCAAATTGAATTGCATCAACGTGAAATCAATGGCGATGGTACACCTTATGGCTTAAGTTTGATCTTGAATGGTTTGGGTTGTGCGATTCATCACACTGATCCAATTCATGTTTGGGATGTGGATGCAGCGATTGAACAAGTCAAAGAAGAGTTGAAAGACCCAATGTGGTTATCCAACTTGATTCAAACGCATTTGTTAGATAATCCTCATCGTGTCCAAATGACACTGGTGCCTGATGCAACTAAATCTGTAAAAGAGCAAGAGGCTGAACAAGCACGTTTAGCTGAAATCACTGCAAATCTAACAGATGCTCAGAAAATTGAAATTCAAGAGAAAACTGAAGCGCTGAAAAAACGCCAAGATACGCCTGATAACTTAGAATTGCTGCCAAAAGTTGGTTTGGAAGATGTGCCCGCTGATTTACAGATCGTGCAGGGCCAATTGCGTGAAATTATCATTAATCGTTCAGATATGCCATTGAATCTATATCATGCGGGGACGAACGGGATTTATTATCAACAGGTACTCATTCAAGTGCCTGATGAAATCGTACAGTCACCTTATTTCAACTTGCTCTCTATTTTGATGGGTGAAGTTGGTGCTGGCGAATACGATTATCTCGAGTTCCAACAAATCCAAACTGCGGTGAGTGGCGGCTTAGGCATGGGTGCATCTTTGCGCAGTAAGGTTGATGATAAAGATCGTATCAGCGCTTGGTTAACTTTAACCACCAAATCACTCACGCAAAAATTAGATACGATCCAGCTATTAAAGTTAGCTTTTGAAAAACTACGTTTCGATGAGAAAGATCGTATCATTGAGTTATTGCAGCAACGCAAAACACGTTGGCAATCACGCTTGTCTGGTTCTGGTCACAGTTATGCAATGCAAGCTGCTTCACGTCAAATGAGTGCTTTGGCACGCCGTGATTATCATAATACAGGATTAGGTGCGTTAAATTGGCTCAGTGATTTAGTGGCTAAAATTGATCAAGATGACACGGCTTATCAAGCGTTGATTGAAGAATTAAAAGCCATTCATCGCCAACTTTTACAAGCGCCTAAGCAGTTCTTATTGGTATGTGAAGAACATCAGTCTGATCGTTTGGTTGAAGAAATCCAAAATGTTTGGGATAAATTAGAAGTTGATCAGACCCCTGTAACTTTAACCCAAGTCGCACAGGTGAATACAAATACGGATGAAGCATGGTTGATTCAAACCAATGTCCAGTTCTGTGCATCAGCTTATCAAGCTGTAGATGTGGCACACCCTGATGCTGCACCCTTAATGGTCTTGGCAGCGTACCTACGTAATGGATTCCTGCATAGCGCAATCCGTGAAAAAGGTGGGGCATACGGTGGTGGGGCGAGCTACGATGGCAATGCTTGTTCATTCCGTTTCTACAGCTATAGGGATCCACGTTTAGTTGAAACTTTTAATGATTTTGAAGCAAGCGTACAATGGTTGTTCAATACGGAACAGCAATCATACCAACTCGAAGAAGCGATTTTAGGATTGGTTTCGAGTATGGATAAGCCAGGTTCACCTGCTGGTGAAGCGATTACGGCTTGTTATTCATGGTTGCATGCTCGGACACCTACATTCCGTAAATTGTTACGTGAACGTCTACTCAATGTAACTTTCGATGATTTACAACGTGTAGCGAAACAATATTTGCTTGAGCAAACACCAGTGAAAGCAGTCGTTGCCCCATTCGCTAAACGCGAAGAATTGCAAAAACTTGGTTTTGAGATTCAACAGGTCAATTAAAAAATAAAAACTGGAGATATGTATGGCGTTCAAATCTTTTGAGCGTCGTTATTTGGAGCTAGGTGTCCTTACGATACTTGGCTCTTTAACGACATCGTTGGCAAATGCTGAGGCGACAGCACCAGCAAGCCCTGCGTCAGCAGAAGCGTGTGTGGCATTGGCTTCAAATGCGGATCGCCTCGCTTGTTATGATCGTCTGTTCAAAGCGCCAACGATTATTCAGCCACCAACACCAGTCGCTGAGCCTATTCTTGCAGCAAGTCCAGTAATTGATGAACGTGCGAGTGAAGCCAGTCAACCGGAGTCATTAAGAGATAAAGTGGTTCAAAAAGTCAGTGACTTGCATATCTTAGGTGCTGCGCCAAAGTTTGACCCGACTGTTTCTTTATTGGATCGTCGTTGGGAGCTTTCTGAAGAAAGTAAATTAGGCGTTTGGAATATTCGTGCTTATCAACCTGTTTATTTGCTGCCCGTGTTTTGGACCAGTAATAAAAATGAGTTTCCGAATAGCCCAAATCCACAAAACACGGTGGAAGATAAACAGGACTTAACGTCGGCAGAGGCGAAGTTCCAGATCTCATTAAAGACCAAAGCTTGGGAAAATATTTTCGGCAACAATGGTGATCTTTGGGTTGGTTATACCCAATCTTCACGTTGGCAGGTTTATAACTCGGAAGAGTCTAGACCATTCCGGGAGACTAATTACGAGCCTGAAGCAAGCCTCATGTTTAGAACCAATTACAATGTGTTGGGTTTAAACGCACGCTTACTTGGTGTGACTTTAAATCATCAATCAAATGGTCGTTCTGATCCATTATCTCGTAGTTGGAATCGCGTGATTTTTAACTTCGGATTTGAAAAAGATAACTTTGCATTGATGCTACGTCCTTGGTACCGTGTCGAAGAAGATGCGAAAGACGATAATAATCCAGATATTAAGGATTATGTTGGTCGTGGTGATTTAACTGCTTTTTATCGACATAAGCAAAATGATTTTTCTTTGATGTTACGCCACTCACTCAAGGGTGGAGATCGTTCAAATGGCGCAGTGCAGTTTGACTGGGCTTTTCCGATCAAAGATAAACTGCGTGGACATTTCCAAATATTTGATGGTTATGGCGAGAGCTTGATTGATTATAATCATCGTGCAACTTATGTCGGGTTGGGTGTGTCTTTGATGAACTTGTATTAAGTTAATTTAAGTCCATAAAAAAGCAGATGAAATCATCTGCTTTTTTATTATCCAATTTGAATGTTGGCTGGAGGATGTTTTAAACGGCTCTTCTTCGGTGTTGCAATTAAATATGCGAGGGTCAGTGGCCCAAGCCGCCCTGTAAACATGAGTAAACACAGCATTAAAAGGCTACCGTCATGTAGTTCGCCTGTCACGCCTCTGGAAAGTCCTACAGTACACGCGGCAGATAAAACTTCAAACATCAGATCTAGAACATCTAACTCGGGTTCTAAGATGAGTATAGTAAAGCCACCTATAAAAATTAACATGCCTGTAATCGATGCCACAGCCAGTGCTTTATAAGTACTTTCATGCGAAATTGCGTGATTAAAGATGCGGATTTCGTCATTCCGCCTCAGGAAAGCGACAACACATAAAACCAAGATGACAAACGTTCCAACCTTGATACCGCCTGCGGTACTGAGAGAGCCACCACCAATGAACATCAATAACATGGTCAATAGTGTTGTGCTGTTATTCATCGCGCCTGTATCGAGCGTATTGAAGCCTGATGAACGCGGGACGGTGGCTTGAAACCATGAGTTGACGGCTTGCTCTCCCAAACTCATATGACCCAAAGTCATCGGGTTACGTGCTTCAAGTAACCAAATGGCGATAAAAGCAATAATATTAATAATGACGATTGTACTGATTACCAATTTACTGTTTGGACTGAGTTTGCGCCATTTTTTATTCTGTTTAATGTCCATCAATACCAAAAAGCCAATCCCGCCTAAGATATAGAGAATACTAATGGTGATACAAATGAAATAGTTGCCGTAAAAGTTAGTAAGACCGTTATCGAATAAAGAAAAACCAGCATTGTTAAAGGCCGATATACTATAAAAAATAGAGTAATAAATACCTTTGGGAATACCATAAAGTGGAATAAATGTCGTGGCCAATAATATCGCGCCAATCAATTCAAAGAAAAGCGTATACGCAACAACGCCTTTCGCAATAAACGTCACTTTAGATAAGCTAGTTTGCCCCAGACTTTCTTGGGCCATCATTTGTTGTCGCAATCCGACTTTGGGAGATAAACTAAGTGCCGCCAATATCGCAAAAGTCATAAACCCAAGCCCACCAGACTGGATCATGAGTAGAATAATCATTTGCCCAAAATGAGTATAGGACTCGCCAATATTGACAACAGATAACCCTGTAATGGTCACAGCGGAAGTTGCTGTAAAAAACGCATCCATCCAAGAAACTTGTCCTGTATGTGCGAAAGGAAGTTTGAGTAGAATCGTCCCAATCACAATAAAGCTTAAGAAACCAATCGCAAGCAAGGAGGGAGGACTCAGATTAAAAATCTTTTGTGCCTTAGTATTCGTTGTCATATTATTGGAAGCACTCGGACAATTTTTTTAAGTTGGGTAATAATCCCTCCAGAATAAGTACATCACCTCTATGCAAGGTAAAATTACAATCTGTCTCATAAAAAATTTCATTATTGCGTTTGACCAATAAAAGTTTGACATGAGGCGCGAGCTGCATCAGTCCTGATAAGTTAATGCCATGCAATTTATCGATTATTGGAACTTTAATAATAAAGTGATCATCATCCAATGCCATATAGCGGCTCACCATTGGGTAGTTAAGTGCTTGTGCGACACGTACCCCCATATCTTCTTCAGGGTGGATGATTTTGTTGATATTGAGATGGGATAGAATTGTATGATGCGCTTTGGTTTTTGCTTTCACCCAAATTTTATCAATACCTAAATTTTTTAGACTCAACACACAAAGTATACTGGCTTCAATATCTTCACCGATTGCCACCACGACAGCATCACAGTTTTGTACGTTTAGTTCATCAAGGACGTGCTCGTCAGTTGCATCTGCGATAACGGCATGCGTAATTTGGTTGGCTAGATTCTCGACATTACGCTTTTGGGTATCGATACCAATAACATCATGATTTAGTTTTGTAAGCTCTAGCGCAACTGTTGCACCAAAACTACCTAAGCCAATGATTGCAAACTGTGCCATGTGTACCCCTGAACCAAAGATCAAAAAATATTTTTATTCATTTTATTGAGAATTGACGGGATCGTGTGTAACTTTTTTTTAGGAAAAACAGTCTTCGAGACGCAGAAAACGATTGAGTTCTGTCATTAGAACTCAATCCTCCTCGTTATGTTCACTTTATTTTAAGAAACGTTTATATCCAATGTTGTCGCTGATCTCTGCATATGGATAGGTGATCTGCTCCAATGTTTCAATCAAACCATCTGGATTTTGCTTCGCATCGGTTGCCTGTAACCCCACAAGAACGCGACCTTCCGCAGCGCCGTGATTACGATAGTGGAACAGGGTAATATTGTGTGTTGGACCTAAACGCTCTAAGAAGGTGAGTAGAGCGCCCGGACGTTCGGGGAATTCGACACGGAATAAACGTTCATTTTCGAGATTTGCATGTCCACCGATCAGATAACGAATATGTAGTTTCGCGACTTCATCATCAGACAAATCATCGACTTCATATTGTTGTTTGAGCAATTCATGAATCTCATGGCGTTCGATTTCACCGCCTTTTAAGCTAATCCCAACAAATACCTGAGCTAGACCGCTATTGCTGGCACGATAGTTAAATTCAGTAATATTACGGCCTTGTAAGGCACGGCAGAATTGTAAAAATGCGCCTTTTTGTTCAGGAATCGTCACTGCATAAATGGCTTCTTTACGCTCACCTAATTCGGTGCGCTCAGCAATATAACGTAGACGGTCAAAATTCATGTTGGCACCACATACAATCGATACCATATTTTTATCGGTCAATTGATGTTGAGCCACGTATTTCTTAATGCCTGCCAATGCCATAGCACCAGAGGGTTCAACGATACTACGGTTTTCATCATAGGTATCTTTGATCGCTGCACAGATTTCATCTGTATCGACAGTCACTACATCGGGTTCAACAATCGGTCCTGAGTTGTCAGATTTACGTAGTTTAACCATTTCAAAAGGCAACTCACCAATCTGTGCAACGGCAGTGCCATCTGCAAATAAACCGACATGCGGTAAAATCACACGTTCATTTGATTCCAGTGCAGCTTTCAAACAAGCCGATTCTTCGTATTCGACTCCAATCACTTTGACGTGTGGTGCGACTTCACCGAGGTAAGCAGCAACGCCGGCAATTAAACCACCACCACCAACAGCAACAAACACATATTCAACATCACGCCATTGACGAAGTAATTCATTGGCAATGGTGCCTTGTCCCGCAATAACGAGTTCATCATCATAGGGTGGAATAAAAACTAGACCTTCAGTTTCAGCACGTTGTTTTGCGTATTTATTGGCAATATCAAAGCTATCGCCATGTAGAACAACTTGACCACCTAAGTTTCTAACGGCTTGGACTTTAATATCTGGTGTGGTAATTGGCATCACAATAATAGCTGGAATGCCGAGTTTTTTACCCGACAAAGCAACGCCTTGGGCATGGTTACCAGCAGAAGCGCAGATTACGCCTCGATCTAATTGATCTTTTGGGAGTTGGCTAATGCGGTTATACGCACCGCGGAGTTTAAACGAGAAAACAGGTTGTAAATCTTCGCGTTTAAAGCGAATGTTATTATTGATTTTTTGACTAATTCGGGGAGCTGCTTCAAGCGGTGTTTCAATCGCAACATCGTAAACCGTTGCTTGTAAAATTTGTCGTACCACACGAGACAGCATGTTCATCTTCCCTATAACAGTTTAAAATAGGGAGTCATTGTAGCAAACCCCTGTACATTTGCGCTGTTTTCTTGAAGCAAATGTCAAAATAGTTGAGTGAAGTCATGAGTCTATATGCAACCCAAGATGAAAAAAAACAAGCAGCAGCAAAAGCCGCTTTAAAACATTTACCTAAAGGCGGCATTTTAGGCGTAGGAACGGGAAGTACGGTTAATTTCCTTATCGATTTGCTGCCTGAGCTGCAACTTGAAGCGGCGGTTGCAAGTTCCAATGCAACAGCGGAGCGATTAAAAAAACTCGGTATCGAAGTTGTTGATATGAACTCTGTTGGTGGCTTAGATGCTTATGTTGATGGTGCAGATGAAATTGACCGTCACATGCATATGATCAAAGGTGGTGGTGCTGCATTGACGCGTGAAAAAATTGTTGCCTCAATTGCAAAGAAATTTGTGTGTATTGTCGATGACTCTAAATGGGTGGATCAATTGGGACGTGATTTCCCATTGCCGATCGAAGTTATTCCAATGGCACGTTCGGCGGTCGCTCGTAAAATCGTCGCTTTAGGCGGTGATCCTGCTTATCGTGAAGGTGTTGTGACGGACAATGGAAACGTGATTTTGGATGTATTTAATCTCAATATCTTAAATGCCATTGATTTAGAAAAAACCATTAATAACATTCCAGGTGTCGTAACAAATGGTATTTTTGCTTTAAATGCAGCAAGTATCGCAATCGTTGCAACTGATCATGGTATTGAAGAACGTACCGCACAATAATGCCATCAGTTTCATTGGAAGCGTTATTACCTGAAGTTAAAGTTGTTCGACATGCAAGGGCGAGAAATTTGCGCTTGCGTGTTGAGCCAACGGGTATACGTCTCACTGTTCCTCCGTTTTGTACTAAAATTCAAATTCAACAATTTTTGAAACAGTCAGAACAATGGCTAGTCGACACTTGGTCAAAACAGCAGCAACAATTAGATCAAGGGCGTGATTTTCCCGAAGCGTTATGTTTGTTTTTCCATTCACAACCCTTTCATATTATTCAGCAACAGCAGCGCTATATTTTTAAGTTCGATTGGGAGCAACACCAATTATTTATACGGAATCAACAACCTGAAGCTGCTTTACAAGCGGCTGTATTGGCTTACGCAAAACAATTTTTACCTGAATATTTAAATCAAGTCAGCCGAGAAATTGGCTTGCCTTACCAAGCATGTGCAGTCCGAAAACCAAAAACACGATGGGGAAGTTGCAGTTCAAAACATGACATCATGTTAAATGCAGCGTTGGTGTTGATGCCTAAATCTAACGTGCGAGCAGTATGTGTACACGAATTAGCGCATACCAAACATTTCGATCATAGTGCCGCATTTTGGAATGAGGTGGCTAAACATGATCACAACTATCTAGAGCATCGCAGGCAGTTAAAGCAGATACAGCTACCGCATTGGTATTATAAAAAGATTTAAGTTACTGATTGAAGATTAACCATTAAAGAAACGGCTGCATTGAACAGCTAACACATTGCAAATATGCCAAGCTTGAAACAAGCTTGGCATATTGTTTTTGATCAAAACACTCACATAGGCAATTGGAAATATATCCAGTTGCTTGTGTGCAAAGGTGATCTACGAACTAAAACTACATTGCAGCTGCGTGCTTTGCAATTGATCAGGTGCTTTACGGGTATCAAAACCAGCGCTGGCGCTCAGTACTTGGTTGGCTTTGATATTAACTTGCACAAATTGATATTGTGAATTGCTATTGGTTGGCTCTGGTGAACTACTATTTAATAGATATTCATGATTTTCTTTATTAACCTGTAATAGATTATCTGTACTGTCACCATCCAATTTTGATCGAAATGTCTGATTATTCTTGGTTAGTTCCAGCCATCCATCGGCACGAATATCAAGTTGGCAGCCTTGACTGTTATCTTGATAGTGGCCAATCAAATATTCAATAGAAGGTGAGCTATGATTAATGATATTTATACCTGTAATGCCTTGTTTACAGGGATAAATTGAGCCATTGCAAGTTGCGATTGTATCTGAAAAACCAACAGCTCGACGGTAATCCCCCGCACCAGTGATACGAACATTGTGCGGTACAGATGGATTGGCTGTTGGCACAACACCAGAATAGCTACGCTGTTGCAATTGGTTATAATGCGTTGGATTAGATGTCTTTTGGTCATAAGTATCTGCGAGTTGCAACACCGCTTGCTTTAATGAAGCAGCATATTGTTCTCTTGTATTTTTTTGATTATTTGCTATGTCAATGATGGTATTTTTAGCAGGGTCAATATTATCTGGTGCTGCGAGAACCAAAGTTGTCAGGGCTTCTTGATCACCACGGATTTTTTTTGCATCCAGATAGCCATCTCTTAAATCAATGGCTAAATTTTTAGAGAACTCAGCGAAGGAAGTGTCAGGATATATGGTTGACCATTGCTGTAGATAACCAAAACTCAGGTAGGTGTTTAAATATAATCCAGAATTTATATTGGAGCTTTGAGGTGAGAAGACATGCAGTCTATTGGATGGATTTACGTTGGTGATGTTTAAATATTTAAAGGCACTCAATAACGCTGTTTCAACATCCGATGTCGCAAGTTCAAGCTGTCCTGCTGTGATGTTCATTGCATAGTTACTTTCATCACTTGGCAACTGTCCTGAACGAACTAAGGCGCGTTGATAAATCGACTCGCTGCTGGGGTTGATAAATATCGTTTGCGTTAAATCACTGACATCAACTTTGACTAATGCTCGTAATGTCAGATCAATTTTTTTATATTGACCACTGAGGAAATCGTAGATCAGAGAATTAGGTGTAGTCGTTAATTCAACTCGATATAAACGGTTTTTATTCAGGATTTCAGGCAGGGTAATCGATAAATCGGTTGTTGTACTAAAATTTTGCTCTAAGACTAATCGGTCATCAACGTTATCAAAGACTTTAACAACAACTTCACGTATTTCGAGAGGCACTTTAATATTAAAGTTCTTCGGTTTTTGGGCTACGACCTCTTCTGGTGGAGTGCTCTTACGTGCTTCACTCTCACCACTACCACAACCAATCAAAGCTGAACTAAGTAAAAGTGTACTCAACCCTAAGCAAATATGATGATGTAATCTTTGTTCTGACATCAAAGAAGGCATTCCAGCTCTCCAAAAATTTTGCATCCATGAAATTTTTATTACCGCATCGTTTTATTCTATGCGAATCTTATACTGATTCAATAGTCTTTCTTGACCAATGGTAAAATCAGCTCAAAATAAAAGAATACCTTTTCTCTTTCTATATATCTGATTTTTGAAATATAAGCCAATTTATTCATGTTAATTTGATGATGACTACTCATTTTATTTTCTTATAAGTTAGAGACTTGAAGATTGTGTAAAACAAGCCAAACTGCCATACTATTTGTCTAAATGAACGCTAGAGGTGTGACACGTGATTTCTGTTGGTATTGTTGGTGGAACTGGATACACAGGGGTTGAACTACTACGTCTATTGTTAAGACATTCACAAGTTCAGGTCAGTATTCTCACTTCGCGTACTGAAGCTGGAAAGCGTGTTGCAGATATGTTCCCAAGCCTACGAGGACATACTGAGCTCAAGTTTTCTGATCTCGATTTGGATCAGCTTAAACAGTGTGATGTTGTTTTTTTTGCAACGCCGCATGGTGTAGCGATGCAACATGCTGAGGCATTGGTTGCTGCTGGTACGAAAGTAATTGATCTAGCGGCAGATTTTCGTCTACAGAATTTAGCCCAATTTGAGAAATGGTATGGCATGCAACATCATTGCCCAACTGTACTCAAAGATTCAGTTTACGGTTTAACTGAATTGAATCGTGAAAGAATCAAACAAGCGAATGTAATTGGTAACCCAGGCTGCTATCCGACCACGGTTCAGCTTGGTTTAGCACCATTATTAAAGAATCGTTTGATCAATACTCAGAGTATCATTGTTGATGCAAAATCAGGTGTGTCGGGTGCAGGACGTAAAGCCAGTCTTGGTATGATTTACAGTGAAAATGCGGATAACTTCAAAGCTTATGGCGTGGCAGGACATCGTCATCATCCAGAGATTGTTGAAGCCCTTGAGAATATTTCAGGACAAAAAGGTCAGTTTGATCAACTGATTTTTGTACCGCATTTGGTTTCAATGATTCGTGGTATGTTAAGCACGATTTATGTTGATTTAACTGAACAGGGTCAACAAACAGATATACAAACATTGTATGAAAGTTTCTATCAAAATGAACGTTTTGTAGATGTGATGCCTGCCAACAGTTCCCCTGAAACACGTAGTGTTCGTGGTGCAAATGAATTACGTATCGCGATACATCAGCCTCAACCGAATAAGTTAATTGTGCTTGTTGCACAGGATAACTTGGTGAAAGGCGCGGCAGGTCAAGCAGTTCAAAATATGAACTTAATGTTCGATTTTGATGAGGCTGCAGGTTTGGAAGGTATTGGTTTATTACCATAAAAAACGCTTTTTTACTTCACACACATTTAAAATTGGATTTAAATGTGTGCTTTGATGTAGATCGTAACGATAGAGATAATGATGGATAACGTTGAACCAACGACTTCACCAGAAAGTTCGGTTGAGAAAAACAAATTCTTAAAAACGAATTTACCTTTACTTATTGCTGCAACCATTCTTATTGGTAGTAGTTTTATGATTGGTTATACAGTTGGGCACCGTCAAGGATTAACGGTTGTTGGTTATGATGCCGATGCTGAGCAGCTAGTAGATGTTGTTCAAAAACAGAAGACAGCATTAGACTCTATTAACAAAAGTTTGAATGCTGCTGTTCAAGAGCGGGATATGGCTGTGGGTAATGCTGATGATCTATTCAAAGCGGTCAATCAAGCCAATGCTGATAAGATTCAGTTTGAGGGCATGAATGCCATTTATCGAGATATTTTGAGACAGCGCGGTGGCGTGAGTTTGACGATTCAGAATTTGGCGATCAAGTCTTTACCTGAAAATGCGTTTGAATATCAAATTGATCTTGTTCAAGTGAGTCCGAATAAACGCCGTGCAGCAGGGTCTGTTGAGTTGCGTTTGATTCGAAATACTGAAATTTTAGATGTACCACTAGAAGATAAAAGCTTTAATTTTGATGATTTTGAGCGTTTAACTGGACGTTGGACCATGCCAAAAGGATTTACGCCACAATTTATCGAGGTGCGTTTATCTGGCGCAGGTACACCTGTGATTAAGCGCTTTAGCTGGCAACGTGGTCAACCCGTTGATTTAAATTCTGCTTTTGTATCAGAAATTCCTCAAGCTGAAGCAAATGCTCAGTAAATTTATAGATTAAGAACCGAATATGCGAAGATATCGACGTCAAATGAATTTAAGTGAAGTGAAAAACTCTTTTCATCAATCGGGTTATGTTGACTGGCACTTAAATCCTCGTTTAAGTGATTCGCAAGAGGATCATGATGGTGAGCTGGTTGTGCAAACAGCTCCACCAGCAGTGCAGCGACCACCATTGTATGCAGTTGTTTTATTAAACGATGATTACACGCCAATGGATTTTGTGATTGATGTATTGCAAAGCTATTTCTCTATGGACTTGGATCAAGCAAGTCAAGTAATGCTAACAGTCCATTATGAAGGCAAAGGCACTGCGGGTATTTATCCTCGAGATATTGCTGAAACTAAAGCAAATCAAGTTAATAATTATGCGCGTGCACAAGGACACCCGTTGCTTTGTCAGATCGAACCTGAGCAGCGTTAAGAAAAGCAACGCTCTTGCGGAATATATTCCTCATGCGCAAGACCTTGCGCCATATATGGCTCATATGCCCGAGTGGCGGAAAACAAATTTAAAGCATCACTTTGAGGCTTTGTCCTGAGAAGGCTTTAGAGCTTCGTAAGAAGACCTTGCGCCATAGCCATACATGTGTCTCGTATGCTCCAGTGGCAGGTGTAGCAAAGTTTTAACCGCGAGTAAAAATATACATAAACGTTCAAGTAAAATTTGAATGGATGATGAAGAAAAGTAACGGTTAAACAACAAGTATGTTTGTTTTTTAAACAATTGAATGGTTCATATTCTCTTTGTAATTAAATTTTTACAACAATACTTTGTTTTGAATCTTGACCAATACACTCAACTAATGCTAACAGTAGACTATGAAGCAAAGAGACTTGTAAACGTATGTTAGATAACGATTGCAGATACTCAAGCGGATTAGTCCATAATTGGCTTTTTCAGTTAAAGATGCGTCTTTTTTTGATCTAGCCCAAAATATAAGGGGGTTACATGCTCAGTCGTCAATTAGAAGTATCGTTACGTTTGGCTGTAAGCATGGCTCGTCAAAAGAGGCATGAGTTTCTGACAGTTGAACATCTATTGCTCGCTTTACTTGATAATGATTCAGCTGTGAACGCACTAAAAGCATGTGGTGCTGATATCGTTACTTTACGTAAAGAATTAGAGGAATATGTAGAGCAACACACCCCAAAGCTTGGTGATAATAGCGAACAAGCACCACACCCAACGGAAAGTTTTGACCGAATTTTGCAACGAGCGATTTTTCATGTTCAATCAAGCGGTGGAGATCGTACCGTTGAAGGGGCAGATGTTTTAGTTGCCATGTATTCTGAAAGAGATTCTTTCGCTGTTTATTTATTGAAACGCCATCAAATTAATCGTTTAACTTTAACTCAGTACTTATCTCATGGAACACGTAAAGAAGAGATTCAAGTTGAAGAAGAAGTTGAAGATATTGATGGGGAAAGCGCAGCATCTGCAAATGCAGGGCCTTTAGAGCAATACACGTTAAATCTAAATACTGAAGCGCAAAAAGGTAAAACAGATCCTTTAATCGGGCGTGAGAAAGAAATTGAGCGTGCGGCACAAATTTTATGTCGCCGTCGTAAAAATAACCCACTATTAGTGGGAGATCCGGGTGTCGGAAAAACTTCGATTGCTGAAGGTTTGGCATGGTTGATTGTCAATGGTAAAGCACCGAAACCTTTAGCAAATGCTGAAGTTTATAGCTTAGACATTGGTGCGTTGGTTGCAGGGACTAAATATCGCGGTGACTTTGAAAAACGTTTGAAACAATTGTTAAATGCGTTAAAAAAGAATCCGAATGCAATTCTATTTATTGATGAAATACATATGATTATTGGTGCTGGCTCAAGTATGGGCAGCACAATGGATGCATCAAATCTTATTAAACCTGCTTTGGCAAACGGAAGTTTACGTTGTATCGGTTCAACAACTTTCCAAGAATATCGTCAAGTATTTGAAAAGGATCATGCATTATCGCGCCGTTTCCAAAAGGTTGACGTAAGTGAACCAAGTATTGGGGAAACGATCGAGATCTTACGTGGTCTGAAAAGCAAATTTGAAGATTTCCATCACGTTGAATACGACGACAAAGCACTTGTGGCTGCTGTGGAGCTCTCTGCAAAATTCATCAATGACCGTTTTTTACCAGATAAGGCGATTGATGTTATTGATGAAGCAGGTGCGGGACGTCGCTTGAAGGCGGAAGTCGATGGCTCACTGATTTCTGTCGAAAACATTGAGGATATCGTGTCTAAGATTGCGCGTATTCCACCTAAAACAGTCTCGAAAGATGACAAGACTGTGTTGGAAAATCTAGAGCGTGATTTAAAACGTGTGGTCTTTGGTCAAGATGAAGCAATTACAGCCTTATCGTCAGCAATTAAGCTTTCTCGTGCAGGCTTAAAAGCACCAGACAAACCTGTTGGAAGTTTTGTATTTGCTGGGCCTACAGGGGTTGGTAAAACAGAAGTTACCAAGCAATTGGCAAAATTGTTAGGTGTGGAGTTTGTCCGCTTCGATATGTCTGAATATATGGAGCGTCATGCAGTTTCACGCTTGATTGGTGCACCTCCAGGTTATGTTGGTTATGATCAAGGCGGTTTGTTGACCGATGCGATTCACAAAAACCCACATTGTGTCTTGTTACTTGATGAAATTGAAAAAGCACATCCAGATGTATTCAACTTATTATTACAAGTCATGGATCATGGGGCTTTAACCGATAACAATGGTCGTAAGTCTGATTTTAGAAATGTGATTATTGTATTAACAACCAATGTCGGTGCGGAAAGTATTTCTCGTGCAAGTATTGGTTTTACAGAACAAGATCACAGTGCCGATAACCAAGATGCGATGAAACGTGCATTCTCACCTGAATTCCGTAACCGTTTGGATGGGGTGATTCAGTTTAAATCATTACCAACAACAGTCATTGAATCTGTGGTTGATAAGTTCTTAACAGAACTCCAAGCGCAGCTAGATGAAAAACAAGTGGTGCTTGAAGTTGATCAAAGTGCACGTGACTGGTTATCTACCAATGGCTATGATCGCCTCATGGGTGCTCGTCCAATGCAACGTTTGATTCAAGAGCATTTGAAAAAACCACTTGCTGAGATGATTTTATTTGGTGAGTTGGCTGAACATGGCGGTAATGTTGCTGTTTCTGTCAAACATGAAGATGGCAAAGACGTCGGTTTGAAATTGGAAGTATTTGAAGACCATATCAATCCGAGTGCTGAACCCGCTTAATGTTTGAATTCTCTTTTTCTATAACCCGAATACTAAGTGTATTCGGGTTATTTTTATTAACTGCAATTGCTGAAATCTTAGGTTGCTATTTTCCTTATTTGATTTTGAATCATGGCAAGTCTCATTGGTTGTGGATACCGACAGCATTGAGTCTAGCTGTATTTGTGTGGTTACTCACATTACATCCCGCTGCATCAGGTCGTATTTATGCGGCTTATGGTGGTGTTTATATTTTCACTGCGTTGATGTGGCTACGTTACGTTGATCAAGTAATGTTGACGCGCTGGGATGTCTTGGGTGGGATCATTGTGCTTTGTGGTGCAAGCTTGATTATCTTACAACCGCAAGGGTTGGTGCGTTAAGCGCTTAAGCATAACAATAATCATGTTGTCACGCTTATTTAGAAATATGAGAAAAAATACTACATCAATACATAATCTTCTGAAATTCCGCATTCTTCTACGAAAGATTCATCATGTGATACTAATATCACCGCACCATTAAAAGAGCGAATTGCCTGAGCGAGTAATTCGCGTGATTCGATGTCGAGATGATTTTCTGGTTCATCCAAAAGTAATAGCTCTACAGTTTGTTGTTTCAACGCAAGCAATGACACTTTTAAGCGTTCGCCACCACTCAAAGTTGCTAAAGGAGTAAGTGCTTTATCTCTACGGATTTGTAAATTTCCAAGCAAAGTTCGCGCTTGTTGCTCGGTCAGATTTGAATCAAAACTACATAAATAACCAACGGCCGATATACTTTCGTCAAGTAATGAAAGATTCTGATCCAAATAAATAGAACTTACTTTGCAATGAATTTCTCCTGACGCTGGAGGAATTAGACCGTGGATGGTCTTTAGTAAAGTTGATTTACCAATGCCATTTATACCTTTCAAATGCAATTTCTCTCTAGCAGAGATTGCGAGATTAAGGTGAGTGGTATTCGCAAAAGCCAATTTAAGCTGATGACAGCGTAAGATTTCCACTGATGATTTTCCAGAGATTGGGGTAAATTCAAAAGATTGCGGTTTCAAATGTTCCAATTGAGTTTGCTTATGTAGCAACTCGTCTTTTGCATCCGCTAATTGTTTGTTCTGTTGCTTACGTAGATGAGAGAGTGATTGCTCGGCTTGCTCTTTTTTTGCGTCCAACAAGATTGGAGCTTGCGAACCAGACGACCTTAACTTTTCACCTATTTTTTTACGCTTTTGAGCTTTCATTTGACTGAGATTTTGCTGTTCCTTAAGATGCTTCAATTCTCTTTTTTCTTGTTGAACAGCTTGCGATAAGGCTTCGACTTGGGAGTGATGTTGTTGCTGATACAGTGCATAGTTCCCACCATAATAATTTAAACCAAATTGATTTAATGCAAAAATACTTTCTACATGAGCTAATAGCTGTCGATCATGACTAATGATGAGCCCACCTGTAGTATGTTGAGCCATTTGATTGATTAGCCATTGACGACCCTGAGTATCCAAATGATTACTGGGTTCATCTAGTAGCAGATAATGATCTTTAAGTAGAAATAAACGACAAAGTGCAAGTTTGGTTTTTTGACCTTCACTTAAATGTTGAATGGATGTGCTGAGCTCACTAGGTAAGCCAGCACTTTCTAAGAGCTGCTGCCATTGCATAGGCAAATGCCAAAGATTTTCCACCTGTTCATAGTCTGTAAATGAAGCACAACCTTGTTGAATATGCTGAAAAATTAAATATAAATCTTCAATGTCTAAGGCTTGAGCAATGGTCTCTGCTTGTACACGCTGAAGCTGTGTTAAATATTGATGTGGGCATTGCCATGAAATTTGACCTGAATGGGTTAGCTCACTGGCTGCTTGCCCATGCAGAGTCGACATCAATACTGATTTACCTTGACCATTACGACCGATCAATCCAGAAAACTGTTTTAAAGGGAGTTGGAAAGATAGGCTCTCAAAAAGCTTAAGCTGAGAGAATTCAAGTGTTAGGTTTGTAACGATACATGCCTGTTGAGTCATAAGAACCTCATAAACAGGATATGCAAAATAGAGTGAGAGGGGTTTTAGAATACGAATCGCTAAACGATAGATAAGTCTATTTTGCACATCAAAAAGGGAAGTGAACTTTGATGATAAAAATAGAACTTACTTCATCAGCGTGATCTCAAATGGGTTTATTTTTGCATTATTCTATTGGTGAAAAAGTCAAAGGTCAAATTTCACCTTTTTACAGTCGCAGTTAAAAAAGAGAAAAAAAGCTTGTCAAATGCCCTAATAGTGCGTAGTTTAGTAAGGAAGAACAGTTTTTTAGATATTTGAAATAATGATGTTAAAGCATACTGTAAACACAAACGCTTACTTTTATTTTTGGCAATATATTTAGTTGCCTGAAGCGTTTCGGGCGACAAAAGGTTGCCCAACCAGTTAATACCTGATCGGCAACCCCGATCAGGTTTTTTTATGCTTTAATATTCATCACTTTAGGAGAAATAGCATGTACATATTTAACGTTTCATATTTTAGCAAGACTTCTTGGTTTTACTTTGCAAAGAAATCAACATCGCTTAGATCACACTTGCTCAAATAAATATTCGGACTGTGCGACAGTCCAAAGGAATTGCCAATGAACGCTTTAAATACTGCTTTAACACAATCAAAAAGTCATACAAAAGAAACAATGCTCAGCTTACCTTCGCAACTTAAAGCGCAGTATCCCTTGTCTGCTACTTTAGCGCAGCAAATCTCAAAACATCGTCAAACGATTCAGAATATTTTATCAGGGCAAGATCACCGTTTAATGGTGATTACAGGGCCTTGTTCGATTCATGATCCTATCGCCGTTCTAGAATATGCTGATCGTCTACAGCAACTACAAGAACAAGTAAAAGATCAGATATTTCTTGTTATGCGCGCATATATTGAAAAACCACGGACAACAGTGGGTTGGAAAGGTTTTTTGTATGATCCAAATTTAGATGGATCATCAGATTTACAGTTGGGTTTAGAAAAATCGCGCGCGCTTTACTTACAACTTGTTGAAAAGGGTTTGCCAATTGCAAGTGAAATTCTAAGCCCAATGGCAACAGGTTATTTTGATGATTTACTCGCTTGGGGGGCAATTGGTGCGCGTACCAGCGAATCTCAAATTCACCGTGAAATTGCTAGCCATATGCCATACAGTATTGGCTTCAAGAATGGTACCGATGGTTCGATTCAAATTGCGTTAGATGCAATCCAATCTGCGCTACATGGTCATCAATTTTTAGGAATGACACAACAAGGTTTACCTGCAATTTTGCATAGTGAAGGTAATCCATTGCCACATTTGATTTTACGTGGTTCAAATCAAGGAACAAACTATGATTTGGCAGCGATTCAGGCGATGCATTTTAAACATAAGCATTTACCAGCATTGGTGATTGATTGCAGTCATGGCAATAGTGGTAAAGATCCTTTGTTACAACCACAGGTTTTGCAGCAAATTATTGTTGAGCGAGCTGAATCAAACGTACGTGGTGTTATGCTTGAAAGCCATTTAGTTGATGGGAATCAGAAGATTTCTTGTGATATGACTTATGGTCAATCAGTAACAGATGGTTGTTTAGGTTGGGATAAAACGGAACAAGTTTTGTTAGATATTGCTGAACAAATGAGACATAAGAAATAATCTTCCTTAAAAAAGCCAATCTAGATCAGATTGGCTTTTTTATTCAATTCCGTAAAACCGCTTATATGGACTGTGCGCTAAGAAAACGACCAATCTCTTGGCTAAACTTTCTGGGTTCTGTAATCAATGGTGTATGTCCAGAGCGTTCAAAATAAACAGTTTTAGCATTTGTTAGACTCTTTGCAATCAGTGTCTGACCAGTTTCAGGGTAAAGGCTAGATTCACGACCGATAAAGAACGTGGTTGGGCAGTTCACTTGGCGAATCGCTTCTCTATAGTCTTCATTGTGATTTAAATAATTTTCAACATACCAAAGCAAATAATCTAAACGTTGAATCGGCAGTAAATATTTTTGTAGGAAAGGGCGGTTTAGTGCGAGTTTAACGATTTTAGGGCTATAGGTATTGCTACTTTGTAATTCAATAAAAGCTCCCCATAAACTTACCAGTTTATAACGGATATCACTTGGTAGGTCTTCAAGCTTTTGTGCATGCTTATAATCTAATAAAAGTGTTTGAATATCGAGAAGTAGATTTTTGAATTGAGCATGCTTTTGTCCAAACAAGCCATAATGCCAAGAGTCGTCTACCGAAATCTTAGGGGTTTGGTCAATATGAAGATAGGCTTTGAGTTTTCCTGCCAAACCACCATGTTTCATGCCATGCATCGCTGTAGTTGCGCCCATGGAGTAGCTCATCAAGATAAACTGATCTAATTTTAATTGTTTAATCAGATGATCAATATCATTCCAATGACTAGAAATCGCATCAGTCTCTGGAATCGCACAGTGTTTTGAACCACCAAAGCCACGCCAATCCGGAATAATAAATTCATATTGCTTACGATTAGCAAATAAAAAAGGAAGCCATTGCCAGCTTTGCATACCCAGCCCAGATAAAACAAGTACAGGTTCACCTTCACCCACACGTCGTACAAATAATTTTTGTTGATCGGGCATGGTATAAAACGGCATTATTTTTCTCCTTTGTCTAGTTCATCAAACTTCTTAAGTTGAGGAATCATTTGTTCTAACCATTTTATCCATTCGTTTTCTTTAATGATACCAAGTTCAAGAATCATTTTATGGATAAACAAAACGCGATTGGTCGGTTCGGTATTTTTAAAATCTTTATCATGAATAGCTTGATAAAGGCTTAATTTTTCCTTATGTAATATTAAATGCCGTTCTAATTCGGGCAAAATTTTATTACCACCTAACTGCGCTTCAGCTCTTAATCTAACCATGAGGTCATCACGTAGTTGAGCTGGTTCACTTTGCTGCTCAATCCATGCAGCGAGTTGTATTCTTCCGAGCTGTTCGATTTGATAGGTTTTTTTTCGACTATTGGCTGTTTGCTCTTCTAAGGTAGAGATCCATTCTTTTTTCAGCATACCATTGAGTTCACGATAAATTTGCTGATGAGTGGCATTCCAAAAAAAGCCCATGGAGCGATCAAAACGACGAGCTAATTCAAAACCTGTGCTTGGTTTTTCTAATAAGCTGGTCAATAAAACATGGGCGAGTGACATAACCATCCAAGAAATAAAAAGTGACTCTTTAGATTATGCAAAATGTTGCATAAAAATCAAATCTTGTTTATAAGTTTGTGCAACAAGTTGCATTAGCAAGCAGATTGCTAGCCAAAGGAGAACACATGTCAGCTTATCCAAATTTATTAGCACCACTTGATTTAGGCTTCACTACATTGAAAAACCGTGTACTGATGGGCTCTATGCATATTGGTCTAGAAGAAGCACCGCAAGGTTATGAACGTATGGCAGCGTTTTATGCTGAACGTGCGAAGGGTGATGTTGGATTAATTGTTACTGGTGGTGTTTCTCCAAACGATGATGGCGTGGTATTTGCGCATGGCACTAAATTAGATACACGTGAAGAAGCTGAAAAGCATAAAGTGATTACCCAAGCTGTACATGACGCTGGTGGTAAAATTGCGATGCAAATTTTGCATACAGGGCGTTATTCGTATCAAGCTGATAATGTTGCACCATCTGCCATTCAAGCACCAATCAATCCAATTAAACCAAAAGCATTGTCTTCTGCTGAAGTACAGCAAACCATTGATGACTTTGCCAACTGCGCCAAGCTAGCCCAATATGCGGGTTATGATGGTGTTGAGATCATGGGGTCTGAGGGTTACCTCATTAATGAGTTTATTGCAGCTCGTACCAATCATCGTGATGATGAGTGGGGCGGAAGTTATGAAAATCGTATTCGTTTTCCAATCGAAATCGTAAAACGTACTCGAGCTTCAGTTGGTGAGAATTTCATTATTATCTATCGTTTATCCATGCTTGATTTAGTTGAAGGTGGTTCAACGCTAGAAGAAGTGGTACAACTCGCCAAAGAAATCGAAAAAGCAGGTGCAACGATTATCAATACGGGTATTGGCTGGCATGAAGCACGTATCCCAACGATTGCAACCAAAGTACCTCGCGCTGCATTTACATGGGTGACTGAAAAGTTAAAAGGTACAGTATCGATTCCATTGATTACCTCTAACCGTATCAATACACCAGAAATGGCGGAGTACGTGTTAGCTTCTGGTCATGCAGATATGGTGTCCATGGCGCGTCCGATGCTTGCAGATGCTGAATTTGTATTGAAGGCGAGTGAAGGTCGTAGTGATGAAATTAATACCTGTATTGGTTGTAACCAAGCGTGTTTAGATCATATTTTCTCAATGAGTATTGCAACATGCTTAGTTAACCCACGTGCATGTTATGAAACTGAGTTAATTTTCAAAGAAACCAATGCGACCAAAAAAATTGCAGTCATTGGGGCAGGGCCAGCAGGTTTAAGTTTTGCTGTATATGCTGCAAGTCGTGGTCATAAGGTAAAAGTGTTTGATGCAAGTAATCAAATTGGTGGTCAGTTCAATATTGCCAAAACCATTCCGGGTAAAGAAGAATTCTATGAAACCTTGCGTTACTTCAAACGCCAAATTGAATTACAACCCAATATTGAATTAGTCCTGAATCATACCGTGACCTATGACGAGCTGAGCCAAGCGGATTACGATGATATCGTGATTGCAACAGGGGTTACGCCACGTCAATTACAGATCGAAGGGATTGATCATCCAAAAGTATTAAGCTACCTCCAAGTTTTAAGAGAGCGTATGCCTGTTGGTAAGCGTGTCGCGATCATTGGTGCAGGTGGTATTGGTTTTGATACAGCAGAGTATTTAACCCATGAAGGTGAAAGTGGTAGCTTAAATCCTGAAAAATTCTATGCAGAATGGGGCATTGATACCACGTATGAGCATGTTGGCGGTTTAAAACAACCTGAACTCGAAAAATCTGAGCGCGAAATTTACTTATTACAACGTAAGAGTGCTGCTGTTGGTTCTAGTTTAGGTAAAACCACGGGATGGATTCACCGTACAGGCTTAAAACACCGTGATGTCAAAATGATTGCGGGTGCTAGCTACGATAAAGTTGATGATCAGGGTCTACATATTACTTTGAATGGTCACAGCACTGTTCTTGAAGTCGACAATGTTGTGATCTGTGCGGGTCAAGAGTCTTATACAGCAATGTTTGATCAGCTTAAAGCAGATGGTAAGAATGTTCATCTGATTGGCGGGGCTAAAGAAGCGGGTGAATTAGATGCGAAACGTGCGATTCGTCAAGGTGCTGAATTAGCTGCAGTACTATAAATAAACAGACCTAATACTTTGGACATTTTCTCTTAGGAGGAAGTGTCCATTGCGCTATGAATTAATTAAAAGGAAATATAACAATGACGATTGAAATAACAAAACAAGCGATACAACTTTGGCATCAAATGATTAAAACAGGCGATTTGTCCATTTTAAATGACTTGCTCTCTGATGATGTGGTTTTTCGTTCACCCGTCGCGTATAAGCCTTATGAGGGAAAGCAGGTTGTTTTCTTTATTTTGAGTAATGTCATTCAGGTTTTTCAAGATTTTACCTATCATCGTGAGTTTTATACCGACGATGGTGAAAGTGTCGTACTCGAATTTAGCGCTAATGTAAGCGGTAAATCATTAAAAGGTATTGATATGATCCGTTTTGATGAACAAGGTAAAATTACTGATTTCGAGGTGATGATTCGCCCAATGAGTGGTTTAGCAGCGTTGGCAGAACAAATGGGCGCTCGATTGGCACAGTACCAGACTGCTCAATCATAAATAGCCTAAGTATATCGAGACTATTAAAATGTGGCTAAAACTTTCAACAATTGCTTTGTTACCTGTGCTGATTATACAAGGAACACGCGTTCGTAAGAATACGCCACGTTTGTCTGAGCCAAGTGGTGAGCGCGAGGGGTGCGTTGGTCAAGGTCAACCCCTTTCGATCTTAATTTTAGGCGACTCCGCTGCGGCAGGTGTAGGTGTTGAAACACAACAAGATGCCTTATCAGGAGTGATTATCTCTGAATTAAAAACAGAGTATGCCTTGCAATGGAAACTTCACGCGAAAACGGGTGATACAACCAAACAAGTTTTCCAAGCGATACTGGGTTTAGATCAACAACAATATGATGTTGTGGTGACGTCTATTGGTGTCAATGATGTGACGAAACTTATTTCAGCAAAGTCTTGGATAAAACAACAAAAACAATTATTTACCCAAATACAGCAGCACTTTCAACCAAAATTGGTTATTGTATCAGGAGTACCACCGATGCAGCATTTTCCAGCACTGCCTCAGCCATTGGCTTGGTTGTTCGGAAAATATGCAGAGCAAATGAATAAAACATTACAACAATGGCTCACTTCACAAGATCAATTTAGATTTATTGCATACGATATCGAAGCTTTGCAGGCGCTAAATCTGCCGATGGCAAGGGATGGCTTTCATCCTAGTAAAGAGGTTTATGCAATTTGGGGGAAACAAGTCGCAGATTTAGTGCGACAGTCGTTTAGACCCTAAGTAGAGGGAGGAATGAAGTATGGGTATATTCACTCTAAATAAACTGAAAGTTTTAGGTTTAAATCTATTTGATTTGGCACTCGGTGCCGAACCACCAAAAATGTATTATCACCCAAAAGGCAAAATCAAAGATGTTCTGGAGAAGTTACCCCAATTAAAGCAAAAGTATCGCCCAACACCTTGGTTGAGTAATACACATGTCCATCTCTTATATTTTGATATCATTAGAAAGAAAACAATCAAGCTGGAATATGATCGTATAGATCAACTTACCATGCAAGATGGTGGTGTGACCGCAATTGCTTGGTATGGATATGATCTTCCTGTCACTACACCCACTGTTGTGATCATGCATACCATCACAGGTACACTTGAAAGCATGCGAGAGTTGGTCAAAGATTTACATCAATATACGGGTTGGCGAATCGCACTTTGTTTACGCCGTGGTCATGCTGGTTTACCTATGCCAGTGCCACAAATTTCTTTATTTGGTTCTACTCGCGATTTAAAAGAACAGCTCGATCATATTCAGCAATTATTCCCAAGTTCTGATTTATATGCAGTGGGATCTTCTGCGGGTACAGGACTATTGGTACGTTATTTGGGGGAGCAAGGTGAAGATACGCCATTTAAGGCAGCTTTCGCGATGTGTCCAGGTTATGACACAGAAATAGGCTTTAAAAATGTTCATCCTTTTTATAGTAAATTGATGACCAAAAAATTATTCAAACATTTTATTTACCCTTATCAAAATATCTGGAGTCGGGTTGCTTCTCTTGAAAAGGTATTGGCGACAACAAGCTTAGAGGAGTTTGAAAAAGCATATTTTGAAATGGCAGGTTATGAGGATTATCAATCTTATTGCAAAGCGATAAACCCAATTTACGTGTTTGAAAATATCAAAATCCCACTGATGATTTTAAATGCTGAAGATGATCCCGTTTGTTCAATCAAGAATTTCGAGCCTTATAAGGACAAGATACAACAGATGGATAATATGGTCGTGATTACTACGAAAAAAGGGAGTCATTGTGGCTTCTATGAAAGCCTAGCGGTGAAATCTTGGGCATCACGATTGATGGCAGATTTTTTTAAGAGTTATTAGGGTTTGTTAATATTCCAGCTATAAAAAAGCCAGCTCCCTTAAACCGTGATGAAAGCGGCGCAAAGGAACTGGCTTTTTAAATACTTTTTTAAGCAGATTAGTTGCTTAATGCAGGTGTTGCAGCAGCGATCGCAGCAGCGACAGCATCTTCTTCACTTTGACCAGAAGTATTCGATTTAGATGGTTTTGGCTGTTCAACTCTTGGCGCGCTAGGTTGAGTTTGAGTTGCTCTAGGTTGCTCTGTACGAGGAGCTTCAGATTGAGCAGTTGTATTTTGGGTTTGAGCAGGTCGAGTTTCACGACGAATTTCGGTTGTCGTATTCTCAGTTTCTTCAAGAGTCGTTTCAACTACAGGCGCGGGAGCTTCTTCTGTATTGATACTTTCTAAAGACTCAAACACTTCAGTTTTCGCAGCTTCAGGCTGTTGCTCTGTCATTTGTGTTTCAGTAGCCTGTTCAGGCTGCTCTTCGTTTTTAGGTTCTTCTTTTTTCACACAAGCTGTAAGTAAAAGACCAGTCGCAAGTGCTGCACAAATTAAAAGTTTATTATTCGCCATCGCTAAAACAACATATCAAATAAGGACGACGAGGATTATAACAGCAAAATTAACTGAAAAAAGCACTCGGATTTATCGAGTTTGTTGATAATTTATAAATGTTTGCATGGATGCATGTGTTATGAAGTGGATCGATGTTGGGGTTCTAAGGGAATTTTTCTCATCGGAGCTGTGTTTTTGATTTGTTAAAAGCAATTTTTATATGAAATCTCCATAAATCCCATAAAATTTTATTGAAAATGCTGATAGAATAACCAGTTGTTTATAGTTCTTTGAATTGAAGCGGTTTGACTTTGCTTTATAGGGGCAGAGTACAGTAAAATTGCCCAACATTGTAGGCCGATTTCGGCTTGATTGTACGAGAAACTTAATGACCCATTTTATTTTTGTCACTGGTGGTGTGGTTTCATCACTAGGTAAAGGTATTTCTGCTGCTTCTGTTGCCGCACTTTTGGAAGCTCGTGGCTTAAATGTCACGATGGTAAAAATGGATCCATATATCAATGTCGATCCAGGTACCATGAGCCCATTTCAGCACGGTGAAGTTTTTGTCACAGAGGATGGTGCAGAAACTGACTTAGATTTGGGATATTACGAACGTTTCCTACGTCGTGCAAAAATGACGAAGTTAAATAACTTCACCAGTGGACGTGTCTACCAAGACGTTTTAAACAAAGAACGCCGTGGTGATTACCTCGGTGGTACAGTCCAAGTTATTCCGCATATTACAGATAATATTAAAGAACGTGTATTACGTGCCGGTGAAGGTTACGATGTCGCGATCGTCGAGATCGGCGGTACAGTAGGTGATATCGAATCACTTCCATTTATGGAGTCAGTGCGTCAGCTTATGGTTGAACTGGGTCATAAACGGACCATGTTGATGCATTTAACTTTATTGCCATACATCAAGTCGGCTGCTGAACTTAAAACCAAACCAACTCAGCACTCTGTTAAAGAGTTGCTTTCAATTGGTATTCAACCCGATATTCTTATTTGCCGTACTGAATATGATGTTGATGCAGATACTAAACGTAAAATTGCATTGTTTACCAATGTGGAAGCACGTGCAGTTGTTGTATGTAAAGATGCAAAAACAATTTATCAAATTCCACGTAATTTCTCTGAGCAAAACGTAGATGATTTAATCTGCGAACGTTTTGGCTATAACGATCTTCCAGAAGCAAATCTTGAAGACTGGGATAATGTGGTTGATGCACTATTAAACCCAGAATATATCGTACGTGTTGCGATGGTCGGTAAATATGTCGAATTACCAGATGCTTATAAATCTGTAAATGAAGCACTTTTACATGCGGGTATCCAAAATCGCGTTAAAGTACAAATTGATTATGTTGATGCTGAATCTTTAGAAGGTCAGGACATTTCTGTACTTGAAACTGCGGATGCGATCTTAGTACCGGGTGGCTTTGGTGAGCGCGGTACTGAAGGTAAAATGCGTGCAATTCAATATGCGCGTGAAAATGGTGTTCCATTTTTAGGTATCTGTTTGGGTATGCAGTTGGCTGTGATTGAATATGCTCGTAATGTAGCAGGACTGCCTGAAGCGACCTCAACTGAATTTAATCGTTCAACCAAATACCCACTTATTGGCTTAATCACTGAATGGCTGGATGAACGCGGCGAATTACAACATCGTAGTCTTGAGTCAGACTTAGGCGGTACGATGCGTTTAGGTGCACAAAAATCAGAGTTGGTTGAGGGTGCAAAAATTCGTAGCATCTATGGTCAAGCTGAAATTGTTGAGCGTCATCGCCATCGTTATGAAATGAATGACCGTTTTATTCCAACACTTGAACAAGCTGGAATGAAGGTTTCTGGTTATTCATCAGTACAACACTTAGTTGAAACTGTAGAAATTCCTGAACATCCTTGGTTTATTGCTGTACAATTCCATCCGGAATTTACAAGTTCACCACGTGATGGACATCCATTATTTGCTAGTTTTATTGAGGCTGCAAAAAAACAGCATCAGAAGTAAATAATGTAGGCTTTAAATAAACTGGGAAAGTTTAGATGTCACAATTAAAAGCACAAGAAGTTGTACGTTTAGGCGATATACAAATGGCAAATCATTTGCCATTTGTATTATTTGGCGGAATGAACGTACTCGAATCAAAAGATTTAGCCTTTGAAATCGCTGAAACTTATGTCGATATTTGCAAGCGCTTAGATATTCCTTACGTGTTCAAAGCGAGCTTTGATAAAGCGAATCGCTCTAGCTTAAATTCATTCCGTGGTCCAGGTTTGGAAAAAGGAATTGAATGGCTTGCAGACATTAAAAAACAGTTCAATGTTCCAATTATTACCGATGTGCATGAACCGTATCAGGCAGCGGAAGTTGCAGAAGTTGCAGATATTATCCAACTTCCAGCTTTTTTGAGTCGTCAGACTGATCTTGTTGAAGCAATGGCAAAGACTCAGGCGATTATCAATATCAAGAAAGCACAATTTCTAGCGCCACATGAAATGCGTCATATTTTGCATAAATGTTTAGAGGCTGGGAATGACAAACTTATTCTTTGCGAACGTGGTTCAGCATTTGGTTATAACAACTTAGTTGTTGATATGCTGGGTTTTGACACGATGAAAGAAATGAATGTTCCTGTTTTCTTTGATGTGACCCATGCATTGCAAACACCGGGCGGTCGTTCAGATTCTGCTGGTGGTCGCCGTGCGCAAATCACCACATTAGCACGTGCTGGTATGGCAACTGGTTTAGCTGGTTTGTTCTTAGAAGCACATCCAGACCCTGAAAATGCAAAATGTGATGGACCTTGTGCATTGCGTTTGTCTCAGCTTGAGCCATTCTTGGCACAATTAAAAGAATTGGATACTTTGATCAAAGGATTCAAAAAGTTAGATACACATTAAACCAATCTTTCCCCTTTGAGTTCCTCTATAAAAGGGGAACGCTAAGGAAATATGGGTTTAATTTATTATTCATTCAACAGAGGAATTGTTCATGAGCCAAATCGTTGATATTCGTGCGCGCGAAATTTTGGACTCTCGTGGTAACCCAACCATCGAAGCAGACGTAATTTTAGAATCTGGGATTGTTGGTCGTGCATGTGCACCATCTGGTGCTTCAACTGGTTCTCGTGAAGCTTTAGAACTTCGTGACGGTGATAAAGCACGTTACTTAGGTAAAGGTGTTCGTACAGCAGTTAATAACGTTAACACACTGATTCGCGATGCTTTGTTGGGTAAATCAGTTTTCGAGCAAAAAGACATTGATAATACAATGATCGCGCTTGACGGTACTGAAAACAAAGAAAAATTAGGTGCAAACGCAACACTAGCTGTATCTTTAGCGGTTGCACGTGCTGCTGCTGATGAAAAGAAGACCCCACTTTTCCAATATATCGCAGATCTTCGTGGTCAAACGATTTTGACTATGCCTGTTCCAATGATGAACATCATCAATGGTGGTTCACATGCGGATAATAATGTAGATATTCAAGAGTTCATGATTGAACCAGTCGGTTTCACTTCATTCTCTGAAGCATTACGTGCAGGTGCTGAAATTTTCCATTCTTTAAAATCAGTTTTAAAGAAACAAGGTCTAAATACAGCAGTTGGTGATGAAGGTGGTTTTGCACCGAACCTTCGTTCTAATGAAGAAGCAATCACCGTTATTCTTGAGTCAATTGAAAAAACTGGCTATAAAGCAGGTTCTGATATTATGCTTGCGCTTGATTGTGCATCATCAGAATTCTACAAAAATGGTCAATACATTCTTGCAGGTGAAGGCAACAAAGCATTTACTAGCAATCAATTTGCTGACTACTTAGCGGGCCTTGTGAACCAGTATCCAATTATCTCAATTGAAGATGGTTTGGATGAGTCTGACTGGGAAGGTTGGAGCTACCTCACTTCAATCCTTGGCGATAAAATCCAATTGGTTGGTGATGATTTATTTGTAACTAATCCTAAGATTTTACAACGTGGTATTGATGAGAAAGTAGGTAACTCTATTCTGATCAAATATAACCAAATCGGTACTTTGACTGAAACTTTAGATGCAATTTACCTTGCTAAAGCAAATGGTTATAGCACTGTTATCTCACACCGTTCAGGTGAAACAGAAGATTCAACCATTGCTGATTTAGCAGTTGGTACAGCAGCAGGTCAAATCAAGACTGGTTCATTGTGTCGTTCTGACCGTGTTGCAAAATATAACCAATTGCTTCGTATTGAAGAGTTAACTCAAGCAGCTTACCGCGGTAAAGCTGAGTTTAAAGGTCTAAATTAAGGTCAATCTCAGCTATGTTGAATCCTCCTGACCCTCTTTCTTTACAAAAGAGAGAAACTTCACGAATTCAGAATCCTATAGAATTCGTGACTGATCTTCCTTTAAAGAGGGATATAGGGAGTTATTCATGTTAGAGATTTTTAGATCTACTTCAAGTAAGTTGATTCTGTTGCTTGCAATCGTTTTGATTGCAAGTTTACAGTATCGGTTTTGGCTAGGTGAGGGCGGATACGTTCCTCATCAGGCTTTAACTCATCAAATTCAACAACAAGCTGAAATCAATACTGAGTTAAAAGAGCGTAACCGTATTTTGGCCGCTGAAGTTTTTGATTTAAAAAACGGAAGTGAAGCAATTGAGGAACATGCACGCTTAGATTTAGGTTTAGTTAAACCTAATGAAACTTTTGTGCAAATGAGTACTATTAGTACCCATTACAAACCCATTTATATTGATCCAAATGCAAAAGTAGATACTGCCACCAATGAAAACTAAGCTTTGGGCGATTGTACCCGCAGCAGGTTCGGGCAGTCGTTTTTCCAAAACCGAATTAAAACAATATCAATATATCCAAAGTCAAACTGTACTTGAGCATACGGTTAACCGTTTAAATACATTGGATTTGGCGGGGTGTGTGCTAGCGATCGGTGAGCAAGATAACTTTGCTAGAACACTCTCTTTTCAACATCTAGATAAATTGCACTACTGTATAGGTGGTGTCGAGCGTGTTCATTCTGTTCTTAATGCTTTAATTTATTTATCCGATATTGCAGATGAAAATGATTGGGTTTTGGTACATGATGCTGCACGCCCATGTGTAACAGCGAACTGTTTAGAGAAATTAGTGCTATCTTCAGTTCAATCGAATCAAAGTTCGATTCTAGCAATACCTGTGCGCGATACTTTAAAACACGTACAAGCTAATGATCAGATTGAAAGAACAGTAAGTCGTGAGCATTTATGGCAAGCGCAAACACCACAAATGGCAAAATTAAAAACGCTAAAACATGCGATTGAGGCTGCATTAGCTGCCCAAATCAATATCACCGATGAAGCAAGTGCCTTGGAATATATCGGTGAAGCTGTGCAAGTGGTACAAGGGCGTTCAGATAATATTAAAATTACTTATACCGATGATTTAGAACTTGCACGCTTAGTTCTTCTGTCTCAAACAAACTAGATTTAGATATATCTTTCTTAATATAAAATAGCCTAAGTAAATTAGATGAAATTTATCATTTTCCTGTTAACATAAATGACAAGTATTTCACAATTTGTTAAATTTAAACAACATTCTTGATAATGGATCAATAAATGAAAAAATTATTACTTGCAGGTCTTTTTAGCTTTTCTTTAGTGGGTTGTGCAACAACAACTCAACAGCCTCAAGATACCGTACAGGAAACAATTCGCTACTCGACCAGCCCTTGTTTTGGCGCATGCCCGATTTATTCTGTTGAAATTTCTCCTTCAGGGAAGGTTCATTTTGATGGGAAGCAATATACCAAAGTTGTTGGGACGCAAGACCTTAGCGTTGATCCTTCTGTTTATAGCAAGCTTCAACAAGAGCTGAAAACGTATCGCCCAGAAACAGGTATGAGTGTAAAAACTACTGCTTGTGAAGAGACCGCAACTGACCAGCAGAATGCCTATTTTTCTTGGTCACGTCCAGATGGTACGGTAACTAAACTTAGTCACTACATGGGCTGTATTTCGCCAGCAAATGCTGAGCTCAATAAACTGATTGAAAAGTTGCCAAAAATGATTGGGGTTGATGGTTTAGTGAGTTAAATAGAATATTATTTATTTGCCCCGATATATCGGGGCATTTTTATATGAAGATTGCCATCTTATGCTGGCATTGGAAATTCACCTTGTTGTAAAAACTGTGATAATTCAAAACGAACAATGCTTGAATCTTCGACCGCTTTAAATATAACCTCATCAGCACCAATATCACAAAACCATTGCGCTCGATCTATCGGGCTATTTTGGCTAAAGTGATCTGCTGTAAATAGTCCAACACAAGCTGCATGGTGATTTTCACGAGCGGATGGATATTCAAATATTTCTATGCCTGCATTTCTCATGGATGTACCCAACTGTTGAGCATAACTGTAGTTTGTCGGGTGAGCGATAAGATCAAGATACTGTTCAAATGGTGGAGATTGTAAACGGATACCTTTATCACAATGATAGCCGACTGAGAATAAGGTGTGCTCGGTACGTATGGTTTTTTTCTTTGGTTGGCCATTCATTGAATGCCAAAATATAAAGCGATAATAAGCTGATTCTGCTAGCGTAACAGCGATGCTACATCCGCCATAAAAAATACTCGGTTCAAATGTCCGACCAAAACGTGAACCCCATTTTAATGGCGGGTAGCGAAAAGGTGTTTTAAGTAGATAATGTAAATGATCTGAGTTTGGAGGATATGGTGGTTTAACCAATTCCAGCATATCCTCCAATAATGCTTGTTCTTCTAAGGTGTCAACTAATTGTCGTGTCGCAATTTGTTCTTGGCTTTCTACTAAACGATATAAAGTACCAGATAGGGGCGTTATTTGTTGGTTTCCTTGACACTGTTGCCATAGATTTTGTTCAATGGCGGTCATACTTTACCTCGAATTGCATCGACAAATTGCAGAACAGAGACCAATCCACTCACACTCTCGATTTGTTCAACAGGAACACCACCAGTCACACGATTCGATGTATTCATAAAGTGACGCATCCAGTCTGTGTCTCCACCTGTCAAAGCATATAATGCCCGTGATAGACGAATAAGCAATAGCGCCAATTCACCTTGTTTAGAAGCAGGATCTAACTCAGGATTGTTTTTCAATCGGCTGATCGCTGTACGATGTACACCTAAAATGGCGGCCAATTGTACTTGTTTTAGGTCAAGTTGTTCTGCTGCATTGAGCACCGCTTTGGCGAGTACAACTTTTTTGTCTGCGGGTTGTTTTAATAATGCACTCATGATGAAATCCTCATGCTGTATATGCACTTATTATATGTTAATTGTGCATTATGCACAACTTTGTGTTGGAGCAATGATTTTGTATGCGTATGATATAAGTAGAATCTGATTGGCGAAAATAGATATAGTTGAATAAAGGTAGATAAAATAACGCATTAAATCAAATGTAGAAAAATAGCTTATATTATTATTTAAAATAATATATTATAAAAACACATAATGTTTGGAGCGGAATATGCATAGCATTTTGTTGGCACTGATGGGCGGTGTGCTTATTGGGTTAGCAGTTATTGGTTACTTATATGTGAATGGTCGTATCGCAGGAATTAGTGGTCTGATCGCCCAGCTACTCCAACCAAAATCATTATTTAAAAGCCCAGCTTTTTGGTTTTTGTTGGGCCTACTTATCACACCATTTATTTATCAATTATTTGTTAAGCCTGAGATCATCTTAGAGTCATCTCCGATCGCCTTGATTGCGGCGGGGGTATTGGTTGGCTTCGGTACGCGCTTAGGTTCGGGATGTACCAGTGGACATGGTATTTGTGGAATAAGTCGTTTGTCTATGCGTTCAATAGTTGCAACGATGATATTCATGTCTGCTGGGATCGTGACGGTATATATTGCACGTCATCTGTTAGGGGTGATGCTATGAAAAATATTTTTGCTTTTTTATTTGGTAGCTTATTTGCGCTAGGTCTAATGCTTTCAGGGATGTCGAATCCCGCAAAAGTTTTAGGTTTCTTAGATATCTTTGGCCAATGGGATATTAGCTTAATGTTTGTGATGATTGGTGCAATTGCTGTTGCAATTATTCCTTTCCAAAAAGCAATTCGTAACCCAAAAACATTATTTGGAGAAAAAATTACTTTACCAACGAATACTCAGATTGATAAAAAACTGGTGATCGGAGCAATTTTATTCGGTGTTGGTTGGGGTATTGCGGGTGTTTGTCCTGCACCTGCAATTACATTGATTGGCTTGGGTTATTCTCAAATTTGGTATTTTATTACAGCCATGCTGTTTGGAATGTTTATTCATCATTTATGGGCTAAGCGCTAGGAGAAATACCATGCAATATCCTCAAGTTAAAGCTTTTTTTGATCAAGATACCAATACATTTAGTTATGTAGTGAATGATCCACAGACGAACTGTTGTGCTGTAATTGATAGCGTATTGAATTATGATGCTGCATCGGCTTCAACCTCGACTGAAAGTGCGGATCAAATCATTCAATATGTTGAAGATCATCAATTAAAAGTTGAATGGATATTGGAAACACATGTACATGCAGATCATTTAACCGCTTCTCAATACTTAAAATCAAAACTGGGTGGCAAAGTTGCCATGAGTCAGAAGATCAGTATTGTTCAACAAACTTTCAGTGCAATATACGGCATTGATATAAAGTATTTTAACACCCATCAAAGCTTTGATTATTTATTCAAAGATAACGAGCATTTTAGTATCGGTGAATTGGACGCATTCAACCTCCCAACGCCAGGACATACACCTGCATGCTTAAGTTATGTGATCGGTGATGCTGTGTTCGTAGGGGATACACTATTTATGCCAGACTATGGCACGGCACGTTGTGATTTTCCTAAAGGTAGTGCAGATACTTTATTTGATTCGGTACAAAAACTATATCAACTTCCTGATCAAACACGAGTTTTTCTCTGCCATGATTATAAGCCTGAAGGAAGAAATGAATACCTTTATGAAACAACTATCAATGCACAAAAGCAAACCAATATTCATATAGATGCTAAAACCCACAAACAAGATTTTGTGAATATGCGACAAGCACGAGATGCAACTTTGGCTATGCCCAAACTGATTCTGCCAGCTATTCAAATCAACATGGATGCTGGGCGTTTTCCTGAACCTGAATCCAATGGCATACGTTATTTAAAACTACCTTTAAACTACTTTAAGCAGTAAATCACCTGAGCTGAGATTAGTAAATATCGATGTTATCGCATGTGCTCAAAATAGCCTAAGTAAAATTGAACATCTATTTTATTAACTTAGTCACATGCAATTTCCAAACATAAATTTTTGTACATTCAATCAACGCTATGATAAAAATACAATTCATTTTAAAACTTGCTGAAATTAAGGTGTTTAAATGACCACCATTTATTTAGTCAGACATGGTCAGGCTTCATTTGGTAAAAGTAATTACGATGAGCTATCTGAAAATGGTGAAGCACAAGCAAAGCTCTTAGGGCAATATTTTAAGCATCTTTTTACTGAACCGCCTTATATCGTTTCAGGTAGCATGAAGCGGCATCAACAAACCACTCAAATTTCATTGAATGAGTGTTTTCCTCAAGCGGATTATAAAACTGATGGGTTATGGAATGAGTTTAATCATCAGCAAGTATTTTCTTTATATGAGCCAAGGTTTGCTCAACCAGAAGTATTGCAACAAGACGTTTTTCAAGAAGTAGACCCGAGAGCTTATTTATTTCAGATTTTCGATCAAGCGATTGCTCGTTGGACAAATGAAGAATTTCATCATGAGTATGATGAATCTTGGATCACCTTTAAAATGCGTGTAGAAAGTGCATTAGAGAATTTATGTGCAGAGTTAGCACATAAACAACCCCAAGAAGCTGTTGTTTTTACTTCTGGTGGCGTGATCTCCGTTGTGGTCGGTAAATTACTTGAGTTAAGTGTGCAACGTACTTTCGCGCTCAGCTGGTCGATTGCAAACACAAGTGTTACCACCTTGAAGTTAGTCAATGGTGAGCCACAGCTATTGAGTGTGAACGAGCATCAATTTATCAAATCTAAAAATCCAGATTTGCTAACTTGGTTGTAACTGGGAGAACTCGTCTATTAAATCATCTGAAAAGTGATGTTCGCTTACTCAGACTTCAATTCTTGTGAGCCTATGGAGATGTGACAAAAAATAGGCAGGCGCACGTGTTTTGAGTGGGTTTTTTAAGTTTCTATGGTATAAAAATATCTCAACAATCCAACTTGAGAATAAGAAATGTCTGAACAAAAATATCATTGGTATTTAATTGGTTATACTTTTAATGATAAGAATGATAGTGGTAATACTCGAAACTTTAGTATTCAACTGCCATTGGAAACCTTTTTACCACCCGTTTCCCAATCAAAATTAAATGAGCTTGGTGTAATTGGATTGGAGTGGATCAGAAAGAATGATCCATCAGCAGATCCTGAGAACTTGTTTACGTTATCTATTTGTTATTTAGGTGAGATGACCACGAAGGAATTTCGCGCTTAAAATAACTAGATCGGAAAGCCCTTAGCTGGGCTTTCCATTTCTTTATTGTATGAAAACGCTTGATAATATTTTAATTTTCAGGTCTTCACTCCATCTTGTTCAATTTTTACTGCCGCTTTCCAGCTAGGTAATAAACTTAATCCCTCGACATATTTCTGAATATTTGGATAATTCTCACCTTGTGACATTTGATGAATTAAGGCATGAAGTCCAAATCCCATCATAAAGTCTGCTCCAGTTAAACGATCTTCCACCAAATATGATTTATTTTCTAAATACTCATTTAGATAACCAAAAACCTTATCAAATTCAACTTGAGTATAGTTTTCTAGAAATATCAACTGCGTACCTTGCTTGGTCTCTATCTCATTAAAAACTTTTAATAAAAATGGCAACATGGCAGAGCTTTCAGAGAAATGAATCCATTGTAGATAGTCTACATAAGTAGCATCATTGATGTCTGGTGCTAAGTGAGGTGCAAATTTCTGAATTAATAATTCTACTATGGCACCTGATTCCGCAATGATTTTACCTTGCCACTCAATCACAGGAGACTTACCTAAAGGATGAATATTTTTTAAAGACTCAGGCGCTAAATGGGTAGTTAAATCACGGTAATAGCGTTGCAGTTGATACGGCTGTTTGATTTCTTCAAGTAGCCACAAAATTCGAAAAGAACGTGATTGATCTAAATGATGTAATGTAATCATGATAATTCCTGTTAAAGAGTTTTACGGTAATTTTCCCACACTTTTCAAATTTCAATAAGCGATTAAACACATTTATCATGGCGACTTTCCAAAAAAGCATCTGAGCTACTATATTTTGATGATTGTTCCATACCTATGGCTAAACAGGGGGGAATGATGCCGATAGCTAGGAAGCGACTTAGAAAGACCTTTTCTCCTGATTTTGCTTCAACATATTGCTCAGTTTGCCCAGATTAGTGAACTCAAAGTTTAATGAAAAAAATTATTGTTGAAATTTTGCTATACGAAAAGGCACAAGCAAAAAGCTAGAAATATCTATAAAATGATCAAAATTATTCACTCAATTTTAAACTTGGTTTTTTATATAAATGACTGATATAGAAATAGAAACACATCCGCTAACTCCTTTTCTACCTGTTCATGCAAAATTACTCATGTTAGGAAGTTTTCCACCGCCTCAAAGTAGATGGAAAATGGATTTCTATTATCCGAACTATCAAAATGATATGTGGCGTATCTTTGGTTTGATTTTCTTTAAAGACAAAGACTATTTTTTAGACTTGCCGAATAAAAACTTTAAAGAACAGCTTATACGTGATTTCTTAACACAAATTGGTGTTGGAATATTTGATACGGCCTATCAAGTTAAACGGCTGCAAGGCAATGCTTCGGACAAGTTTTTGCAAATTGTCACACCAACTGATTTATCAGAATTGCTAGAGCAAATCCCAATGTGCCATACCATTATGACCACAGGGGACAAGGCCACCGATACTTTGATGCAGCATTTTCCAGAGCAAGCAAATAAGCCAATGATTGGTCAATCTGTACAAGTAAATTATGCTAATCGTGAGCTTAATTTATATCGTTTACCATCATCGTCACGGGCATATCCTTTAGCCTTAGAAAAAAAAGCGGATGTTTATCGACAATTCTTTGAAATAATTGGTTTGGTGTAATCAATCTAAAATTGAACTACATCATCCATTCTACTGGAAAATAAGACACGAAATGCATGCTAAACCTTTGGAATCTAGTGCTCTCAGGGTCGTGATGATGTTCAATGACTTGACCATTTTCCTTATGTTCATACCAGACAATATTGCCATCTGCATCAAGTTTAAGTTGATAGGCGACTTGTAGCATGTGTTCATCCAGAAGTGCGGTAATTTGATTCTGTAATTGATCTGATTCAACCACTAAACCGACCTCGGTATTTAAATGCGCAGAACGAGGGTCAAAATTAAAAGAACCAATAAAAACTTTACCATCTACATCAAAGAATTTTGCATGTAGGCTTGAGCGATTTTTACCTTTTATAGGAATCACGCTACCCGTTGCGATTTCATACCAAGTCCGTTTTTTTCTTTCGATATTGGGTTTGAACTCGTAAAGTTGTACGCCATTTTGTAGAAGCGGTTTACGGTATTGACTATAAAATGAATGCACAACGGCGACATCATTGGCGACCAAACTATTGGTGAGCACCCTAACTTTGATACCGTTATTCGATAATTGGCTTAAGTATTCTGTTCCACGTTGTGTTGGCACAAAATAGGCCGAAACCAATTCCATGTGCTGCTCGGGTTTCCCCATAATCTTTAAGACTTGTGCATAAAGCAGTTCTTGCTCTTTTGCTTGTCCCGATGCTTTATTCGGTCGATCCGCAACAAAGTGTGCTTTTGCCCATTGAACAGGGTAGTTTTGAAGACGGATTTTTAAATAATCCTGCGCAGCTTCAAGCTTCTTTTCAGTAAGCGTATTTTCTTCATCAAAAGCCTGATAACTTTGCCTAATACTTTCAAATTGCTGCGGTGTGCCTTGACCAAGTAATTGTTCAGTAGAATAACTTAAAGGACTTTGCCAAAACTCATCGAAGACCTCAGCAGCGTGATCAACAGACGCGCCATAAAATAAAATGTCCATGTCACTAAATTGGAATTGATCACTGGCGTCAAAGTATTCACTACTAATATTTCGACCACCAGTGACTGCGATTGATGAGTCAGCAATCGTGAGTTTATTGTGCATGCGATGGTTAATTTGATTTAACCTGAAAATATAGTCAATAAAGCGCAGATGTCTAAACTTATATGGATTGAAAATACGAATGTCTAGATTTGGATGTTGCGAGAGTGCTTTAAGTGTTTTATCGAGTTTGACTCCATTTTGGTCATCAATCAGTAATCGGATTTTTACCCCTCGGTCAGCAGCATTGAGTAATTCATAAAGCATCAAGTTGCCAATTGGATCATCATTCCAAATGTAATATTGCAAATCCAAATGATGTTTAGCGTTCCTGATTAAGTGAATACGAGATGCAATACTTAAAAATGCATCATCCAAAGCTAAAAATGCAGTTAAACCATTTTCAATATTAAGATCGGTTTGAGGATCATTTATCCATTTTGTTTTTGTTTGCAAGGGATTACTCCGATCATGGTTTTGATTAGGGGGCAATGAACAGCCACTTATTGCTAACATAATACCAAGTGTCATTATCTTGAAAGAGTATGAATTATTTATCATTTTATTTATCAAGCGTGTGAGTCCAACAGTAATTTGCAGGTTATTGATTTTCTTATATATCTAAATACGTTTTCTTTCCAAGGTTTAAATGTAATTATAAATATAATCAACAACTTATATTTTAATTTATATATTTTTCCTATGTAAATACTCTGAATCAATACAGATGTATAGTGTATAAATCAATAAATATTGAGCCATAGTACTATACTGGTGTATAGTATATTTTTAGATTTAATGTGGTCTACATTATGCCTAAGCAATTAGAGGACAAAAAAAAGATCCTCGCTCGTGTAAGACGAATCCAAGGCCAAGTCCAGAGTGTTGAGCGTGCTTTGGAAAATGACGCAGAATGCGCAGATATTTTGCAGCAAATCTGTGCAGTTCGTGGCGCAATAAATGGTTTGATGACTGAACTTCTCGAAATTCATTTAAAAGATACCTTAGTCGTCGGTGAATCTTCCGAGTTGCAACGCAGTCAAGAGCTGATTCAAGTCAGTAAAATTCTTAAATCTTATTTAAAGTAAAATTCAGGAGTATCATTGTGATTAAATCTCGTGCAGCCGTTGCTTTTGCCGCCGGTGAACCATTACAAATCGTAGAGCTTGATGTTGAGCCACCTAAAGCAGGTGAAGTCCTCATTAAAATTACGCATACAGGTGTATGCCATACAGATGCCTTTACTTTATCAGGTGATGATCCCGAAGGTGTTTTCCCTGCCGTTTTGGGGCATGAAGGCGCAGGAGTTGTGGTTCAAATCGGTGTAGGTGTAACCAGTGTTGCGGTTGGCGATCATGTGATTCCGCTTTATACAGCAGAATGTAAGGAATGTTTATTCTGTAAATCGGGCAAAACCAATTTATGCGTTGCGGTTCGTGCAACTCAAGGTAAAGGTGTTATGCCTGATGGCACAACCCGTTTTTCTTATAATGGCCAGCCAATTTATCACTATATGGGTTGCTCAACCTTTAGTGAATACACGGTTGTTGCTGAAGTCTCTTTGGCGAAAATTAACCCTGAAGCCAATCATGAACAAGTCTGTTTATTAGGCTGTGGTGTAACGACAGGTATCGGTGCAGTACATAACACAGCGAAAGTACAAGAAGGTGATAGTGTTGCCGTCTTTGGCTTAGGTGGTATTGGTTTGGCAGTCGTACAAGGTGCACGTCAGGCTAAAGCTGGGCGAATCATTGTGGTGGATACAAATCCAGATAAATTTGAACTGGCAAAACAGTTTGGTGCAACAGATTGTTTAAATCCAAAAGATTATGAACAACCGATACAACAAGTGATTGTAGAAATGACAGGTTGGGGCGTTGATCATTCTTTTGAGTGTATTGGCAATACCAATGTGATGCGTTCTGCTTTGGAATGTGCACATCGTGGTTGGGGGCAATCCGTGATTATTGGCGTAGCCGGTGCAGGTCAGGAAATTTCGACGCGTCCTTTCCAACTGGTCACAGGTCGTAAGTGGATGGGTACAGCGTTCGGTGGAGTGAAAGGTCGTTCGCAACTCCCGAAAATGGTAGAAGATGCAATGAAAGGTGAAATCCAACTGGAGCCTTTTGTAACGCATACCATGCCACTTGAGAATATTAATGAAGCCTTTGATTTGATGCATGAAGGTAAATCTATCCGTACTGTGATTCATTTCTAATTTTTAAGTTTAGATTTGATGGTGCGAAAAGTGCCATCAAATCATCTATGAGCATCTATTCATGACGAAAGCACGTTTAAAACTTCATGTTCGTATATTGTCTGAAAATGAAATTGCTTTTGGACCTGGAAAAGCTGAGTTACTTGAAGCGATTCAACGTACAGGCTCAATTTCTCAAGCCGCTAAATGCATGAATATGAGCTATCGGCGTGCGTGGCAATTGGTGGAAACAATGAACCAATGTTTTCGTTCCAATCTTGTTGAAACTCAGACTGGCGGAACACATGGTGGTGGTGCAGTGGTCACTGAATTAGGACAATTGGTGTTAAATAAATTTAGAATAATGGAGCAACATGCCATTCAGGCAGTCGAATCAGAATTTGAAGAGCTATCTAATTATATGAAAGTGAAATGAAGAATAGGAAGATTGTCCAGTGAATTTTTAAAAGGCATCCCCTTTATGATGGTGACACAAATCGTCACAAATAGACGAAACTGTCTGAACATATCATCGATTTTTCCTGTAAAATGCCTTTACGTTTAAAAAAACTCAATAAGAAGCAATGTTCAAGACTATTTTTTCTGCATTAGAACAACTCGGCTTAACTGCTCAGAAACGTGCAATTCATATTCAATTTTCGAATCCTGCTTTAGCCAATCAGGTATTTTTGCAGCGTATTGAAGGTACGCATAGTCTGAATGGCGGAATTACTGCCGCCCTTATATGCTTATCTACGAACGCGATCATTCCATTAAAACAATTCATTGGTTGCCAAGTTGCTGTCGATACCGTTACGGATATAGGCACACTCTTTAGAACCACAGGTATTATCACCGAAGCCTTCCAAGGACAATCTGATGGCAGTTTGACCCTATATAAACTCAAACTGCAAGATGCCACCGCACTGTGGCATAAACGTCGTAATAGCCGCGTGTTTATGAATAAGACGGTTATAGAGGTATTGGAAGTTGTTTTTAAGGAATGGCAACAACAAAATCCCTTATTTGCATCCAGTCTTAGCTTGGATCTCAGTGGGCTTACGCAAGACTACGATGTTCGCCCATTCACTATGCAACACAATCAAACCGATGCAGAATTTCTAACGAATTTATTGCGTAGTGAGGGTGTTAACTGGTTAATTGATGAAGCTCAACTCACTGTTGCAAACAGCAATAGCCCGATCCAAGCACAAAAACTGCGTTTAATTGACGATAACAACCAATACCAAGCCTTAAATCGCAGAACGATTCGTTATCACCGCAGCAGTGCCACCGAACAATACGACAGCATGACCAGCTTAATTGCGGAACGCTCTTTACAACCGACAGCCGTGCATATCCAACGCTGGCAAGCCGATGCCCTAGAACAAGAAGACGGTGCAGGCAGTGTACAAAGCAAGCATCGGCATAGCGAACAACACGACAATGCCAGCCTAGGACTTGAAGATGCATGGCACTTCACCCCAGCATGGATGCAAGACCTCAATGGAGAAGATGGCGCAACTGCATCAGGCAACAAGCAAATTGAAAAACTTAATCAAAACCTCGCTCATTACCACGATGCCCAAGCCAAACAGTTTATCGCCAATACGACTGTACGCGATACCCAAGTCGGCTACTGGTTTAAACTGAACGAACACCCAGAAATCGATCAACACAGTGGATCAGACCAAGAGTTTCTAATCATCAAAAAAGATTGGTTTAATCAGAACAACCTACCCAAAGATTTGAACGATCAAATCAGCCAATTAGTTGAACAAAGCCAATGGCAATATTCAAACAATAGCGGAGAACGCCAAGCCAACCAACTGACCCTACAACGTCGCAGCATCAAAACCGTACCCGAATACCACCCCCTACAACACCGCCCAGCAGCCCATCCACAACGCGCCAAAGTGGTTGGACCATCAGGTGAAGAAATCCATGTCGATGAATGGGGCAGAATCAAAGTCCGCTTCCTGTTTACCCGAAATGAGGATCACCAACACGATGGCGGTGCAGGTAGTAACGACAACGATACCGATTCAGCATGGGTGGATGTACTCACTCCTTGGGCTGGCGAAGGCTACGGCGCACGCTTTCTGCCACGTATCGGTGAGATCGTGGTGATCGACTTCTTTGATGGCAACATCGACCGACCTTATGTCACAGGACGACTGCACGAAGCACAGCGTAGCCCGACTAAATTCGATAACCAAGGACAACTGCCAGATACCAAGAAACTGGCAGGGATAAAATCCAAAGAATACCAAGGCTCAGGTTATAACCAGCTACGCTTTGACGACACCACAGGACAGATCAGCGCTCAACTACAAAGCAGCCATGCGGCAAGTCAACTCAATCTCGGTAAACTCAGCCACCCTAAAGCCCAAGCAGAAAGCGAAGATCGAGGTGAAGGCTTTGAACTACGCACTGACCAATGGGGTGCGATTCGAGCAGGCGAAGGCTTACTGATCACCACCCATACACAAGACCAAGCAGAAGGCGATCATCTCGAAGCGCAAACAGCCAAACAACAATTAGAAGGCAACCAAAGCAACGCCAAAGCCTTAAGTGAAGTGGCAAAGAACCAACAGACGGATGAACTCGAAGCTTTAGAACAACTCAAAGCGTTCGCCGAGACAATTCAAGACAAGATTGCTAAATTCAATGAAGCAATCCTATTACTTAGCTCACCGAATGGTATTGGACTGAGTACTCCAGAAGACATACACCTTTCTGCGGATGGACAACTGAACCAATTTGCAGGCGGTAGTATTAACCTAACTACGCAAAAGAATTTAATCGCCCAAGCCAGTCAAAAGATCAGCTTATTTGCAGCACAAAGCGGGATTAAACAGGTTGCAGCAAAAGGTAAGTTTGAGATACAGGCGCAAAGTGATGGTCTGGATATATTTGCTAAAGCAGGGATACAAATCATCTCGACAGAGGGTTCAATACATTTTATTGCGAAAAAGAAAATCGTCATGGTTGGCGATAGTTCGCAACTCGAAATTAATGGTGGTGGTATTTTCCCAACCACAGGTGGAAAGTTTGAATGTAAAGCTGGGCAGCATTTGTTTATGGGGGGGGGGAGTGTTTCTACTAAGTTGCCATTATTACCTAAATTCGACAACCCTTTTATTCTTCAGTATCTTGTAAAAAACAAAGATAATCAGTTGCTTATGGATAAGCCTTATTTGATTTTTGATGAGAGTGGAAATATTCAAAAAGGTGTGACAGACAAAAATGGTTTTATGAAATTAAAAACAACATCTTCTGCCCAAAAAGTGGCAACACGTGTGATGGTGAATGAAATAGAAGAAGCTGAAGAAGATGGAGTAGAGGAAGAATAATATGCATTACAGTCGACTGAAACTTATCGTTCAAGCCCCATTGAAAGTCAAAGATTTGACTTATAAATTTATTGTCTACAATAAAATAACAAATAAACAAACAAAGTTCGAAGGGCGTTTTGATGAACAAGGGTTTACAAAGTGGTATGAGATTCGGAATTTAAATACAGTACTAATCTATGAAGTTTATATTCGTGGTGAACTCTTACAAAAAATTTCTGCAAAGGCGTATCCTCAAAAAACACGTTGGAGCAGTTTTAGCATCAAATTAACAAAAGAAATGACAAAAAAGGTCACTGAAAATATTAAAGAAATCTATTTAGATGATAGTGAAGTTGCTTGGTATTTGGTCAAGAAAAAAGAAACAATGTTGGAATGGTCAAAGCGTGTGTTTAAAAGACCGCTAACAAGCTCGGATTGGGATATTCTTAGAAAAAATAATCCACATATAACTGGCATGGCAAGCATTAGACTATTACAACCAGGTCAAGTCATTATTTTATCGAATAGTACAACAGCAAAAGAGTTAGAACAATATAAAAAAGAAGCAAGGGAAGCACAAAAGAACCTTGAGAACATGATGAAGGACCCTAGTTTTGATGCGGAGTTTTTTGCTCAAAATTATGAGTTTTTGCTTGATATCTATAATGAAGATCAGGTTGTTGCTTCTAAACATGATGTCTTTAATGATCCTAATGCTCATCCCTTGACCCATAAGTTTGAATCACCTGTATCATCAGAAAGCAGTGGTATTGCTTGGGGAACTGTAGCAAAAGGGAGTATAGATGCTTCTATGAATTTTTCGGTTGGGGCAATGGCAAAATTAAGTAAAGTTCAAGGAGAGATTACCTTAAAATATAATGAAGAGGTCGCTAAAGGTTCAAGGTTAGCTAATCCAAAGCATGAGCCAGAATTTAGACGGAAATATGCCTCTTTATATAAACAGTTCGACAATAATTTTTTAAATGACATTTTTAGATGGGATCGTGGGATCCAAACTCAGAATATGAGAAAAGTCACGAAAAGTACGGCTTTGATCAGAGATCCGAATTATAAAGGTGGTACAAAAGCATACGCTAAGAATATGACGGAGTTAGGAAAGATTAGTAAATATGTCAAAGGAGGGGGATTATTGTTTATCGGTTTGGATATTTATAATGCTGGAAATGCGATTGCAGAGGCGAAACCTGAAGAGAAAGAGAGGACAGCCGTTGTTGAAACCTCTAAAATTGTTGGTGGTTTAACTGGTGGTATGATCGTAAGCGCTTTGGTTATAGGTGTTGCTACTGGTGGAACTGGATGGGTTGTATTAGGAGTAGCTGCTGGTTTAGGGGCATTAGCGAGCTGGGGCGCTGGTACCGGTGCTGGCATAGGTGCAGAATATGTATATGATAAAGTTAATGATAGAAAATGATCAATTTTATTAATTTATTTTTAGAAGACAAAATTTTTTCTTTTTTTGTTATTTCTTTTCTTTTTTTATTTCTGTATGTTTTTACTTTTATAGTTCAATATTTTTATTTATCCTGCAATCTAAAAGGTATTTGTAGGCTTGTATATGGCGATGAGAACCATTTTAAAATACCGCTTAATCCATTTGACTCTTATTTTATTGGATTAGTCCCGGTTGTTTTTTGGCGTGAAGTATTAAATATTAAGCGAGGCATAAGCTTCAAGAATCTTTACAATAAAGATTCTTTTTTTATAATAAGCAAAAAAGAACTAGTGCAACTCCTCAATAAATATCCATTCCTTTTTGGTATTCAATATACTCTTATTCTTTTTGGTATTTTTTTCCTTATCTTTTTGAGTTTCGCTTGCTTGTTGTTAAAATTTAGCTGATATAACAATTATTGTAGGAGCTATCTTGGAGTAAGTGGTCTAATGAAAATCAACGTTATGAGTTTAGCGATATCGATCTTTGCTGCAATGATGATAGGTTGTCAAAAACAACCAAAGAATGAATAAGAGTTGCAGCAGGGGCCTCTGCATTACTTTGATGGGCGGGTAGCGAAGTAGGTGGCGTCACTGGTGCATCGGTTGCAGAGTATAGCTATGAACGATTTAAATAATTGGAAATGTTATGCTGCTTAAAGACTTATTGGTAATATATTTATTATTATCCGTTGTTTTGTGGGCTATTTTTCATCAGTTAGCAGCAAGATATGTTAATAATTCTGAAGAATTAAAAGCTATATTTTATGGTGATTTGTATAAACAAAAATCAATGGATGTAACCAATATTGAGGCTGTAATTCTGGGTGTTACCTTTATCAATACAATTTTTCTATTTTCAGAAAATAGTTTGAAGAATTTTATTGAAAAAAGGAACAAGCTATTTTATGGTTTAGATTTTAAGTCTGCTATGAAAGTTATAGAGCAACATAAAAAACTATGGAATCATATTAAACTTTCTATTTTTTTTGGTTTAGCAATTGTTCTAAGTTCTATTTTATTTTTTTTTGATTTAGTTGATGTTTGGGCTTTGTTGCATAAATATTTTAAAGCTGGAGCTGGCTAGGTGCCGAGTTATCAGGTTTTTCGGGTGCCAATCTGGGGATCGCAGGAAATCTATCGGTTGATATTACTCATCAAGGTACGACCCAAATGCTATCCGCAGTGGTACGTGAGCCAGAGCAATCGATGACGAACATGCTGAATCGTGAGCGTAAACCGATGTTTGAACCCGCAAAAGGTGGTTTAAAAGAAATTGCTGTTGATCAGAACAGTGGCAAGCCACAAGCAACCGTTGGCGTTGATGCATTTGTTGGGGCGCAAATCCAAGGTGTGTTAAAAGGCGGGATAGAGTGGTTCAAACCGAGTACAGATAGCAATGGAGAGGGAGAGTTTGTCACCATCGCTGCGGTGTCTGCTGGTGCTGGGGCGCAAGGGCAATTCCAACTGATTTACCATGCTGGCTGTTTTAAGGTACGTGCCGCAGCACATCTATGTTGGGGTGTTGGTGCAAAGGGGATTGCGACATTTACGGTAGGGACTGAGCATATCCTGAACTATATTGGTTTTATTAAATTGCAGTTATTACAAGCTGGGTTTAGAAGTTTAGTCTATATCTCGGGGCAAGCTTTCACGTTGATGTCACAAGTACTCGCTTATTCTATTGGTGAGGATCATCCATTAACAGGAAATGTTCAAGAAATAGCAAATGCTTATAATATTTGGCTCAACCGTTTGAATAAAGACCAAAAGCGTTTAAAAACAGCCAATCATGTGAACTCCGCTAAAGGTCGTGAGGAACTGATTATTGCTCCGCCAGAAACTAAAGGCATCTTACTCTATGCAGTGACCCACTGGAGTGATCGTACTGCCCCAATCTTTGATATGAAGGTGTCCTTTAGTGAGCGAGAGGTTCAGTTTTTCCCTGCACGAAAAACCGCAGTGATTAATATCTTAAAAACCTGTATCACAATAGCAGAATGGCAAAATACCATTCAACATATACATCCGAGGGCGAAGAAGTTAAACCCCTCTGAGTTTGGTAAAGTTGAAGGGGATTTGATTCGCTTTTTAAATTATGGTAGTGATCGAAAGTATGCAGAAGATATTATTCGCTGTATTAATCAAGGCATTGATTATGCAGGAAGCAATATTAATCAGTGGTTGAAAGACTATTTAAAATATCGTAAGGGAGCAAGGGCGGTTACAGACACATCATGGAACTATATGTTGGTGCTAAATCAAGATGATTACCGTTTTGAACAATTGAGCATACAACAGGGCTTATCTAGAGGTTTTGAAGAGCAAGCGTTGATGGCGAGTAACCTCGAGATATTAGCGCCCTTTGAACAGGATGAATCCGAATCCAAGGTGTACCATGTTTAAGGGTACACCTTTAAAAAGCTTAAGGATTGGCTGCACAACGCACTGAGTTATTTTGATTCAGGTCTAAATTGTATTTTTGCACTATTTTTGATTTAGCACGTTCAGGGTCTTCGACAGGATGTATGGCATGGCGTTGTATGGTTAAACCATTCCCCCCCATGTGCATATTTTGACCATCATCAGGTGCAGAGCTACGTACCACTTTTAAGATGCCTGTCGCTGGACCTTGCGGATTTTTTTCGGGAGATTTACTGTAGTACTCAGGATCATACCAGTCCAGCATCCATTCATAGTTGTCGGTTAGCATGTCATAGAAGCCTAACGGGCTTGGTGGAAATTGTTGTAATGTAGAGATATTCTTATACACTTTGGTTCTATCTTGAATATCTTGCCGTTGTTCGAAACTCCAAATATTACGACCAATATCGATTTTGCCATTGTCTGTGGCAAAGAGAACATATTGCCCACGATTACGGGCTGCATATTCCCATTGCGCCTCTGTGGGTAAGTCCATCTTTAAGTTGAGCTGTTGACCGAGCCATTGACAATAATCTCGTGCCTGCTGCCAATTAATCCCCGCTGCTGCAGTAGAGATCCTTTCTTCGATTGAATCTTCATTAAACTTACCCACTTTTTTTTGCCCTGTGACATCCGTATAGACATCAAAATCGGCATAAGTGGCTTTGGTGGCACTGAGATGAAAGTCATCCAAAGTGACTTTGTGTAAGGGGCTACTGTCCCCGCCAGCATAGGGACGTTTATCAGTACTATGTTCAGGACCAAAGTCACCCATCATAAAGTTTCCACCTTTGACCAAGATGAGATTCTTTTTGGTTTTTTCTAACAATTGTTGTAATTGTTTTTGTTGTTCAGCAGATAGATTTGCTTTAGTAGTTGGCGTTTGTGCGTTTTGACTAGGATTTGACGTAGGTTTGGCACAAGCAGTTAAAGCAATGCTAGAAAGTAAAATGATCGCAAGGTTTTGTTTAATCATCTTTTTAAAATCATTAGGTTGCAGATATTGTCTAAATTTTAAGTGAGTTTGTGAGGATTGAAAAGAAACATTGTGTTTAAGCATTAAAAGCTCAGCATATCTATTTCTGATTTTGATAAACAGTCTCTGATTTTGGAAATGCTAGATAAAAATTTCATTCTCAGCATTATCTCTAGAATTGTGCAACAACAGTGATTTCAGCACCAATAATAAGCATATTTATCAGACCTAAAAATCACATAAACATAAATACATGATTTATATTAAAAAATAATTATGGCATGGTTTCTGCTTTTATTAATTCAAACTTGTATACAAGATAGGATTCATAAAGTGCACGAAATTAAAACTTTAGGCTGGACAATTTCTGAATGGCAAACGGCTTACTTAAAAAAAGAGATTCAGCTCGATACTTTAAAAGATTTAGTTGCAGCAATTGACCCTCAAGACAATGCATGGATTTCAATTGCGACGGTAGATCAAATTGAACAGCAAATCGAAGCATTGAATCACTCCACTCAAGATGCTGAGAATCTGCATAAACAATTTCCACTTTACGGCGTACCGTTTGCCGTGAAAGACAATATTGATGTCGCTGGATTTGCAACAACAGCTGCATGTAAAGCACTAACCGAGATAGCAGAGCAAGATGCAGAAACAGTACGTTTGTTAAAACAAGCTGGTGCGATTGTGATCGGTAAAACCAACCTTGATCAATTTGCTACAGGTTTAGTAGGTACACGTTCTCCATTTGGTGCAGTACCAAATACATTTAAAGCTGAATATGTCAGTGGTGGTTCAAGCTCAGGTTCAGCAAGTGCTGTAGCTCGTGGGTTCGTGCCATTTGCATTGGGTACAGATACGGCGGGTTCAGGTCGTGTGCCAGCGGCATTTAATAATATTGTCGGTTTAAAGCCTACCAAAGGGCGTTTTTCAAATCGTGGCTTAATACCTGCGTGTAAAAGTCTCGATTGTATTTCGATATTTGCTTTAACGGTTGCCGATGCAGATCTAGTCGCTCATCAAATCGAAGCCTACGATGCTCTGGATAGCTATTCACGTAAGCACCCTAAAAATGTGCCTGCACGTTTTTCTAGCAAATTAAAATTTGCAATTCCAAACCAACTGAATTTCTTTGGTGATCAGCAAGCTGAAAAAGCATTTCAACAAACCGTGCAATTACTGGAAAGTTTAAACGCTGAAATCACCAAGATTGATTTTTCAGATTTTGAAAAACTGGCAGCGCAACTTTATCAAGGGTCTTGGGTCGCAGAGCGTACTGCGGCGGTCGAGGATTTACTCAAAACCAATGCAAAAGATTTTGATCCAACAGTACTTGAAATTATTAAAAACGGCGAAAAATATTCAGCGGTTGATGCCTACAATGCTGAATATTTAAAACAAGACTTAGCACGAAAAATTCAAGCGAAACTCGCTGAGTTTGATGCTTTAATCGTTCCAACAGCACCGACCATTTACACCATTGAGCAAGTACAACAGCATCCAATTGAATATAACGCTCACTTTGGTACATATACCAATTTTACCAATTTAGCTGATCTCAGCGCACTGGCATTACCAGCAGGCTTTAGAGCGGATCATTTACCTTTTGGCATCACCTTAATTGCCCCAGCTTGGCACGATGCCGCATTAGTTCATTTCGGTAAGGCATGGCAAAACTACTTAGCACTGAAATTAGGTGCTTTAGATAAGACTCAGCCTTTAGGTTCTGTAACTCCAGTTTCTCCTCATCATATCCGTGTTGCTGTGGTCGGTGCGCATCTCACCGGGATGCCATTAAATTTTCAATTGACCACCCGTGAAGCCGTGCATATCGAAACCACAAAAACCTCTAAAAATTATGCGCTCTATGCTTTAAACGGCACTGTTCCGCCAAAACCAGGCTTAGCTCGTCAACAAGATGGTCAAAGCATCATTGTTGAACTTTGGGATGTTCCAACCGCTCGATTTGGCGAGTTTGTAGCAGAGATCCCAACACCTTTGGGCATGGGCAATGTCGAGTTGGAAGATGGTCGTTGGGTTAAAGGCTTTATCTGTGAGCCTTATGGCATAGATGATGCAGAGAATATTAGTCATTTTGGTGGATGGAGAGCCTATATCCAGCATCGTAACAATCAAGTAGCAAACACAGCGAATTAATTGGGGGAGTCATCATGTTTAAAACTGTACTTATTGCAAACCGTGGTGAAATTGCTGTTCGAGCGATTCGCACACTGAAAAAATTAGGCGTGACTAGTGTTGCTGTTTATTCAGATAGCGATTGTTATGCACAACATGTTGAAGATGCTGATATTGCAATTGCATTGGATGGCTTAAAACCAGCCGATACTTATTTAAGTATTGAGAAATTAATTCAAGCTGCTAAACAAACGGGTGCTGAGGCGATTTTTCCGGGTTATGGTTTCCTCTCAGAAAGTGCTGATTTTTCGCGTGCATGTGAAGAAAATAATATTGCCTTTATGGGACCAACCGCCGAGCAAATTTTAGAGTTTGGACTAAAACATCGTGCCCGTGAATTGGCCGCACAGGCGAATGTGCCAATGACACCGGGGACAGGATTACTGGATAGTTTAGAAGAAGCATTGACTGCTGCTGATCGTATTGGCTATCCAATCATGCTGAAAAGTACCGCAGGTGGTGGTGGTATTGGCTTGACCCGTTGCGACACCCCACAAGCCTTGGCCGATGCCTATGAAAGTGTCAAACGTTTAGGCGAACAGTTTTTCAAGGATGCAGGCGTATTTATTGAATGCTTTATTGATAAAGCTCGTCATGTCGAAGTGCAAATTTTTGGTGATGGCAAAGGGCAAGTGGTTGCTTTTGGTGAGCGTGATTGTTCTTTGCAACGTCGTAACCAAAAGGTGGTTGAGGAAACACCCGCAGCAAACCTACCAGAAGCAACACGCAAAAAATTGCATCAGGCTGCGGTGGAGTTAGGCAAATCTGTCAATTATCGCAGTGCTGGTACAGTAGAATTTATCTATGATGCCAATCGCGATGAGTTTTATTTTCTAGAAGTGAATACGCGTTTACAGGTTGAACATCCAGTCACTGAAATGGTGACTGGTTTAGACCTCATTGAATGCATGCTCAAAGTGGCTGCTGGTGATGAACTTGATTGGGCATACCTTAGCAATATTCAGCCTAAAGGTGCAGCGATTGAAGTACGAGTTTATGCCGAAGATCCTGTTAAAAATTTCCAGCCAAGTCCGGGTGTTTTGACAGAAGTGAGTTTTCCAGAAGGAATTCGTGTTGATACTTGGGTCAAAACAGGTACAGAAATTTCGCAATATTTTGATCCAATGATTGCCAAGATCATCGTTCATGCTGAAGATCGTGCTGCTGCGATTGAGAAACTACAAACTGTCTTAGCTGAAACTCGTTTAAATGGGATCAGCACCAATTTAGATTATGCGCGTGCCATTATTTCTGATGAACGTTTTGAATCCATGCAGATTTGGACACGTATGTTGGATGACTTCAACTATACGCCAAACGTGATTGAAGTGGTTCAAGCAGGAACTTTGAGTTCAATTCAAGATTATCCGGGTCGTACAGGCTATTGGGATATTGGTGTGCCACCATCAGGTCCAATGGATGATTATGCATTTCAGCTTGCCAATCGTATTGTGGGAAATGATACTAAAGCGGCAGGGTTTGAATTTACCTTAGTTGGGCCAACATTAAAATTCCATGCGGATACAACCATTGCTTTAGCAGGAGCGAGTTGTAAAGCATTCTTGGATAATGAAAAAATTGATTTTTGGCAACCTGTTGAAGTCAAAGCAGGGCAAACTCTTAAAATCGGTCAAGTTGAAACAGGCTGTCGTACTTATTTAGCTGTGAGAAATGGCTTAGATGTGCCTGTTTATCTTGGCAGTCGCTCTACTTTTGCACTTGGTAATTTTGGGGGGCATGCAGGTCGTACCTTACGTGTCGGTGACATGATTAAAATGGTTGATCCAACATTTGCCAGTATAGAACTTCCAATTGCAACTGACGTGCCTCAAGCATTATCGGCTGATCTGATTCCTGAATATGGCAATGAGTGGGAAATCGCAGTTTTATATGGCCCACATGGCGCACCTGACTTCTTCAAGCCTGAATATGTGGAGGAGTTTTTTGCATCTGAATGGACAGTACACTTCAACTCTAACCGTTTAGGTGTACGTTTATCAGGTCCGACGCCAAGCTGGGCGCGAGAAAATGGTGGTGAGGCAGGTTTACATCCATCCAATGTGCATGACTGTGAGTATGCGATTGGCGCAATCAACTTTACTGGTGATTTCCCTGTTATTTTGGCAAAAGATGGTCCAAGCTTAGGTGGCTTTGTATGTCCTGTAACCATTGCCAAAGCAGAACTTTGGAAAGTTGGACAGTTAAAAGCGGATGATAAAATTCGTTTCTATCCAATCACGGTAGAACAAGCCAATGAATTAGAACGCAAGCAAATTGAAAATATCCAAAACTTTGCTGATGCGACCAAAGTCGTGGAGACGATTGAGCCAACTCAAGATGTGCTAACAACAATTTTGGCACAACGCGAACCAACCGATTTATCACCAAAAACAGTTTATCGCCAAGCAGGTGATAGCTATATTCTTTTAGAATACGGCGACAATGTTTTGGATTTGGCGTTGCGTTTACGTGTGCATCAATTGATTCAAATGATTCGTGCAGCAAATATCGATGGCGTATTAGAACTCTCACCAGGTGTACGTTCACTGCAAATTAAATATGATGGTTTAGTGATTCCACAATCAGAACTGATTGCTCAATTACTTAAACTTGAAGAAGAAATGGGCGATTTGAGTCAGTTAAAAATTCCATCTCGAATCGTACATTTGCCAATGGCATTTGAAGACAGTACCACTTTAGGTGCAGTTGAGCGTTATCAAGAAAGTGTTTGTGCCAAAGCGCCTTGGCTACCAAGCAATGTTGATTTTATTCAACGAATTAATGGTTTAGCCCATCGTAATGAAGTCAAAGATATTATTTTCGATGCGAATTATTTAATTCTTGGTTTGGGTGATGTTTATCTGACTGCACCATGTGCCGTACCAATCGATCCGCGTCATCGCTTACTCAGTTCTAAATACAATCCTGCACGTACCTTTACCGCAGAGGGAACAGTGGGGATTGGCGGTATGTACATGTGTATCTATGGCATGGATTCACCGGGTGGCTATCAGCTTATTGGTCGTACTTTACCGATTTGGAACAAGTTTAGGAAAAATAAACAATTTGGTAATAAGCAATGGTTCTTGCAATTCTTTGATCAAATTAAATATTTTGAAGTATCTGAGGATGAATTGAATTTATGGCGTGCAGATTTTGAAAATGGTCGTGCGCAAATTCAGATTGAAGAAACTGAATTTGATTATGCAGACTATGTAAAATTCTTAGAGAATGAAGCGGAAAGTATTGCTGAGTTTAAAGCCAAGCAGCAACAAGCATTTACCACCGAAGTGAGTCGTTGGAAAGAAGAGTTTGCCGCCCAGCCAGAAGAACAGATTGAACTTTGCAACAGTGCGGACTATAGCCATCTTTCATCCCTCAACGCATCGATGACTGGCAATATCTGGAAAATCTTTGTTGAAAGCGGTCAGGAGGTTAAAAAAGGTGAGACTATTGCTATTATTGAAGCAATGAAGATGGAACTTCCTGTTTATGCAGAAGAAGATGGCATCGTGAAAGCCATTATTTGCAGAGCAGGGCAAACGGTACATAGTGGCGAGCCACTGGTCTATATGGAATAAGGCAAGGCTGCATGAAAGAAACCAAAATAAAAACAACAAAGAGCTCAGACAACTTGTCTGAGCTGGTTTACCAACGCATCAAGAATGATATCTTTGATTTCAAACTGATGCCGGGTGAACGTTTTACAGAATCCGAAGTTGCAAAGGCTTATGATGTGAGTCGTACCCCAATCCGACAAGCCTTGTATCGTTTGCAACAAGAGGGTTATGTCGATGTGAGTTTTCGTAGCGGTTGGCAAATCCGACCGCTCAATTTTCGTTATTATGAAGAACTTTATGATGTGCGGATAGTGTTAGAAAAAGATTCGATTCGTAAACTTTGTCAGATGGATCATCAAAACTCTGTTGAATTATCCGTTTTAAAAGATTTATGGATGATCGAATCGCATCAATATCTAAAAGACATCAAACAACTCTCACAACAAGATGAAGATTTTCATTGTGCTTTAGTTCGCGCTTCTGGTAATAATGAAATGGCAAGGATTCATCGTGATTTGAGTGAGCGCATCCGTATTATCCGTCGTTTGGATTTTTCCAAAGATTATCGTGTAGAAGCGACTTATCAAGAACATCAGAAAATACTCGGTTTTATCTTCGATCGCAAAGTGGATGAAGCAATCCACGCGATTGAAGCGCATATTATGCAAAGTCGTGATGAAGTGAAAAAAATTACTTTGCAAATGTTAGATTCGAGTCAGTTTTATTGAGATAGAAATTATTAATGGCTCATATCATTTTTTTTAAGTAAAAGTAATAAGCTGGGAGAAATAAATGCAGGAAGAGTTACTTCTACTTGAGCAAGGTTATAAATTAGTTTTTGACTTAAAGTTATCTTTACTAATGAACCCAGAAAGTATTAAAGAAACACATGAAGTTACACTTGATCAGTCAACAAGTATGGGTTTAAAAGGCGATTACGGCTTATATGCAACAGATGAATGGTGGGAAAATATTGATAATGGAAATATTGAAACATATGTAACCAGTGGAACTATAATTGGATTAAATGAAGAAAACCCCTTCATGGAAGCTAATAAAGTTACCACAATAAAATTAGATAATGAGGAAAGAGAAATATATGGTGGAGTTGATTTCACAAATGAAGAAATAGAAATTAGATACAGAAATCTATTTAAGGTAGGTAATAAAATAGTTACCTTCTATGTTTTAGATAAATTGAAAGAGGACGACACATGGAATGACATCATTGAAGGAAGATTAGGTATATTGCCTTTAGTTAATAAAATATATATTAAAGATTATTAGAATTCTGTGGTTCTTTTATACAATTAAAAGCATGGATCTCTGGGTACTAAGAACTTAAATTCAATATCTTATCCAAGTGAAAATTCACAGAATTATATTTTTCATGCCTAATCCTGCATAAAACTAACATCTTTCATTACTTTTCTATTTAATAATAAAGATCAAACTTCCAATCATCAGATGAAACATGATGAATGATCAAACACTCACGGCACTATTTCTAAAAATCGTTCATAAAGAAGGCTTTTTTACTACAGCAATCGATGGCATTACCCTGATGCGAGTCGATCATGACACACCGCCGATTGCTGTATTGCAAGAACCGACTTTAGTTTTTGTTTTACAAGGTCAAAAACATGGCTATATCGGAACAGAAACCTATTCATTTCAACAAGGAGATTGCCTGATTGTTTCGGTATCGATGCCATTTGATTGCGACACAATTGCAAGTCCTGAATTCCCCATGATTGCGATTGGTATGAAATTAGAGGCGGATACGGTCAATGAATTATTGGCAAAGACCTATTTTAAGAATTATCAGTTTAAGCCGTTAACGACGGGAATGAGCGTCATTCAATATGATCAGAACATCTCAAGTGTATTATTTAGGCTACTCAATACGCTTACATCTGAGCAAGATATTTTGATTTTAGGTGATCAAATAAAACGAGAACTCTTATATAGAGTGATTCAACACTCAGGTGCAGATGCTTTAAAAGGGCTAGTGGCTCAAGGAAATTTAAGACCAATTTATAAAATTTGTGAATATATTCAACATCACTTTACAGAAAAATTAACAGTGGAAATGCTTGCTGAGAAAGCCAATATGAGTACTTCCGCTTTCCATAAAGCCTTCAAACAAGTCACCCAACATCCACCTTTGCAATATTTAAAAATAGTTCGATTGCATAAGGCCAAACAATTGTTGCAAAACGAAAACCAAAGCGTTGCTCAAGCCGCTTATGCTGTTGGTTATCAAAGCTCATCACAATTTAGTCGAGAATTTAAAAAACAGTTTGGTTTTTCTCCTAATCAGACTGAGTTAAATAAGGAATAAACAAATCATGAATCATAGTCGTGTAGATCAAATGAAATATATCGAAATTACTCAAGCTGGCGGTCCTGAAGTTTTAAATGTTGTGCAAGGCGATCGTCCAGAGATTAAAGAAGATGAAGTGCTCATTGAAGTCTATGCTACAGGCATTAATCGACCTGATATTTTGCAACGTCAAGGGCTTTATCCGATGCCGAAAGGCGTGACACAGATTCCAGGTTTAGAAGTTGCTGGCGTTATTGCACAAGTAGGAAATAAGGTAGAAAAGTTTAAAGTCGGCGATAAAGTGTGTGCACTTACCAATGGCGGTGGATATGCAGAATATTGTGCTGTACCCGCAAATCAGACCTTATCAATTCCCAAAAATCTGAGCTTTGTAGAAGCAGCAGCTATTCCTGAAACTTACTTTACGGTATGGGCAAATTTATTTCAGATCGGGCAGTTAAAGAATCATGAAACGGTCTTAATTCATGGTGGTGCGAGTGGTATTGGTTCAACCGCGATCAGTCTATGTCATGCGATGGGAATTCAAAATTTTTCAACAGTTGGCAGTGACGATAAGGTTGAAAAACTAGCTTCGATGTCTCAAGTTATCAACTATAAGACTCAGGATTTCGAAAAAGAAATTTTAGAACGCACCGATGGTCAAGGTGTCGATGTGATCTTGGATATTATAGGTGCATCTTACTTTAATCAAAATTTACGCTTGCTAAAACGAGATGGTCGACTGGTCATCATTGGCTTTATGGGTGGCAGAAAAGTAGATGGCTTTGATATACAAGAATTGATGTTAAAACGTGCGACTGTTACAGGTTCAACCATGCGAGCGAGAACCAACGCAGAAAAAGCAGAAATTACCGAAGACCTTGAGCAATACGTATGGCCATTGATTGAAGCAGATCAATGTAAACCGATTATTTATAAAACTTTTGCTTTTGAAGATGTTGCAGCAGCACACCAATGTCTTGAAAGTAGTCAACATATTGGCAAAGTTGTACTAGAAGTTAAAGCTGAATTTGCCTAATTATATTCATTACATGCCTGTTTATGCAGATCAGTTGAGCATGACCCAAATCTTGAGCAGTATGTACAAACAAAACAATCCTATGAGGACATTTAAAAAATGACAACAAATCTTAATGATCGCAACCCAACGCCTGATGTTGCTGAAGATAATGCATTTTTCCCATCACCATATTCCTTGAGTCAGTACACAGCAGCTAAAACGGATTACGACGGAACCACGTATCCGAATCCTTATCAAGGCGATAAAAAAATTCTTATGATCGCAACGGATGAACGTTATATCTTGATGCAAAATGAGAAATTCTTTTCTACAGGTAATCACCCTGTTGAAATGTTATTACCGATGTTTCATTTAGACAGTGCAGGTTTTGCATTTGATGTTGCAACGCTGTCAGGCAATCCAGTCAAACTTGAAATGTGGGCGATGCCCAAAGAAGAGCAAGTTGTTTTGGATACCTATAAGAAGTATGAGAAACAACTTAAAGCACCCCTGAAATTAGCCGATATTTTGGATAAAGCACTTAGTAAAGACTCTCCTTATGTTGGTGTCTTCATTCCTGGTGGGCATGGCGCAATGGTAAAAATACCGCATAGTAAAGACGTTAAAGCCGTGTTGAAGTGGGCTGTTGAAAACGATAAATATGTGATCACACTTTGTCATGGCCCAGCATCATTACTTGCAGCGGCAGTCGATGAAGATCCAAACGATTATCTCTTTAAAGGCTATCAAGCCTGTGTGTTTCCAGATGCTTTAGATACAGGTGCTAATATAGATATTGGCTACATGCCGGGTCAACTACCGTGGCTGGTTGGTGAAAGTTTAGAGAAACTCGGTGTGGAAATCCTAAATAAAGGAATTACAGGTCAAGTTCATCAAGACCGAAAATTATTAACAGGCGACAGCCCTTTGGCTTCAAACAATTTAGGTAAGCTTGCAGCAAATGCCTTATTAGCAGATACAAATATTGTTTAAAAAGAAATATATCATCAAAGAAATACAACCTCCTTCAAGTTGAGTATTTATCTAACTTCAAGAAGGCAATAAAAAACAACGTATCTAGTGATACGCTGTTTTTTATTGAAGAATAAATCTATTAGGGTGTTGTGACCGCGTCCTTAGGACCAAAACGAGTGACCCAGATCCCAAAAATAGTCGCAAAGATATACATAAAAATAGAATAGACCGCAGCAGGCATTGCAATGGTGGTGCTCGCCATCACGGTAAGCGCAATCGTCATCGCTAGCGTACTGTTATGGATACCAATCTCAAAAGCACAAGCACGTGCTTGAAATGAGCTAATGCCAAGCAAACGAGGAACAAAATAACCAACACATAAACTAATCGCACAGAATAGAGCAGTAGCTAAGCCAATTTGGCCAATGTACTCTACTAAATTTGCACGTTCTGTGATGATTGCACCTAAAATAATAATCACGAGGAAAATGACGGCAAAAATACGTACAGGACGATTCAATTTTTCAGCAAAATGCGGCGCATAGTGACGAACAAGCATCCCAATACCAACAGGCACTAGAATAATTAAAAATACCTGCATTATTTTAGAAAACTGTAGTCCAACTTGTTGACCCTCATTCATAAAATGTAGGATGGAGAAATTGACGATAAAAGGTAAAAAAACAGCGGCGAGTACAGCATTGATCGCAGTTAGGCTAATATTTAACGCAATATCACCTTTATATAAATAACTAAATAAATTTGCGGTCGTTCCACCGGGTGAGGCCGCAAGGAGCATCAAGCCAACAGCCAATAATGGTGGTAAAGCTAAGATTTTACAGATTAAAAAGGCTATGCCGACCAATAAGACCAATTGACAGAACAGTGCAATCAGTACAACTTTGGGATGTTTACTTACTCTGGCGAAATCTTTGACCGTTAACTCTAAACCCAAACCTGCCATGACGATTGCAAGGGCGATAGGTAAAAAAAGTGTGATCAATCCTGAATCCATAATCATTTTTTCCTTTTAATAGATATTATTTGTATGAAAAGATGTTGTTTGGTCGTACCCAGTACGAAATCGAATCCTTCGACTTGTATCGCTCTTGGGAAAGCTGGTACGACACAAGCAACAAATTTAAAAAACCAATACTTTATGCACCATGAATTTAGTTATTTTTACTAAATAATTTCACTTATTAATATGTGCATTTCTCGATTGGAATGTGTCTACTCTACGACAATTTCATAAAATTTTAATATGTCACTTTTAGACTGAGCATTCATTTTCTATGTTTGGTTACATATTTACGACGATTGAGGGTGATGACAGTTCTGTCTTGATCTTGAAGAAAAATGTTCAATCTAGACTGATTTTAGACAGGTTTATAGCGTTCGCTTATCTAGTAAAAGTTCAATATAAACAATTATATATTTCTATTTAGTTAGGCGGGTTACGATCAAAGCACAAATAGTAATGATTATTGTTTCACTGGTTTTTTTTGAAAAGTAATTGGCATAAGTGCACAACTGTATCTTAATTGTGGTCAATGACACTAAATTACATCGAGCATGATAATTTGCGCCAATTTGATATTTGTAACTATTTATTTGGCCTGAATAAGTGAAAGTTATAGAAATCTATAAATCGAAATAGAAGAATTTATATTACAACATGTGGAATAAAATATGGATACCATAGCTCGTGTAGAGGTGGGAACGGATACGAAGGTCCAAAAAAAGCAAAAAGTTACTTGGATCGTTTTTTCACTACTTTCGCTATTTTTATTGATTGGGGTAATGTACTACTTCTTTGTTTTTCGATTTTATCAATCTACCGATAATGCTTATATCCAAGCCGATGTGACATGGGTCATGCCGAAAATTTCGGGTGAAGTTGTTGAATTAGTCATAAATGACAATCAGTTTGTAAAACAAGGTGAGACCCTAGCCATATTAGACCAGCGTGATTATCAGGCACGTTATGATCAAGCCCAATCTTTGGTGACATTAAAAGAAGCTGCGCTTATTGTTCAGCAACAAAATGAAAGGTCGGCAAAATCAACCATTAATGAAGCGAATAGCGGGGTGCTTGCTGTACAAGCAGATTTATCTCGTTTGAAAAAGGATTACGCCCGTTACCAAGACTTATTAAAAGACGGCGTGATTACGCGTCAAAACTTTGACAGTATTCAATCCCAATATCTTTCTGCTCAAGCGCAATTAAACAAAGCATTAGCAACCGTCAATTCAGCAGAAGCGCAGCTCGGAAGCCTACAAGCAGGTCGAGCACAACTTTTGGCAGATATTCAAAATGCAAAAGCAAGCTTGGATCTTTTTCAAATTGATTTAGCATCTGCAAAAGTGACTAGCCCTGTCTCAGGTAAGGTGGGGAGTTTAGCGATACAAAAAGGTTCTCGTGTTGGCCCGCAAACACGATTAATGGCGATTATTCCAGAAAATAGTTTATATGTTCAAGCCAACTTCAAAGAAACACAAATAGAAAAAATGCATATTGGTCAAGAAGTTAAATTAAAAATAGATGCGTATCCAAGTTTAACCTATACCGGAAAAATCGAAAGTTTTTCACCTGCATCAGGTGCAACGTTCTCACTGATGCCACCAGATAATGCAACAGGCAATTTTAATAAGGTCGTTCAGCGGATACCTGTGCGTATTGCGATAGACAGCAACGCTCATATCGATCTGATCAAACCCGGTATGTCGGTCAAAGCAACCGTAAATTTAAGAACTTAATCATCGCGATTTTAGGTGCTAAACATGGATAAGCGTTTAGATGAGGACTGGAAGTTCCCGACCAAAGTCGCGTGGGTGATTTTTATTGCCATGATTTTTGGCAATTTTATGGCGATTTTGGATATTCAAATCGTCGCAAGTTCTCTGAATGAAGTTCAAGCAGGTATGAGTGCTAGTCGCTATGAGGTGACATGGGTTCAAACCGTGTACTTGATTGCTGAAATCATCGCTATTCCGATGTCCAGTATTATTGCGCGAGTGTTATCGACACGAATTTATTACACCATTTGCGCAGTTGGATTTACGATCAGTTCGCTTTTGTGTGCGATGGCTTGGAATCTAGAAAGTTTATTGGTATTTCGTGCAATTCAAGGCTTTATGGGCGGCGGTATGATTCCGACTTCCATGACCGCTTTATTTCTACTATTCCCTGAAGCGAAACGTACTTTGCCACTGGTACTCTTTGGCATGATCAGTACTTTAGGACCAGCTATTGGGCCGACTGTGGGTGGGTGGCTCACCAATAGTTTCTCATGGCACTGGATGTTTCTGATCAATATTATTCCAGGCATCATTATCGCAACCATTATTTTCTCTGGGCCTGATATTGATCGTGCTGATCATTCTTTGCTGAAAACAATGGACTGGATCGGTCTCATTGCGATGGCGATGTTCTTGGGGGGATTGGAATACTTTTTAGATGAAGGCGCTCGACATGATTGGTTGGTGGATAGTGGAGTGCGCATGGCATTTATTATCTGCATTCTTGGCGGTATTACGTTCTTTTATCGGAGTCTTACCCAAGAAAAACCCTTATTGGATTTGAGTGTTTTTAAGAATAAAAATTTTACCTTAAGTGCAATCATCACCTTTGTTATTGGCATGGCACTGTATGGTTTAGGTTATATGATTCCTGTTTTTCTTGGGCAAGTTCGGGAAATGAACAGTAGTCAAATCGGTCACATTATGATGGTAACAGGCGTAGTCATGTTCTGTTTCGCACCATTCCTTGCATGGTTGATTCCAAATTTTGACACTAGAAAAACGGTCTTTGTGGGCATGATCTTGGCCGGATTTGGTGTTTGGTTAAATTCGCATTTAAGTATCCATAGTGATTATGACTTTATGTTTTGGCCGCAAATCTATCGTGGTATTGGCTTAATGATTTGTTTGATTGTGGTTTCGCATTTAGCCATGAGTACATTGCCGATGAGTAAAGTTGCCGATGCCAGCGGTATCTATAATCTGATGCGCAATATTGGCGGTGCAGTGGGACTTGCTTTGATCAACTCTTCCCTAGATTGGCTTACGGCGATCCATGTCACTGAGCTAAATCAATATATGACGCCTCAGAATTGGATTTTTGTAGAACGACTTGAACAACTCACCGCGCAATATCAAGAAGTGGGTTCAAATGCGCAGCAAATCGCGCTGAGTATTATTTATCGAGATATTCATTATCAAGCACTGACATCAAGTTTTAATGATTTACTGCGTATGCTGTCTATCATTATGTTCATTGCTGCTTTCCTTACATTTTTTATGGATAGGGGGAAGAAAATGAATATGTAAAAACATATTAGAGGGTGAGTTTTTTTAATTAAAAAACTGGAAAGGTGTATCTCTGTATATGCCCTTTAAATAAAAATAATAGTTATATAAGTATCGAGATGTCTTGGGGACAAGAATACTTATGTATAAATTTAAAGGTTAAAACTATGATTAAGACAACATATAAGCTGATTTCTAAATTAAACAATAAAGAAAGCACTTATGGCCAATATATAGAAAAAGAGAAGATTGATATTGATAAATTGAAAACGATGTATTCAATTTATGAGCAATATTATGAAAACACCAAGTTTTCAGTCTTTGTTGAAGATTTCCAAAAGAAAAGTGGCGCTATATTAATTTTCAACAAAGAAAGTAATGAAATTGTGGGTTTTTCAACGGTCGCTGTACAACATTTCTATTTTGAAGGTAAAGATTACACCGTTATATTTAGTGGTGATACGGTTATTTTAAGAGCATATTGGGGGACTCGCACCCTGCAAAGTACCATGTTCAAACTGATTATGAAGTTAAGAGTTAAATATCCATTTAATGAACTTTATTGGTTATTGATATCTAAAGGTTATAAAACATACTTGTTATTGGCAAATAATTATTATGCATACTATCCAAACATAATGGATGAAAACCAACACTTGTCAGCGGTGGTAGAACATTACTGTGAGAACTTCTTTGGTGAATATTATGACAAAGAAGTCGGCTTATTAAACTTTGGTAATGACTATCAACCATTAAAAGGGGAAGTCGCACCAATTACGGATGAGATGAGAATACAAAATCCAAAAATTGAGTTTTTTGAGCAACTCAATCCAACTTGGACAGTCGGAACGGAGTTACCGTGTATTGGACGTTTGGCTTGGAAAGATATTGCCCGTTTCCCAGCAAAACTAATCTCGAAGCCGATCAGCAAAGGTCGATGCGATGCAATTGTGACCAAGCACACACGTCAACGAGGAGCCAGCAAATGAGATATCAAGACTGGCTAACGTCTGGATCGCATTTTATTTTAAAACACTGGTGTGATATCGCAGATCAAAAGTTTAAGAAGGGTTTTAATGATCTCGAAGCAGCGCAACGTCAAATTTTAAGTGTTATTTTACAATCATCTACTTTGGCACAGCAGGATGATGTCAAAAATTATGAACAATTTGTCGCGTCTTTTCCTGCAACGCGTTATAGCGCATGGCGAGAAGATATTCAGCAATATCGAGAAGAAAAGTCCTTGCTTTCAAGCAGTAAATTGATCCGTTTTCAACCGACCAGCGGTTCGAGTGAACAAATCAAATTTATTCCTTATACCCAAGCATTCTTAGATGAACTTGATCATGCCATCGCACCTTGGTTAGCGAGTATGTACCGTAAATGTCCGCAATTACAATCAGGAACGCATTATTGGTCAGTTTCATGGTTACCTGAAAGCCAACGTGAAGTGCTAAAAGATAAAAACTTAAATGATGACAGTGCATTACTCGGTATAGGTAAGCGCATCTTATCCAAGTTTACTCAAGCAGTTCCGAGCAATATCGCCTTTGCAGCAAACGCTGATGATGCTTTATTTGCCACAATCTGTTATTTGGTTGCAAACCGTAATTTAGCTATGATCTCAGTGTGGAGTCCGACTTTTGCTTTGCAATTGTTAGATCGCTTGGAAGCCATGCAACAAGACGTTGCGGAAGTTCTATACAGTGGTTCATGGGGTGCCCGTCAGCGTTCTTTGCAACAAGTCGATGCTCCGCATAGCCCAGAAAGCGCTGAACGTTTAATTGATTGCTCCGATGGTGAGCAAATTGATTTTAAAGCCTTATGGCCAAAACTCAGTTTAGTCTCAAGTTGGGATACCGCTGGTTCAAAAGCTTGGGCGGCTCAATTACGACAAAGACTGCCTGAGGTACAGTTTGAAGGCAAAGGTTTGTGGGCAACCGAAGGTGTTGTCACGATTCCTTATGCTGATCAGTATCCACTTGCATATCAAAGTCATTTTTATGAATTTGAATATCTAGAAGGCGAAAAACAAGGGCAGATTATCCCTTCTTGGGCATTGAAAATGGGTGATGTTGTTAGTCCAATCATTAGCTCAGGTAATGGTTTATTGCGATATTGTTTGGATGACTGCTTAATTGTGACTGGTTTCTTGGATCAAATACCGTGTTTTGAGTTTCAAGGACGTCGTTTTGGTGTCGATCTTGTGGGGGAAAAGCTAGCTCCTGAAACAGCACAACAGCTTTTATCACATTTAAATCAAACGGATTCTAAAGCGATTTCGTTGCTCGCGATTGATACACAGCAGCATGTTAAACCGTTTTACTGTGTATTGTTTGAAGGAGATATTCATCACACGGTTGATCATGAATATATCGATAATATTTTACGTCGAAACTTTCATTATGAACTTGCTCGAAATCTGGGACAGCTAGATCAACCACAGATTCGACAGGCAGAAAATGGTTGGAATGCCTATAAAAAGTTGGTGATGTTCGATGGCATCATTGAAGGCAATATTAAGCCAGAACCTCTGAAAAAAGTGAGCTTGAATAGTTTGGCTCAGCTATGAAACAAGGAGGATGCAAGGTGCAGCGATTCAAAAAGCGAGTGTTAAAACTTCATTCTTTAGTGTTTGTCAGTGTTTTATTCATATCGGGTGCAGTCAATGGAATGACTTTAGAGCAAGCCTTGAGTGCGAGTTTAAAACATGAAAGCCAACTAGAACTGAGCCGTTTAAGTGTCAATCAGTCCACTGCCATGCTTGAACAAGCAAGACAACGTGATGGTTTAAAAGTAAATTTGGTGGGGCAGTTGGACTATGAAAAAATAGAGACACCGGCAACAGTTTTATTTCCGACAGAGGGAAATAGGCGTGGTCGCAGCTTACAACTACAGATGGACTATCCGATTTACACATCGGGTCGTCATCGTTTGGGCGTAGATGCCGCTAAAAGTCAGCTTTCTGCACAGACCCATGCATTTTCCGATCGACGATCAGAAACGATTTTAAATACAGTGATGGTCTATACCGATGTACTCAAAAAGCAGTCGATTTTAGCACTTAGAAAAAAAACACTTTCTAATCTACAAAGATCACTTTATGAGTCTCAACGGCGCTTTGATGTTGGCATGATTACCCGTGCTGATTTGGCTCAAGTCTTGGCGCAGGTCGCTCAAGGGCAAGCCGATGTGACTCAAGCACAATCGAGCCTCAGCATTAGCGAAGCGCAATTTTATCAAGTGACAGGTGTTCGAGCTGATCAATTGGTGCCAATCACTCAAGCACCGAATCTGACAAATAATTTGGATGAGATTTTATCAAAGACTAAAAATCACCCTGCGCTTATCCAAGCAAAGTACCAAAAGCAAGCGGCAGAGCAACAATTCGCCTTAACAAAACGTGAGCTTTGGCCAACTGTGATGTTGACCAGTCGCGCTGGGAAACAAGAAGAAGCGAGTTACATTGGTTCTGAAAGTAATAATTATATGGTGGGCGTACAGTTAAATATGCCTTTGTTTGATGATGGTTTAAATCGCGCCAATGTGCGAAAAGCACAAACAGATGTGGATCTCGCCAATCAGAAGATTAGAAGCCTTGAATTGGAACTGAATCAACGTGCACAAACGACCTATGCACAACTTTTAAGTATCCGTCAAAATAAAAATGCACTCAAAAATGCAATAGATGCAGCAGAAATCGCGCTGCTATACACACGTAAAGAATTTGAAATAGGCACCAAGACAACCTTTGACTTACTCAATACAGAGCAAAAATTGTTGGATGTTCAAACTCAGAAAATCGTCAATGAACAAGATGAAATCGTATTTGTCTATCAGTTATTGGATCAAATGGGCGAGCTAAACCAGCTGGTGTCTAATCAATATCCTGAACAGGTGAATCTACAATGAATATAAATCCTGCATTACAACCGCCTGAAAAAAGTCATCTCATTACAAGGGAAGCAACATTAGAAGATGACCAAGCCTTGCGAGCATTGATCGCTGTTCCAATGACAACGAAAGGGGTTCAAATCAGTTTTCAACGTGAGCCGAGTTATTTTAAAGCATCCGATATTTTGTATAAGCATAAATTACATGTGGTGATTGAAGACACTGCGAGCCAGAAAAAAGTGGCTTGTTATAGCAATGGCTATCGTCCGTGTTATGTCAATCGCAGCATACAGAATTTTCGATATGCCAGTGACCTGCGCGTTGATCATCGCTATCGAGGAAAATCATTAGTTAAGGTGCTCGGTGCACATGTAAAAGAAAATATGCATGCGCCTAATTTTAGTCAGATGATTATTTTTGATGATAATCATGCAGCCCGTGCTGCAATACAAGCGCCTAAAACAGGTATGCCTGATTATTATGATGAAGGACTCATTGAGACTTTAACGCTGACAGATTTAGGCTCACGAAGAAAAATTACGACTTTCCTGAATGATTCAAACCCACATCATACGGACATAGCGCAGATTCAATCTTGTATAGCCAAACCAGAACATATACAGGCGATGAATCAGTTTATTACCGAGATGTCAGATTACTATAACTTTATCCCTGCTTATAATTTCGAAGAGTTGGCTGAGGGGAATTGTTATTTTTCTGGCATAAAACTATCAGACTTTCTTCTTTATTTTCAGAATGACAAAATTGTTGGCATGTTTGGGTTATGGGATCAGCACAGCCTGAAACAAACCAAAATATTACATTACAGTCCAATGATCGGCGTACTCAGACCGATATATAACCTTTACACCAAGTTCAGTAAAAGCATGCCTTTGCCCAAGCGAGGTGATCCCGTGAAATATCATGTACTGCATACTTTATTGTGTCATCCAGAGGCACTCGCTTTGCATCATCGTATGCTCAGCGATGCTTATCAGCGTTCCAAGCAACTGGGTATTGGTGCTGTTAGTTTTACGCTATCGCATAAAGATCCTCGCTTTCAACTGAATCAATTCTATAAAGGAGAACGGTTGACTGGTATGCATGGTTTTATTAGCTTTGAGGCAGATCCGCGTCCTAACTTTGATCAAACACTCATTCCATATCTTGAAGTGGGGCGGATTTGACGCTCAATCAAAATGGCTGTGAAATGTTTTATTGAGCAGTCATTTTCTATTTAACATGCTTCAATATGGCGTATTTTTAAGCCATTCCTTTTAAATCCATTAGAAAAACCGACAAAAGTTATCAATTTCATAAAATACTTCTATAATAATGCCCATCATTACGAGTTGCAGTGAGTCGTATGACGACTACGATCAATTGCAACTACGCATTATTAAGTCAATTTTAACGCTATAATTCGGCTTATTTATCAATATTTTCAATCTCTTGTGTTAAAACACATCAGATCAGTTTAGGTGCTAGCATGGAAATCAAGGTTAATTACCTCGACAACCTTCGACAAGAAGCCAAATTCGATGACTTTACCGTAATCGCCGACCAACCGATTCGCTACAAAGGAGATGGTTCAGCACCGGGTCCATTTGATTATTTCTTGGCATCATCAGCACTGTGTGCTGCTTATTTTGTAAAAGTTTATTGTGCCGCGCGTGATATCCCAACTGATAATATTCGTTTATCGCAAAACAATATTGTTGATCCAGAAAACCGCTACAAACAGATTTTTAAAATTCAGGTTGAATTACCGGCTGATATTTCAGAAAAAGATCGTCAAGGTATCTTGCGCTCAATCGACCGTTGTACGGTGAAGAAGGTCATACAAACTGGCCCAGAATTTATTATTGAAGAAGTCGAAAGTATCGATGCCGATGCACAGGCATTGCTGATGCCAAGCTTAGCATCGGAAAATACGACCTATATCGCAGGTAAGGATCTGCCATTAGAAGAAACCATTGCCAATATGTCGAGCATTTTGGCAGGCTTAGGCATGAAGATTGAAATTGCGTCATGGCGCAATATTGTGCCAAATGTTTGGTCACTGCATATCCGTGATGCCCAATCTCCAATGTGTTTTACCAATGGTAAGGGTTCAACCAAAGAAAGTGCTTTGGCTTCAGCACTCGGTGAGTTCATTGAACGTTTAAACTGTAACTTCTTCTACAACGATCAATTTTGGGGTGAAGAGATTGCAAACGCTGAGTTTGTACATTACCCAGATGAGAAATGGTTTAAACCAGGTCCAAATGGCGAATTGCCGAAAGAAATTTTAGATGAATACTGTCTAGAAGTTTATAACCCTGACGATGAGTTACTGGGTACGCATTTGTATGATACCAACTCAGGTAACATCGAACGTGGTATCTGTTCACTTCCATTTGTGCGTCAATCTGATGGTGAGACAATCTATTTCCCATCGAATCTAATTGAAAACCTATATCTAAGTAACGGTATGAGCGCGGGGAATACTTTAGAAGAAGCGCAAGTACAATGTTTATCTGAAATCTTTGAACGTGCTGTAAAACGTGAAATCTTAGAAGGGGAAATCACATTACCTGACGTACCTGAAGACGTTTTAGCGAAATATCCAAGCATTGTTGCAGGTATCCAAGGCTTAGAAGAGCAAGGTTTTCCAGTATTGGTTAAAGACGCTTCTTTGGGTGGTCAATTTCCAGTGATGTGTGTCACTTTGATGAACCCACGCACAGGCGGTGTGTTTGCTTCATTTGGTGCGCATCCAAGCTTTGAAGTCGCTTTGGAACGTAGTCTGACTGAGTTATTACAAGGTCGTAGTTTTGAAGGCTTGAATGACTTGCCACAACCAACCTTCCAAAGTGAAGCAGTGACCGAACCAAATAATTTTGTGGAACACTTTATTGATTCAAGTGGTTTAGTCTCTTGGCGTTTCTTTAGTGCCAAATCTGACTATGATTTCGTCGAGTGGGATTTTACCAATGATGGTGAAAACTCAAATGCTGACGAAGCCGCAGAACTGTTTGGTATTCTTGAAGAAATGGGCAAAGAAGTCTACATGGCTGTCTATGAGCATCTCGGTGCAACAGCTTGTCGTATTTTAGTACCTGATTATTCAGAAATTTATTTGGTTGAAGATTTGGTTTGGGATAATACCAACAAAGCTTTATTGTTCCGTGAAGATATTTTGAACTTGCATCGCTTAGACGATGAGCAACTCGAAGCATTGCTTGAACGTTTAGAAGAATGTGAATTAGATGATTATACTGAGATCACTACGCTGATTGGGGTTGAATTCGATGACAATACCGTGTGGGGACAGCTCACACTGCTCGAATTAAAATTATTAATCAATCTTGCATTGCAGCAATTTGAAGAAGCCAAAGAACTGGTCGAAACGTTCTTGCAATACAATACCAACACAGTTGAGCGCGGCTTGTTCTATCAATGCATGAATGTCGTGCTAGAAGTCATTCTCGATGATGAGATGGAATTGGAAGATTACGACAAAAACTTCCGTCGTATGTTTGGTGATGAACGTATGGATGCGGTAATCGGTTCGGTCGAAGGCACTGTTCGTTTCTATGGTTTAACGCCGACCAGCATGAAACTTGAAGGCTTAGATCGTCATTTACGTTTGATTGAAAGCTATAAGAAATTGCATGCTGCTCGTGCGAAATCAGTGATAGTAAGCTAGGAACGAGAATACACGACACTGGACTGCAAGATGATATTCATTGAGCAGTCCAGTATTTTTTAAATATCTAGCACATTTGAACAAAAAAATTAAAGAAATAAGAATGACATAAATATTTAGCTTCTGTCGGTATTTCAACTATGCATTACGCTATTAGCTAAACCCCTTTGATCATTATTTACACTTGCTGGTATTACCCTTATTGAGATAAACAAAAGGAATTTATATAAGAAGTGTGTTGCTTTAGATTATGAATATAATTCATATTTTTACATTAGAAAAAATCATTTCATGCATATCTAAATTGTTTGTAAGCTCGGAAAATAAGATAGAGATGGTCATCATCTAATAACCGAAGCTATTTATGGATGAATAAATACAAAGATGCGTTTATATATAATCAATAGAGTAGAAAAATGAATCCTTTAGATTTCGCAATTATCGATCCACATATACACCAATGGGACCCTTATCACACACCACATTCAGCTGCGCTATTGGTCAAAACTTTGGGGAAATATCCAACACTTATGGATAAGGTGATTCGTCTGGTTAAGCCCAAGCCATTATTAGATACGCTCGGAAAGACTGAACACATCTTAAATCCTTATTTACCCATACATTACCGTCAAGACTTAGGCGGTTTGAATGTAGAGAGTGTGGTGCATGTTGAAGCCAATTGGCATCATCATAAAGGGTTTGGCGTTGTTGAAGAAACGAGCTGGCTAAGCCATTTAGATTTCTCAAAATATGATTTAAAACTTGCTGCAATCGTTGCCACGGCGGATCCAAGTCATTGCAAATTCGCCGATATTCTAAAAGCACATCGAGATGCAAATCCTTTGTTTAGAGGAATTCGAAAGATGTCTTCTTGGCATGAGGATGACGGCATCTATCGCTGGTCTAAAACACCTCATTTATATCAGTCTAAAAAATTCTTAAAGGGATTTGAGCAACTCGCCAAAATGAATTTGTCCTTCGATGCTTGGGGCTATTCAACTCAATTAAATGAGATCACTGCCTTAGCCAAGCAATTTCCAGAAACACGCATTGTCGTGGATCATCTTGCAACACCTGCTGGGTTATTTGGCGCAGTGGGTAAGAAGACTGGGAAAACTGCTGTGCAACGTGATGCAATATTTAAACAATGGCAAAACGATCTGAGCACTTTGGCAGAACAGCCGAATGTGCATGCAAAAATATCAGGGCTTATGATGCCAGTATTGGGACACACATTTTACAAAGAAAATCGGACGGCGACAGTTGCTGAAATGGTTCAATTATTGACCCCATTGATACAGCATGCGATCCATGTCTTTGGTACAGGACGCATCATGTTCGCTTCGAATTATCCAATGGATAAACCTAATGCGCGTTTAACTGACTTAATACAGGCTTATATCAAAATGATTGAGCCTTATGGTTCTGAAGCTTTGCAAGCGATTTTTAGACAAAACGCAATCCATTTTTATCAATTAGACATTAACTAAACAACAAAGAGCCACGCTATGAAAAATTTTAATCAAAAAGTTGCCGCGATTACAGGTGCAGGTTCTGGAATCGGTCAACAACTTGCTATTTTATTGGCACAACAAGGTGCACATTTAGCCCTAAGTGATGTCAACGAGCAAGGCTTAGCTGAAACATTGGAACTTGTTAAATCCTATCCAGTTAAAGTCACGCTTAGCACCTTAAATGTGGTTGATCGCACTGCTGTAGAGGAATGGGCTACGAATACCGCCCAAGAACATGGAAAAATTAACCTCATTTTTAATAATGCAGGCGTGGCATTGGCAAGCACGGTTGAAGGAATGAGTTATGAGGAAATGGAGTGGGTATTTGATATTAATTTTTGGGGTGTTGTACATGGTACCAAAGCATTTTTACCCTATTTAAAGCAAAGTGGTGAAGGGCATATTATCAATATTTCTAGTCTATTTGGCTTAACCGCCCAACCTACGCAAAGTGCATACAATGCAACTAAATTTGCAGTGCGTGGTTTTACCGAATCACTTCGTCAAGAGCTTGACTTACAAGCCAACGGCGTAAGTGCAACTTGTGTTCATCCAGGAGGAATACGCACTAATATTGCGAATAGCGCACGCATGAGTGATAGTATTCGGGCCTTAGGATTGAATCCTGCAAAGGCCAGTAAAGCTTTTAACAAGGTACTTAAAACCCCACCTGAAGAAGCTGCAAAAGTAATTTTAAATGCGGTTAAAAAAGATCAGCGCCGAGTTTTAATAGGCAATGATGCCAAAATTTTAGATCTGATTCAGCGTGTAGCACCATCACATTATGCGCAAGCATTGAATTTGTTCACCAAAAAGAAAAAGTAAGATTTGAGTTCATCTTTTATTTGATTCACAAAGCTCTAAAGTAAAATGTAATTTAGGGCTTTGTGAATCAATGGCTTATGCTAAATATTGAATGTTAAATTCTCTATAGAACATTCCCAAAGCCAATATACCCATCATGACAGACAGCGTTCTTAATAAAATGGTTTGTACTTTTATATCACTGAGTACTTTCTTTAGATTCCACGAAAAAAAGACATAAAGTCCGCCAATGATGGCAAGTGTGAAGATGGTAATAGACACTAAAAACCAACTTTGCTTTTGCAATGACTGCGCGCCGAAGATAGCAGGTACAATCGCAAGATAAAATGAAATAGTTTTAGGATTACTCAAAGTAATTAACAGCCCATCTTTATAGGAAAAAAGCGTGTTTTTGAGATTTGCAGGTGCTTCATTTTCCAAAAGATTACCGTTAAAAAACCAAAACTTATAAGCTAAGTAAAGCAGGTATGAACTTGATAGTAGTATCAAATAAAAAGCCAAATGTGGACTGAAATGATGAATCGAAGAAAGAAGAAAAATTGAAACCAATAAAAAAGTGATATCTCCCGTGATGAGGCCAAACAGCATCATCAGTCCATTCTTATATCCCTGCACTAAGGTTTTAAACATAAGACCGGTCATACCTGGTCCAGGGAGGATTGCTGCTAATCCTAAAGTTAAAACATAGGTCATTGTTTGTGTGAGATGTTCCATGCCAATTAAAACCAAATGAAATCGGATCTCTATTTTTTAATAAATACACAGGTAAATTTGATCTATATATTCTGGTAAATATCAAAAATAGGGTATAAATAACCCTATATTTAACTTTAATAGAAATATTATGCCTAATTTAAAAATTGATAAAACTGATGCAAAAATTTTAGAGTTATTGCAAAAAGACTCAAGAACCACAAATGCTGAATTATCTGAACAGTTAGGTCTTTCAACCTCGCCCTGTTGGCGAAGAGTCAAACATTTAGAAGACACCAAAGTCATCAAAGGATACGGCGTTTTACTTGATCGCAAAAAACTTGGCTTAGGTGTGATGGTGTTTGTCCGTGTATCGATAGATAGTCATAGCGAAAGAGAGGCAAAGAAATTTGAAGAAGAAGTCACTGCTTTAGATTATGTCGTTGCATGTTATAGCATTGGCGGCGATGCAGACTTTTTGTTGCAAGTCGTATCGCCTGATCTTGATACCTATGCTGAATTTTCAATGACGACCATTCGAAGATTGCCCGGAATCAAAGAAATGCAAAGTATGTTTGTGCTGAAGGAAATAAAGCCCTTTTTATGTTTTCCAGTAAAGCCTCAGAAATAAACACTAATGCACTGATTTTGACTGATCACAGTGCATAGAAAATAAAAATGCATTGTTTTAATACCAAAAAGTATGACGAAATATCAAAATAGTATTACTAAATTGGCACGCCATTTGCTTCATTAATTCCATCATAAAGTGATCTAGGGTTCCGATAGACGACTGCTCAAAGTTGGCTATGACTGAGACCGAGAGTTCACGGTTCGCAAGAACTACACGGAGGGATAAAAGCCCGGGAGGTTGGACTTAAACCTTAAAAGAGGTATGCGAATGAGCGAATATCATAACAACCAGATCCTTTGGACTGAAAAACTACCGGGTGGTCATCATTGGTCTGGACGAGTTCAGAAAGGGACAGTTTTACAATTCAAAGCGTTAGCTTCAAACGCCAATGTTTCACTGTTTTGTGTGAATGCTGAAGATAAACTTGAACGCTACAACATGCCAGACACCTTAAAAGGACAACATACTGCATTTCTAAGTTCGGGCAATGTCTTGTATTCAGATTTAGGGCGTGTCATGGCATCGATCGTTAAAGATGACCATGGTTGGAATGATACGTTCTGTGGGGCGAGTCGTCCTGAGCAAATCAGCAAACAGTTTGGTCAACGTCGTTTTCAAGATGCACGAAATGAAATGCACCAAAACGGTGTAGATGGCTTATTGGTAGAGATGGCGAAATTTTCACTGTCACAGATTGATTTAAGCGCAACCGTAAACCTTTTCTCAAAAGTGAGTCCCAATGATCAAGGTGCTCTAAGCTATACCCAATCAGATAACCTCAACCAAATCATTGAATTACGTTTTGAAATGGATTGTTTGGTTTTCCTTTCTGCTGCTCCCCATGGTTTAGATAACAGTTCGCTCTATCAACCAAGCGATATTCAATTGTCTTTATATAAAGCCAATCCTTTAGCCAACCACGATATTTGTCGTGATGCCTGTCCACAAAATCAGCGTGCTTTTCAAAACAACGCACGTTACTACGCATTGAGTTCAGCATATTAAGCTATAGGAGAAGCATCATGACGAGTTTACATACTTTTGAAAAAGCAACATTAAGTGAAGTTTGTCCTGCGGGTGAAGCATGGATGTGCGAGGTTAAAAAAGGGCAATACTTTCGCATTATCGATTTAGAGGGCAATCAAGCTGTTGATACGTTATTTATCTCAGCAGAAAATCCTGAAGAGCGTTATAGCGCTACAGATACGCTTGCCATAAATCAATATATCTATTTAGAAAAAGGCACATCTTTATACAGTAACTTTGGACGGTTAATTGCAGTGATTCATGATGATAACTGTGGTCGTCATGACACGTTGGGTGGCGCATGTTCTTGCGAAAGTAATACTGTGCGCTATGCACATGAAACTTATCCTATGCATAGTTGCCGCAACAATTTCATGTATGCCTTAGCCAAACATCCAATCGCGAAAAAGCACAATTTGAATGTGCGCCACATTGGTCCAAATATCAATTTCTTTATGAATGTTCCAGTTACATCTGATGGACATTTGAAATTTGATGATGGTATTTCTGCACCGGGTAAATTTGTCGAGATTAAAGCAGAAATGGATTTAATTGTGCTGATCTCTAATTGCCCACAATTGAATAATCCTTGTAATGCCTATAACCCGACTCCGATCCAATTAGTGATTCGTGATGGTGAGGAGGCTTAGTCTATGTTTGATAAAGTTTTAATCGCCAATCGTGGTGCGATAGCATGTCGTGTTATTCGAACACTAAAAAAATTAGGTATTCAATCGGTTGCTGTGTACTCAGAGGCAGACCGAGATTCTTTGCATGTGACTTTAGCGGATGAAGCGGTTTATATCGGTGATGCACCCGCGAGTCAAAGTTACCTCAATGTTGACAAAATTTTAAAAGTTGCCAAACAAACAGGTGCGAATGCCATTCACCCGGGTTACGGTTTTCTATCTGAAAATGCCGAATTTTGTGATCTGTGCGAATCACAAGGAATTGCATTTATCGGTCCAAACTCAGCTCAAATGCGTGCTTTTGGCTTGAAACATACCGCTCGAGAACTTGCAATCGAAGCAAATGTGCCACTATTGCCAGGTAGCCAACTTTTGGCTGATGAAGCAGAAGCATTACTTGAAGCCGAGCGCATTGGTTATCCTGTGATGCTAAAAAGTACCGCAGGGGGTGGTGGTATCGGAATGCGCTTGATATGGAATGCTGAGGAGCTAAAAGATGCTTTCACAACAGTTTCTTATCTTGCGCAGGCAAACTTTAAAGATGCAGGACTGTATTTAGAGAAATTCGTACAGAATGCTCGCCACATCGAGGTGCAAATATTTGGTGATGGTCAAGGACAAGTTTTAGCGTTAGGTGAACGAGATTGTTCTGTTCAACGTCGCAACCAAAAAGTTATTGAGGAAACGCCAGCACCACATTTAAATGATCAACAACGTTCATATATTCAGACTGTTGCGATTCAACTGATGCAATCCGTGAATTATCGTTCCGCGGGTACTGTTGAATTTGTGATGGATACGGACACACAAGATTTTTACTTTTTGGAAGTAAATACCCGTCTACAAGTTGAACATGGTGTCACAGAACAAGTATACGGCGTGGATTTGGTTGAATGGATGGTCACACTTGCAAGTGGCGACTGGACAGCACCAACGCAATCTTTGAAATCAGTAGGACATTCGATACAAGTTCGTTTGTATGCAGAAGACCCGATCAAAAACTTCCAACCGAGTGCAGGTTTACTGACCTTTGTTGAATTTGATGATCAAGCACGTAATGAAACATGGGTAGAAACTGGCTCAACTGTTTCCTCATTTTACGATCCTATGATTGCTAAAATTATCGTCACGGCAAATGATCGAGATGCGGCTATTCAGGCAATGAATCATAGCTTAGCCAAAACTCAGGTGGCAGGTATCGAAACCAATCTTGAATATTTACAGAATATTATTGATTGTGAAGTGTTTAAAGCGGGTACTCAAACCACTCGTTTCCTCAATACTTTTGAGTGGAAAACTCAAAAAATCGAGGTATTGCAAGCAGGTATTCAAACTTCCATACAAGATGTTACTGGGCGTTTAGGCTATTGGGATGTGGGAGTACCACCATCTGGTGCGATTGACCCTTTATCTTTAAACGTGGCAAACCAACTACTTGGTAATGCATCTAATAGTGCAGGTCTAGAATGTACCTTGCATGGACCTACACTAAAGTTTCGCTGTGATAGCCAAATCGTGCTTGCAGGTGGTGACATGCCGTCAACCTTAGACGGTGAGCACATTCCAATGTGGCAAACGGTGAATGTGAAGAAAGGGCAAATTCTTAAATGCGGTAAAATCATTACAGGATGTAGAACTTATATTGGCATTAAAGGTGGTTTGAATGTTCCCAAATACTTGGGTTCACAAGCGACATTTACTTTAGGTCAATTTGGTGGTCACGCAGGGCGTAATTTGTTAATTGGTGATATGTTGCCCATCACGTCTTTTAGTTCAGATCAACAAACAAGTTTGAATGCAGAACAAGTCCCGACATTTTCAAACAGTTGGGAAATTGCGGTAATGTATGGTCCACATGGTGCGCCTGATTTTTTCACCAAACAAGATATTGATACCTTCTTTGAACATTCCTTTGAAGTACATTTCAATTCAAGCCGTACAGGAATTCGATTGATCGGGCCAAAGCCTGAATGGGCGCGTGAAGATGGCGGTGAAGCAGGTTTACATCCTTCCAATATTCATGACAATGCCTATGCCATTGGTGCAATCGACTTTACTGGAGACATGCCGATCATTTTAGGTCCTGATGGTCCGAGCCTTGGTGGTTTTGTTTGCCCAGCGGTCGTTGTTCATTCTGAACTTTGGAAATTAGGTCAATTAAAAGCAGGAGACAAAGTCAAATTTGTTCCTATTCGATATGAACAAGCAACCCAATTAAATCAAACATATCATCATATGCTCAGTACGGAGTATCTTAACAATGTGCAATTTGGCCAAAGTTTTTATGCTGAGATTGATAGTTTAAATGATGCTGTATTGGATCGTTTAGATGGTCAAGATCATACGCCAAATGTGGTGTATCGCCCCGCTGGTAATAACTACATGTTGGTTGAGTATGGCGAATTGGTTTTAGACCTGAATTTACGATTCCGCATACATGCATTAATGCAGTGGGTTAAAGATCAAAACATCATAGGTATCATTGATTTAACACCGGGAATACGTTCACTTCAAATTCATTTTGATTCACTCAAACTTGATCAACAGAATTTATTGAACCTCCTTAAACAAGCCGAAACAGAATTACCTGATGTGACTGAAATGCAAGTTCCTTCACGTACCGTGTATTTACCTTTGGCTTGGGAAGATTCTCAAACGCAGTTGGCAACTGAACGTTATATGCAAACGGTGCGTCCTGATGCACCGTGGTGTCCAGACAATATCGAATTTATCCGTCGCATTAATGGTCTGAAAGATAAACAAGCTGTAAAAGACGTGGTGTATAACGCAAATTATTTGGTGATGGGCTTAGGTGACGTATATCTCGGTGCACCAGTTGCGACACCGCTTGATCCACGTCAACGACTTGTAACGACCAAATATAATCCTGCAAGAACTTGGACACCTGAAAATGCTGTCGGAATCGGCGGTGCTTATATGTGTGTCTATGGCATGGAAGGACCGGGTGGCTATCAGTTTGTGGGTAGAACGACTCAAATGTGGTCTCGCTATCGTAGAAATGCAGACTTTGAGCAAGGTAAACCGTGGTTATTACGCTTCTTTGATCAGATTAAATTTTATGAAGTTTCTGAAGCTGAACTGATGCACATGCGTGAGGACTTTAAAGCAGGTCGTTTAAAACTACGCATTGAAGATGGTGTACTCAACCTGAAAGAGTACAACGACTTCTTAACGGAAAATCAAGAATCCATTTCTGCATTTAAAGCGGTACAACAAGCCAACTTTGATGAAGAACGTCGACGCTGGCATGAAGCAGGGCTTGCGGAATATGTCTCTGAAAGCCTCGATGCTGTAGATGATGGTGAAGGCGTTGAAATTCCAGACGGTGGTTGTGCGGTTGAATCGCACATGCCGGGTTCGATCTGGAAAATTGAATGTGCATCGGGTGATATTGTGGAAGAGGGTGCAACACTTGCAGTCATTGAAGCGATGAAAATTGAGATTCCAATTATTGCGCCTGAGCGTATGCGTGTAGATGCGATTACTATTGAAAAAGGGCAAACAGTGAAAACGGGACAGGTGTTGTTTACCTTGGCGCCAGTTGCCTAAGAGTTGATAGATAAAAAGACCGTTCGTAAGGGCGGTTTTTTCCTTATATGTGATAAATTATGAGAACTTATTTCATTATAAAATCTATTCCATGAATTTTTATGTTGTTGATGATTATAGAGTTGATAGTAGACAGGTCTCGACTGATAAAGAATATTGTGTACTTAAGTGGGATGATTGGGATGATTTCGGTTATAAAACACAATTTCATTTAAGATACGTGAAAAATGGTGAAGTTACTGATTTAGGGGCGATAAAAATAGCATTTGTAGAGGATAGCCCAAAAATCTTTCACTTTAATCAGCATGTATCAAAAAAATTTTCTAAGATCGATGAAAAATTTTTCAGCATGGGTGGGAGTGGTAAGTATTATCAGAGAATTAGATCATTAAATAATAAAACAAGAAGAAGAATACTTAGTTCATTAAATGATTTGGCATTCAATTTAGAAAAATTTAATTCATTATATGAAAAAAATTTACCAGTTTTACATACCTCATTGATGAGAGAATTTTTTGCTGATGAAATACGGGGAAAGTATAATCGTTTAGCAAACGGGAAACCTGAATTAACAGAATTTAGTTTTTCATTTGAATATTTTAATGATGAAAATCGCCAGGTTAATGTATCTTTTGATGTTACTCCTAACTCATTACCACCAACAAATTTACATGTTGTAATTGGAAGTAATGGTGTAGGTAAAACGAATTTTTTGAATAAGATATTAAAACATTTTTTCACTAAAGATTTAGGGTTAACAAAAGTAATTTACTTTAGTTACAGCCCATTTGATAAGCCATTTCAAGGCATTATGGAAGCCGATATAATTGATTATGATTATGCATTTCATGGGTTGCTAAAAAGTCCTTTTAATAATACTGAAAACACATTAAATGGTGGGTTGGATCTCGAACGTCAGTTTTTAGAATCATTCATTGAATGTATGAAATCTATTTCTAAGACTCATAGATGGATTGAAATGCTTAAAATCCTAACAAAGAATGATGATTATCTTACTGATATTTTTTCGTATATATTAGAAGATGAAGAAAGTGAAATTAATAGTGAAAAAATTTTAGAGGTTTACCGTTTACTAAGTACTGGCCACAAAATCATTATTAAATCTTTGACACATTTAGTTAATTCAGTTACTGAAAAGTCGTTAATTTTATATGATGAGCCTGAAACTTATTTGCATCCTCCTTTGATTTCGGCTTATTTAAGAGCTATGTCATGGTTGCTGATTGATAGAAATGCCATTGGAATTTTGACTACACATTCTCCAATTATTTTACAAGAAGTACCTAAGAGTTGTGTATGGAAAATTTTAAGAAGAGGAGATGTTTTCAATGCTCTGAGATTAGAAACTGAGACATTTGGAGAAAATATTTCTTTATTAAACTATGAGGTTTTTAACTTAACAGCATCAAATTCAAGTTTTATTGATTTATTAGAAACAGAAGTAAGTAAAATTATAAAAGAGAGTCGTACACAAACAAATATAGAAATATTTAATCAGGTTATATCTATTTTTAAGGGAGAATTGGGTACTGAAGCTAGAGCACATTTAATGAAAAGCATCAAGAATATTAAAGCGGATATTAATGATGAAAAAAATTAATCTTCCAAATTTCAATATTAAGGATACTTATCCTTTAAGTCTTAAGTATATAGACCAAAGCAAACAAAATAGAAAGATTATTTTTGATAATCTAACATCATTAACTGATGATATTTTTTCCTATAGTGATGAATATGAGGAAAAAGCTTCTCAAGGTAAATTATATGAACTTGATAAAGATCGATTTAGAAATTATTCAGAGGATTTAGTCAAATTATATAAATCATATTTTTCCAACAATCAGCCTCAGTATTCAACTATAAGAAAATTTTATGACTTAATTTTAACTAATGGTAATGAAAATAAGGATAAAATTATTAAATGTCCTTATTGCTTATCTGCGATTTGTTCACATGTTGATCACTTTTTACCTGAATCTATTTATCATGGTTTAGCGGTTAATCCTAAGAATCTAATCCCAAGTTGTCATAATTGTAATACTAAGAAAAGAGCTAAAATTTTTAAAATAATTGGACAACATCAGGTCTCTTTTTTTCATCCATATTACGATGATCTTGATAATGTTTTATGGCTGAAAGCAAACATAACTATTGAACAAAATTTCTTATCAGTATCTTTTTTGGTTGATAGTTCATTAGATGTTGCTGAAGAGATAATCTATAAGATTAATTATACTTTTGATGAGTTGGGTATGGCTCAATATTTGAGTAATAAAGCTGCTGAAACAGAGCTGACAACGCTAATGGCAAAATTTAGAAGTAAAGATTTTTGGTTAGAATTAAGCAATGAAGAGATCACTACAACGTTAGATTCAAACAGGAAACTTTTTATTTTAACACATGGCAAAAATCATTGGTTAACGGCTTTATACGCTGAATTATCAAAAAGATCAGATTTATATGATGTTTTAAAAATATCCTAAACCTTAATATGAGACTAGTTAACAGGTCTTTTGAAAGACCTGTTAAATGGTAATAATTTGATTATTGTTTACATATCTAGTCTATTGATGATGGGCAAAACATTCAGTCTTAAAGGTAAATATCACAGAACCATCAATTTTAAAGAATCCTTAATATAAAGAACTCAAAACATTTACAGATAAAGTTACTCCAACCATGCTCAGCCACCCTTTGATGCACTAGTGAACCTGAATGGTGCAAGGTGGTACATTTTTTAAGCATATTTAAGATAGGTAAATCTCCCTCGTTTTGTATCACTAGGCTTTTGTGGGGCTTTTTATATGCCATTATGGCTGAATCCACTTAATTTTATATTTTGGCATGCTTTCTGCTTTTATTTATATACAGTATAAATAAAGGAGAGCAATAAACTTGATCACTAAATCACACACATCGGTTCATTCCAACATGTATAAAAAGAATAACCAGTACATGAGCAGTAACAATGGAATAAACTGATGAAACACTCTACTTCAAGTAAGCCCCATCTCAACGTAGTGGGGCTTTTTTTTTGTCATTTAATTAAAGTTTATTCACCAAATCTCTATAGCTAAAATTGGCACATATTCTGCATCTCAATAGAAGTAATACAAAAACTAATTTTAGTAATACCTTTGTAGGAGCTGCGATATGAGTGAAGCCAAAACCAACACTGTAGAAAAACACCCTATTAAGAAATTCTTAGTCGATTTATTCAGTGCAAGAGCAGGTCTGTATTTCAAACAAAATCACCAAGAACGCAAAGTAAAGGGATAAGACTGTGGCCAAGCAAAAGTTAGCTCGAATCAGTATTACCGTACCTGAAACTACATTGAGTGCACTTGATCAAAAAATCGTTGATCAACACTACGAAAGTCGTTCACAAGCGATCTTGGACATGATTAATCGGCATTTAATCGATGATCTAGCTAAAAATGATGAAGTTATGGTTGGCACTTTGACATTGTTGTATGACGTGAGTTTAAAACCGTTACGCACTCAACTTGTTGATTTACAGCAACAATACTTAGCTCAGGTGATCAGTTCATTACATATTCAATTGGATGATGACAAGGTTCTACAAGTCATGTTGATGCAAGGTGTCAGTAGTGATTTGAAAGCCATCAGTCAACAGTTCATTGCATTAAAAGGGGTGATTAAAGGGCATTTGGAATTGATGGATGCCGTCATGCCACCAATCGCACAAAACACTTAAGCACATAAACATTTGTAAAGACGAAAAGTTCTCAATATCAGAGCACAATAGGAGCAAGCATAAGATGATCAAAAAAACACTGATTTCAGCATCTGTGCTGACAGCGATTTTTTTAGGGGGCTGTGACAACACAGCAAAAATTCCAGAGTCTAAAGCAAAAACTGAAGGTAGTACCAACACTAAACCAATCACGATTGGATACAGTGATTGGCCGGGTTGGGTGGCATGGCAGGTGGCAATCGAAAAAGGCTGGTTTAAAGAAGCAGGGTTAAATGTCGAATTTAAATGGTTCGATTATTCCGCATCAATCAATGCATTTTCTGCCAATCAGCTCGATGCTGTTTCTGTATCCAATGGTGATAACTTGGTGATCGCTTCAGGAGGCACCAAAGGCATCATGATTTTGGCAACCGATTATTCCGCTGGAAATGATGTCATTATCGCCAAAAGTGGAATCAATCGTATTGCAGATTTGAAAGGTAAAAAAATAGCGGTTGAGAAAGGTCTTGTTGATCATCACTTACTCAATTCGGCTTTAGATGATGCCAAAGTTGCTAATAGTGAGGTCACTTTAGTAAATGCGATGACGAATGAGTTACCTCAAGTGTTTGCAAGTCCTGATGTATCAGCAATTGCAGTTTGGCAACCTGTAGCTAATCAAGCTTTGAAAGCGGTTGCAGGTTCTAAAATCATCTATTCATCCAAAGATAAGCCCGGACTGATTTATGATACTTTGACCGTCAATATGACGCATCTTGCTGCGAATAAGGAAGATTGGAAAAAAATCATTCAGGTTTGGGATAAAACCGTTAAATATATTAATGATCCTGCAACACGAGACGATGCAGTAACGATCATGGCAAAACGGGTTGGTTTAGATGCCGCACAATATGCCCAATTTATTGATGGAACTCATTTACTTGATCTCGAAGCAAATAAGAAGGTATTTACCAAATCCGACAGCTTTGATTCAATTTACGGATCAAGTTATCACGTCAATGAATTTAATTTTAAAAATGGTGTTTACACAACTAAAGTAGATGTTGATAGTGTGATTTTTCCAACGCTCGTTGAAGAAATCAAATAATTCCCTATTGAGCAACAATCCTTTTAAATTCCATAATTAGCCCTTAAAAATCTCCCTGAAAATAGGGAGATTTTTATACATTCATACATGTGAAAAATAATACTTCGATATAAAAAAGCCCACTTTTAAACGTGGGCTTTGAAAGGTCTTATTCTATTTAACTAAGCTAATCATCACTTACTTTAGTCATACGAGGAATTAACGGCAAATCCTCGAGTGCTGGATCGAGTTGATCTTCATCAGCATGAACCAGTTGATCTACTCGTTGACGCAATGTTTTAAATTCAGGGCAAAGCATTTGATCTGGATGACGTGGGCGAGGTAAATCTACTTCGATAATTTCTTTTATTTCACCAGGATTGGCTTTCAGTGCGACGATACGGTCAGCGAGTAAGATCGCTTCATCCATATCATGAGTGACAAAAATAATAGTGATATCAATATTTTGCCATAAATCCATCAAGTGTCGTTGCATCTTCTGACGGGTATGTGGATCAAGTGCGCCAAAGGGTTCATCCATCAATAAAATTTTAGGTTCATTCACCAATGCTCTAGCAATCGCAACACGTTGTTTCATCCCTCCAGAGAGTTGATGAGGATACTGATTTTCATATTTTTCTAAGCCGATAATATTAATCCATTCTCGTGCTTGCGCCTCGGCCGTACTATCACTTTGTCCCTTCATTTTTGGACCGAACATCACGTTTTCTTTGACGGTTTTCCACGGAAACAGTGTATATCCTTGAAATACCATACCACGCTCAGGGCTAGGCCCCACGATCAGTTGACCATCAATCAGAATCTCTCCACCTGAATAAGAATCTAGTCCAGCAACAATCCGACTGAATGTTGACTTACCACAGCCAGAAGGACCGATCACACAAATAAACTCACGTTTATGAATCTTTAAATCAATTTGGTTTAAAACAGTTCGTTCAGTTTTGCCATGTTTGAAGCTTTGCGTCAGTTGTTTCGCTTCTAATATGACAGCACGTTCATAGATGTGATCAAAATATTCACGAGCATTGAAATGGGTATTTGTCATTAGTGTGCTCCTGATTTCCATTTAAAAAGCTGCTGTCCAAGTTTCATTAAAATGACATCACAGATAAGACCAATCACACCGATGATGAGGATGGCTGCATAAACATTGTCAAAATTTTGGTAACGCGCTTGTTGAGTGATAAACCATGTAATACCTGATGTGCTCCCAATCAATTCAGCAACGATCAAGTAAGTCCACGCCCAACCGAGTAAAACTCTTAAATTACGATAAATCTCTGGCAAGGCTGCAGGAATTACTACATGAAATAGGCTCTTGGTTTTGTTCGTGCCAAGGGTAAATCCTGCTTCGATTAAACTGCGATCAACCAACCGAGTTGTATTGGCAATAATAAGTATCTGTTGAAATAGCGTACCGATGATAATGATGGCTATTTTTGGTGCATCGTTGATACCTAAAATGGCAACAGCTAGCGCACCAAAAGCAGGGGCAGGCAGGTAACGGAAAAATTCAACAAATGGCTCTGTGAGTTGAGCAATCGTTTTAGAAAAACCGCATAAAATCCCCAAAGGTACACCGATGAGCGATGAGATAAAAAATGCGGTGAAGACCAGTTTAATACTATGCCAAAGACTTTCATGGAACCACGGTGCATTTGCTTGAACAGGTGGCGTCGTAAACGCAGTAACAAGGGCTTTAGCAACTTCGTGAGGGGCAGGCAAATAAATGGGGTTGACTAAGATTCCTTGAGGTGGCTTTAAGCCATGATCTACAGCACTTTGTGCTTCAGAATAAAAAACCTCTTTGGCAATACGACTATCGACCTGTAGATATGTCACGCTGCCTGTATCAGTAATTTTGACTTGTGGGTGCCATACAAATGGCAAATAACTTACAGCACACCACAACAAAATTGGTATTAAAAATGACCCTAGACCAAATAACAATTTGTTGGTTTGGCTGAGTTCGCGCGCAACGTAACTCATATTTTTTTGCCTCTTAATATTACATTTTTTATAAAACGTAATACTGATTAAGCAAAATAAGTGCCAATCAGATAAATACTAATCTTACGGTGACGATGAGCAAACAGTGAAACTTTATTATTATTCTTTCTTGATTTTATAAATGATAATAATTATCATTTGTAAATACTTTGTTTTTGAGTCAATGATTGTGAACAAAACCCCGATACTCGTTGATGAATTATACAGGAACCATAGCGGGTGGCTTCACCATTGGCTGCGAAAGAAAATTGGAAGTTCTGAGCAAGCTGCTGATTTAGTTCAAGATACATTTATTAAAATCCTTCAGACACGCGATGAGTTGTTGGGCGTCAAAGAACCAAAAGCTTATTTAACTTCAATTGCGAAAAATTTATTGATCGATCAAGTAAGACGGAAAAGAATTGAACAAGCGTATCTTGATGGTTTAAGTGAAATGGAATACATGCTTGATGCGGTTGTGTCCCCCGAAGAACAGGTACAAATCATTCAAGCCATTCATCAGTTATGCAAAGCATTAGAAGTAGTCTCTGAAAAAGCCCAACAGGCTTTTATCTTGCATTATTTAGAGGGGTATACGCATAAAGAAACGGCTGAACAACTTGGTGTCTCGACCAAGATGATCCAAAAGTATTTGGCCAGTTGTTTGGTACAGTGCTATCAAACCCGAATGGATATGGATGTGTTGGTTTAAATGACAAAGAATCATAACCAGCAATTGGTTGAAGAGGCAGCACAATGGATTGTTCAATTAAGCGCGGATGATGAGGTGACTCGTCGTAATGCAGAAGTACAATTCAAACAATGGAAAAAAAATAGTCAGCAACATCAAAAGATTGCCAACGATATTGAACGCTGTCTCGGCTCGATTCAAAAGTTATCACATAATCATCATAAAAAAATTACCAAATCGGCACTCAAAGCTGGGCTGGGATCAGGAAAGGTTTATAAAAATATTCGAACTGGTACAGCATTTGCGATCGTTCTATGCACTTCGGGTGTTGGTACATTATATTTATCAGATACATCGCTAGGTTATATTGCTGCGGATATTCGCAGTAATTCTAGTCAGTGGACCACTCAAACATTACAAGATGGCTCACAAATCATTCTTCGTGGCAAAAGTGCCGTCAATATTGATTTTAAGACGAACCAAAGAGTGGTTGAGCTGGTGCAAGGCGAAATATTTGTTGATGTCGCCAAAGACCAGCAGCGACCTTTTATTGTCAAAACCTCTCATGGACAAATACAGGCACTCGGAACAGCTTTTAGTGTTGCTTATCAACCAGAAATAACCGAATTAAAAATACTGCATTCAAAAGTTCAAGTGCGAGCCAAACCATCCAAGACAACATCTACAAATACTGTCAATCAAGCAATAGTTAAAGCAGGGCAAGCGATCGGAATAGATCAAAATGGTTTAACGCCAATTTCAGCACTGAATCGCTACAATGAACAGCAAAAGTGGGATAAACATCAACTGATGGTTGAAGATTTACCACTGAATCAAGTGCTGAAAGCCTTGGATCAGAACTACAAAGGAAAAATTATTTTTAATGATTCAGCATTGAGCAAGATACACGTCAATGCTGTATTACCACTAGACCAAACACAAGACGCACTTAAGCTACTGGGCGCAGTTTTTCCACAATTAAAAATATATCAAATTACGCCTTATGTGATTTTTGTGACGACTTAGCAAAATTTTTTAATTATTTGGTTCCACTTTTTTCTTACTTGTTCGTCATAGTAAATAGAAGCAATAAATTTGGATCATTTTAATTAGTGGTATTGAATGATTCTTATTTCTATTTACTGGGGTGTGTAATGGAAAACTTGGGAAATGGCCAGCAACAGAGAAAAAGTCTGTTTCGACTATCAAAGCTTGCACTTGCAATCTATACCGTGGGAATCGGGAGTATAGCCTTACCGTTACATCCTGCATATGCAGCAACGACAAATGCCAAATCTTATAATATTTCAGCAGGTACATTGGCAAATGTATTAAATCAATTTGCAGAGCAATCGGGCACTTCGATTGCAATCGATGCACAACAGTTAAAAGGCAAAAATAGTACTGGCTTAAAAGGAAGTTACTCCATAGAGCAAGGCTTTCAACATATTCTCATGAACACAGAATTTTATGCTGTGAAAGTTGGGCAAGGCTATACACTCACAAAAAAAGCACCACCATTAACAGCCAATCAAGCTGCTTTAGTTTCTCCTATGAGTGATCAACGCGATTTAATGAATGAAGCCTCAGCTCGTTTAGCTCCCATCGTTGTCTACGGTCAAGAAGATCGTGATACACAAGGCTATAACAAGGTTTATGACGCAAATCATTCTTCAGTTTATGCAGGTAAAGAATATGTAGAGCGTTTTAAAGGTACAAATCCTGCTGATGTATTACAAGGTATGGTCGGGGTGTATAGTGGTGATGCGCGGAATAGCGGCGCACTTGATCCAAGTGTTCGCGGTGTGCAAGGTGTTGGTAGAGTACCATTAACCATTGATGGAACAGAGCAATCGGTCGCTGTTTGGCGAGGGTATAACGGTGTTAACAATCGGAACTATATTGATCCGAACTTGATTGCTGGGATCGAGGTCATCAAAGGACCTTCACTAGAACGTAATGCCACAACATCTGTTGGTGGTGGGGTGTTGGTTAAAACACTTGAAGCTGATGATATTGTCCGCGCAGGAAAAACCTTTGGTGCTGAATTAAAAGTAGAAGGCTCAACCAATTCAATAGATCCATCACTACCCGACATGAGTAAAGTTGGTCGAGATTATAGTGAGACAACACCATGGATTGAAATAGATCGTGCTCGATATGATCCTGATATTTACAAGAAAAATAGAACCCGAAAAGATAACTCTAATTTCTCTGGCGATGATTTGGCCGGTCGACTTGCACTGGCAATGAAAAAAGATCAATTCGATTTATTGGCTGTTTATGCTGTTCGTGAACGTGGCAATTATTTTTCAGGAACACACGGTGCGGGTTATTACAAACGTGCTGAACCCAATAATGACAATTTCGATTTTATTCCATATTTTGCACATGCTTACAAACCAGGTGATGAGGTTCCAAATACTTCTAGCCAGATGGAATCTTGGCTTTTCAAAGGAACCTATCGGCCTACAGACTTCCAAACCTTAAAACTCACTTATCGAGATACTAAAAATAAGTTTGGTGAAATTATGCCATCTCGCATTCAATGGGGAATAACGCCTGATTTGGGTGTACCTCAATGGCCGCTCAGTGACATCCGTTCAAAAGCATACAGTTTGGAATACAAATTTAAACCTGATAGCAATCAGTGGGTCGATTTTTATGCCAATGTTTGGCAAACCGATACTGAAAGTCAGACTTTTACTCGTGGCGGCTGGCCAACCACGATAGACTTCCGTGATAACAAAATTATTAATACCGCAGTCAGTCATTCAGATAATACCCGTAAGGGCATTACCGTGAGCAATAAAGCACATTTAACGGATCAACTCGATTTGACGCTGGGTGGAAGCTTCTTAAAAGAAAAACTGACATCTGATGATGTCTATGGTGATCATGGTCCAAGCTATTCCTTATACCAAGCTTTACCGCGTGCTGGACGACGTGAAGAGAAAACTTTTGATTTTAATTTTAATTATCGTCCCTTGTCTTGGTTAAGCTTCGATGCGGGTATGCGTTACCGTTCTTATTGGGCTTTTGATGACTTCTTAAATAAATCAATCCGCGATGGGGTTGATCTTACGCTAAATCCATTATTTACCAAGAAAAATAGACTCAAAGAATATAGTTTTGAATATCGAACCATGCCTGAAAGTTATGATGCTCAGCAGCAGCGCATGCTCAACCTACTATCACAACGCTATGCAACGAGCAATCCTGATTGGGATGGTCGTTTGGAGACGGTACCTGCATCAGAGACAAATTTATATAGCCGAATTTGGTCACAAATCAATACGTTGACATGGAAAGCAGATCAAAATGGTCATTTGGCTTTGGCTGACAACATTTTGGATCAACTGAACGCTTTAGATCAGAAATACGTTGTGATCGGAAATGGCTTTAAGCCCGCTGTAATTGAACAAGTTCCAATTGAATCTGTAAACAAAGTTAAAGATAGCGGTTGGGCGCCTCAGTTAAGTGCAGCCATTCAACTGACCGAAAATAACCGACTCTATGCACGATATGCTGAAGAATATCGTTTGCCGAGTTTATTTGAAAGCACTGTCGGTTTTTCAGCAATGATGCCTTATCAAGCTGTTAAACCTGAACATGCTTTTAACTATGAAGTGGGTTATGTCTATGATATGCGTGACTGGTTTAGTTCAGCGCGCAATGCTGACTTTAAACTGGCGTATTACTACAACAAAACCAAAAACGTGATTGAACGAAATCAAAATCTGATATTTACCAACATGGATGAGCAAAAACTTTCAGGTTTAGAACTACAAAGCCGTTTTGACAATGGTGGTTTCTTCACAGATTTAAGTTTGGCTTATAACCTCAAAAATGAAGTCTGTGATAGTAATAGTGCGATTGATAGGATGATCAATAGTGGCACTGTACAAACAGATCATGGGATTCAATTCCGAGATGCTTACCAACGCTGCGTCGATGACGGCTTTCCCAATGGATATCTGGTGACAATGTCTACACCAGAACTCAGTGCACATGCATTATTCGGCGCACGTTTCTTTGATGAAGCACTTGAACTTGGGGCACGTGCAACTTTCTATAAAGCTTATGAAAGCCCATTGCGTAAAAACAATGATGATGGCGTCAATAAAGGCTATTACCTCAATGTTCCTTTGGCGTGGGACGATACATGGATTTTTGATGCTTATGCACGTTATCAAGTCGATACCTACAACACCGTTGAGTTTGTAGGAAATAATCTTTCAAACCAATTCTACATTGACCCACTCACTCGGAGTGCGATGGCTGCACCCGGTCGTACCCTTAAAATCAGTTGGACCACTAAGTTTTAGCACAGAATTTAATTCCAGCTTTAAGTGAATTGGAATTAGATAGGCGTAAATAATAGATTTGAATGATTATTATTTACATAACTAAAAAGCAGTTTTATAGATTCAACTGCTCATACAACAACATGATAGCGATAGCGTTATCCTCATTGAAACAATAACTTATCTTTAAATAAATGGAGTAACAATAAATGAAAATCTCTCAACTGTTCATCGGTCTGGTTGCATGTTCTGCTGTATTTTCTCATGCAGCTATTGATGGTGCTTCTAGCAATGAAGCAAACATTAGAATTGGTGCGGCAGCAAATGCTAACCATCCAGGCGGTGCAGCGGCAGTATCTGTAGAAGCGGCAGGAGCACCATACAATGCATTTACAGGTTTTAGTTCATTAAAGGGCTTGGCACAAGCATTTGCGGCACAAGGTACCAGTAATACCAATGTCACAGTGGGTAGCAAGAGCTTTAATATTTCTCACATTCCTGTATCGGCTATGCCACCTTCACATAGTGCTTTGGGTAACTTTAACTTTGGTCAGGTGGGTACGCAGGAAGTATATTTTGGTGAGTGGTGGAAGGCTGGCGATACAGCAGCGAGTGCGAGCCATACGGTTTATTATGCGGGTGACAATAGCAATACCACCGTACCAACAGCAGGTACTGCAACTTATACCGTTGCAGGGATTAATGGATCTGCGACGAATCTGTTAACTGGTAATTTCACTGCGAATTTTGGCACGGGCACACTTGAAGGTTCTTTAACGGGAACAGGTACAGCGGTTTCAAACTTAACATTGAATGGTGTGACATTTAATCCCGGTACTGCTGAGTTTGCTGGTGCAGCAAGCGCCAATGGTACAGCTGGGTTAAATAATACAGGTATTGTCCAAGGACATTTCTTTGGTGCAAATGCTGCGGCTTTGGCAGGTATCGCCGAGTTTAATAACGCATCTTATAACACTGCATTTGGCGGTGCGAAAAACTAATCGTGGCGAGAGGAATCTACATCTGTAGGTTCCTTTTGTTTTTATGCGTTGATGATTTTACATTTTGGTTTGCGGTTGATATGAAACGAACATTGCTGTGTTGCTTGGCTTTATGGGGAAATACATCACTCTATGCGGATGATGAGACTCAACTTCGCCTAAATCAGAGCCTAGATCAGCAGTTATTACAACAACAGCGTTCATTTCAAGCACAAGGTACGATTCGGAGCACTGAAAAACTACCTGAACTCCAAATCAATGGAAAAGTCTATGTCGTTGAGAAAAATCAAGATGATCTAGCCAAAGCGCTATATCTAGCGGTTATGCAAAAACACTGGGTAAATGTTCAAATCTATTTAGTGCATTATCAAAACTATCCTGAGTATGATCAGGCTTTAACTGATTTCGCTGAAGGTGCATTGGCACGTGCTCAGGGACAACTAAAACTGGCTGAACAAAAATTCCAAAGCAGTTTAAATAAACAACCGAACAATCTGATTTGTGAACTCGAGTTAGCGCGTGTGCTGTTTGAACAACAGAAGAACAAAGAGGCAGCACACCTTTTTATAACGATTCAAAATAAATTAGAACAAAGTGATCACAGTGTCATTCCACCAGAAGTACAAAAAACGGTTCAGCTTTTCGTCAAAGCGCTTGCTCAACGAGATGCATGGCAAGGTTCTATTGCTATAGGTCCGACTTATGCGAGCAATCTAAACAGTTCATCAGAACAAAGCAAAACTTGGACGCTGTATGGCATGGATAAAGATGGCAACATTATCCCAGCTCAAATTACACGAGGAAGTCCAAAAGCAGTTTCAGCAAATGGTATAGATTATGACGTAAGCCTGATCAAACGTTTTTCCATCAAAGAAAATCATGGTGTTGCACTACGTGCTCTAGCTTATGGACAGTCCTACGATAACCAAAGCAATTATAACGAATCCACCCTCAACGTAAATGCAGGTTATAGCTATTACGATTTAAAAAACCAAATTAATTTCAGTCCACTATTTGAACACAAACGTTATGGCAACGAGAGTTTGTACGATGCTTGGGGCGGACGGATTGAATGGATGCGATTTATTTCAGGAGATAAAGCACTCAAACTTGAAGCAGAAATTAAAGATTTTGATTATCACACCTATAAAACACTTAATGGGCAAGAGCGTTCGGTACTGGCGACTTTTTGGAAAATTTTACCAGAACAATGGACATTCTTTGGTGGACTCGACCTCCTTGATCGTTCGACACAAGAACAATATACCGCGGCTTACCAGCAACAAGGAATTCGTCTAGGTATAAGCAAACCATGGAATATTGGAATTCATACAACATTATTAAGTTCTTATCGTTGGCGACAGTTTGATAAATACGCAAAGGTTTATGAAGCAAGACGACATGATTTTGAACAAAATTATACGTTTGTTGTGCAAATGCCACGCTTCAAATTTTATGGCGTAACGCCGAATTTAACTTATCGTTATAACCACAATGATAGCAATGTGGACTGGTTGTACACTTATGACAAGCACAATGTCAGCCTGAAACTCGAACACCGTTTCTAGGAGAGGCTGATGAAATTAAAAAATCTATCTCCAAGTTATAAACAACAATTTCCTCGCTTCTCTGAATTGCATCCTCATCATTTCGGGAAATGGGGCGTTGTAGGTACGGTCATGCTTTTGCATATTGCAGCATTGTGGTTGCTCAGCCATCTGATAGAACCGTATACATTGGATAGCGCACCTAAAGTGAATGCATTAAAAGTGCATTTCGTTTCATTGTCCAGTGCCGAACAATCATCACCACGATCGTCTGGACAAAGTGCTGTTGCAATCAAGTCAGAGAAGCAAAAACGAAGCGTATCAGAGAGTTCAAATGCAACTGTATCATCCAAACCCGCCGCAAATACTCGCACACTCAGCAGCACACATGTTGATCGTGTGATATCAGATAGCCAGCCAAAACATAATCATAAAAATGAGCAAGCTACCCCAACTCAAGTATCTGTAGATTCAAAGCCATCCCTGAATAAAGATCTGACCTTAAAAACAAAAAAGATCGAACAACAGCTCACATCGGAGCAAAACCCAAATGTATCAAAACAACAAGGAGAGAGCCATTCCAACGCTGGTGGAGTGATGACACCCGCGACACAACAGGAACTTGCACGTGCTCCAGATAGCCAAGTCGCCCCAAATGAACCATTACAAGTGAGTCGTGTAGATGTATTAAGTTTTGCAAAACTAAGCTATGAGGATCGTGAACTAAAACAACAAGATCGCACGGTTGAACTTCGTATACGTATTAATGAAAACGGTCAGGCGACAGATATTCAACTACAACAAAGCTCAGGCATCAGCAGCTTGGATCAACGTGTCATACAAGCTGCACTTAAATCAAAATTTAAACCTTATCAAGTGAACGGTCGAGCAGTGGCCGTGGTCGTGGACTTCCCAGTCCAACTTAAACTCAGTCGGAATCGTTGAACCATCCGTGATATCTATTTTAGGAGAAAGAAAATGAATGCAGCAACAGAACAGATGATTGCTAATCAATTGTCCCAACGTTTAAAACATGAAACCGCAACTGAACATGAACGTATGCACAAATTGATGGCTGAAGCAGCGGTATTTTCGAGTAAAGAGCGATATACACAATTCACCTTGTCACAATACTACTTTCAGAAAGAGATTGAACATCTTTTCGAAAAGCAAGGCGTGGCGGAACTCATTCCTGATTTAGGGATTCGTGGACGTTCTCAACAAGCACTGGCAGATTTGCAAGACTTAGGACTAGTACCAAAAGGTGAACCTTTACAAAGTAAAAATGTCGAAATGCCTGAAGCATTAGGTTGGATCTACGTTTCGGAGGGTTCAACTTTAGGTGCAGCCTTTTTATTTAAAGAAGCACAAAAGCATTTAGGTTTTTCTGAAACTTTTGCTGCTCGAAATCTTGCTGCCTATCCCGAAGGACGTGCCAAGGTGTGGAAACGTTTTGTACAAGCTTTGGATGAGACAGGCTTTGATCAATCTCAGCAAGACCGTGTGATCCAAGGTGCTTTAGATGCTTTTGGTTATTTTGGTAACGCACTCAATCGATTGGATGAAATGCACTAAATCTTTGAGAAGCAATTTTTATTTATCCAGATTGGGGAAATACACAGCAAAGATTAGAAAATTCTCAAAGCACTTAACTCATCAAACTATGCCTAACTGAGTATGAAACATATGGATCACACAGAGAATAAGTTAAATATGGAACTAACTTCCGCACCATCACCAGAAAATAAAGTCGCACGTTCGATTTGGTGGCGCATGTTATTTATATGTCTCGCTTGGTTATGCATTGCTTTGGGAGTGCTCGGGATTTTTATTCCCGGTTTACCAACTGTCGATTTTATTTTATTGGCAGTCTTCTTTGCGGCGAGGGGATCAGAAAAGCTTCATCAATGGTTGTTAAACCATCGTTTTATCGGTCCGATCATAAAAGAATGGAGGGAAAATCGTCGCATACCTAAAAAAGCAAAATATATGTCAACGGTGAGTATGAGTGTCGCTGCAGGTCTTATGATCTGGATCATTCCGCATCCTTGGGTGGTATATCCTCTCATTGCATGTATGGCTGTAGTCTTGATCTGGATGTGGAGCAAATAGTTTATGTCGATCTGTACATACTGAATGCATAAAATTGAATCATTTACTTGTGATAATAATTATCATTATTGTTATTTTTATTAGTTTTGTGTATGCTCCAAGCAATTTTTTAATCATAGATTAAGGTGGGGATGATCCTGAATAGTCGTCACCACTATTGGTATCGTTATGACTATTGAAGCATCAATTCCCTTCGTCGCCACTAAGACCATCTCCAAAAAGACTATTCAACGATCAGCGTTAATTAAATATCGTTTGATGGTCTTATCTCGCTTTGTCTTAGCAATTTTTGGTGGTTATTACTTTTCAGCGATCACAGCAATGCTGATTGTATTTTTATTTCCGACTGAACCTTTAAAAGCAAATGCGGTCTTAAGCGTCACCATGCTGGCTTTTATCATTCATTGTGCTTTGTTCATTTGGGTCTTTATGGTCAATTCAACGCTTAAAGTCTGGCTCTCTGTAGTACTGCCGAGTGTATTGATGACACTGATCTATTTATCGTTACAAGGATGACATCATGCGTGTTGATGGTAAAAATGAGGGACCACGCCAATCGATGTCTTGGCTGCATACTTGGGCGAGTTTACTGTTAGGTTGGTTGTTATATGCAGTATTTTTAACAGGAACGTTGAGCTTCTTCCAAAATGAAATTACTGTTTGGATGAAACCAGAGCTACACCAATCTGTGAATACAGTTTCACAGCAACAACAACTTAGCCATGCCTTGGCATATTTGAATCAGAAAGGTCAAAATGCCGAGAGTTGGAATATTCGTTTTGCCAATGAAAGACAACCCGCCATTATGCTGAATATCCGCCAAGCCGGTGAAGAACGACGACGTGGTGGAGAGATTTACTTAGATACTCAAACAGGCCAAGAGATTAAGGCGAGAGAAACTAGAGGTGGAGCTTTTCTCTATCGTTTCCATTTTGAGCTATATGGCATGCCGCGTATTTGGGGACGCTGGATTGTCGGTATCGCAACACTACTGATGTTTGTCGCTATCATTAGCGGGATTATCACGCATAAAAAGATTTTCAAAGATTTCTTTACTTTCCGACCTGCCAAAGGGCAACGTTCTTGGCTGGATGCGCATAATGCGACGGCGGTTTTTGCTTTACCTTTTCACATCATGATTACTTTTAGTGGTTTATTGCTGCTGATGCATTTGTTTATGCCTTGGGCGATGAATACACATTATGGCGATGTGCGCAGTTTCTATCAGATTCTCAATCAACCTGTTGCTCAAACACCTGAACAAGCCCGTTTACTGGAAGAACAAAAACAAAAAGGGTTGCTGACAGGACGAGGAAATCGTGGCGGTGGTCGTGTTGAATCAGTGCAAGAAAATAAGCCTGTTGAGGCTGCGGAAATGGTTAATTTAACTGCGCTGACACAATCTGTTCAACACAGTTGGTTAAACAATCCCATCTCTTCGATCAGGGTCAATAAACCCAATACGGTAGAAGCCGAAATACAATATAACGCTACACGTACCACAACGTTAATGGATCGAGAAAGTATCCCGTCATTAAAATTCAATGCGGTAACTGGTCGAGAAATAGATGAGGCGAAGCCTGTCAATTCAACTCCAAAAGCGATTTATACCTTAGTGACATGGCTTCATATGGCACATGGCGTAGATTCAGTTTTACGTTGGTTGTTATTTTTATCAGGTGTGTTAGGTACGATGATGATCGCATCTGGACTTATTCTATGGGTGGTTAAACGCGCACCAGATGTTCAAAAGTTGGGCTACAAACCTGTCGGGCATCGTGTAGTTGAAGTATTAAATATTGCAGCGATTACAGGATTACCAATTGCTTGTGCTTCATATTTCTTTGCCAATCGACTGATTCCAGCTCAAATTATTGAACGTTCACCCATTGAAATTAAGGTATTTTTTATCACTTGGTTGTTGTGTTTAGTCCATGCCGCAATTCGTCAACATCGTCCTGCATGGTTGGATCAACTCGCTTTGGCTGCGGTCATGTTTTTATTGATTCCAATACTCAATGTCTTAACTGGAGGTATGCCACTCTGGAAAAGTATCTATCTTGGTCAATGGATGATTGCAAGTTTTGATCTGGTATCGATCACTTTAGGACTGATCTTTATTTACGCTTACTACAAGCTAAAACGTTATCAAGGCTTACCGATCAAGAAAAAAGCGCAGCCTAAAAACAAGAATGCACAGGAGTCTATAGAATGACTGCTTTGCTACTATGGTGTGTTTGTGTGGTTGGATTGTCGAGTCTGGCTTGTACGATGGCGAAGCACCAACGTGAGATTTTCTCAAGCCCAGTCAGTCAACGAAATTGTCGTTTATTTCAAATTGTAGGTTGGGGCTTGCTGATTGTATCTGCGGGATTCACTGCATACTTTAAAGGCATTTCAATTGGACTTTCAGAATGGTTAGGGTGCATTAGCTTTGCAGCTTTGGCGGTCGGATTGTTATTGACCTATTCGCCTAAAAAGATATTAAAAGTGAATGCTGTAGTTGCAGTGCTATTTCTGATTTTATTGGTTATACACTTGATATAGTATGTAATTCTGCATTTTCATAAACAAAGCGTTAAGAGCTAAACTCTTAACGCTTTGAATTTTCTTTTATAAAGTCGTCATATCAACTTTATTGCTATTTCCTTATTTTTTTAGTGCTAAAGATAACTCATCCCAACGTTGCATCGCTGTTTGCATGGCTTGTGCTTTGATATGACCAAAGCCACGTACTTCTACTGGTAACTGAGCAATTTCCTCAGCGACAGTTAAGTCATACTGTTCAGGTGATGCAATTAATGCTTCAACAAATGTGATATAACGATCACGCCAAGCTTGTTCACGTCTGCGTTCTTCATGACGTGCAAATGGATCGAGGAAGGTTTCCCGAAGCAACTGCAAACGAGCCAGCAACATCATTGGAAAACGAATCCAATATCCGAAAGCACGCTTACTAATATTTTGATCAGCACCTAAAGTCGGTGGAGCAAGATGGTAAGTTAAGCGTAAGCCTTTACCAAAATGGGTTTCAATCGACTCTTTGAATTTTTTACCGGTTAAAAGACGAGCGACTTCATATTCATCTTTATAAGCCATCACACGATACAGTTGTGTCGCAATCGTCACGGTCAATTCCTCTGGTAATGTTTTCGATGCTTGTTCAACTAAACGACGATACTTCATCGCATAGGCTTCATTCCAATAGTCAACCAAACGTGCTGAACGATCCTCGATTAATTCAGCCAATGTTTCAGGCTTTTTAGTTTTTTGCATGGCTGCAAGCAATCGTGGCGCTAAACTTGGATCACTCGCAAGATGGCACCCAATTCGGAAAGCTTCGAGATTCTTTTCTACGGCAGTGCCATTGAGTTGAATCGCTTTTTCAATGCTTTGACGTAATAGCGGTATACGACCTGATTGCCATGCCATACCAAGTAATAGTTGATTGGTAAAGATTGCATCACCCAGTACTAAAGTTGCGATACGTGTCGCAGATAGTGATACTAGTGTGCCTTTGCGGGTACGACCACGTAGACGATCAACTAAGTCACTGATAGGCGCATACCAGTCACGAGAGTCAATAAAGTCTGATGTCGGTGAAGCATCTTCATTCACAATCACCACCGCATTTTCTTTTAAGCGAGAAAGTGCAGCACCACTACCAGCAACCACGGCATCTGCACCGATTAAAAGATCACATTGACCCGCTGGAATCTTGGTTGAAGAAATATGCTCATCTGAATTTGCGACTTGGATATAGGAATAAACCGTACCGCCTTTTTGAGCCAGTCCAGCCATATCCATCACACGTGTTGCTTTACCTTCAAGATGTGCTGCCATACCGAGTAGGGCACCAATCGTCACTACACCTGTACCACCAACACCACCTACCATAATACGATTTGGCACATCATCAAGTACTGGAATGATTGGTGTTTCAGGCCAACCAGCAGCAATACCTTCAAATTTTTCAGGACGTTTCATGTCGCGGGTATGTACCGTGACAAAACTTGGACAGAAACCGTCAACACAAGAAAAATCTTTGTTACACGTGCTTTGATTAATCTGGCGTTTTGGTCCTAATGCAGTTTCTACAGTTTCAATGGATAAACAATTCGATTTTTTAGAACAATCACCACAGCTTTCACATATATCGGTATTAATATAGATACGTTCTGCTGGATCAGGATAGGCATCACGTTTACGACGACGGCGTTTTTCGCTGGCACAAGTTTGTACGTAAATTAAAGCAGTAACACCTGACGTTTCGCGCAATTGACGTTGAATCGCATCCAATTCATTTCGATGATGAATTTCTACATTTGCTGCAATTCCTTCTTCCGCATGAATCAGTTCAGGCTCATCTGTCACAATGACTTGTTTTTTTATCCCTTCCGCTGCTAACTGGCGGGTTAATTGAGCGACACTCAAGTGACCATCGACATGTTGTCCACCTGTCATGGCAACCGCATCGTTATAAAGGATTTTGTAAGTAATATTCACTTTAGCGGCGATCGCTTGGCGAATGGCAAGATAACCTGAATGGAAATAGGTCCCATCACCAAGATTTGCAAAGATATGTTTTTCATTGGTGAAAGGGGATGCACCAACCCAACTCACACCTTCACCGCCCATCTGAGAGAAGGTTTCTGTGCCGCGATCAAGTGAAACCGCAATATAGTGACAACCAATACCACCAAGCGCACGACTTCCTTCAGGAAGGACGGTTGAGGTGTTGTGTGGGCAACCGCTACAAAAATAAGGTTTGCGCTCTGCGAGATCAGTTACACCGTGAGACGCTTGTTCTGCTTTAAGTAATAAGTCTGCTTTATTTTGAATTTGTGTTCTTAACGCTTCTGGTAAATCAAGGCCTAAGAATCGAGTTGCAAGCATTTTAGCAATCGGTTCAGGCTGGAATTCATAATGTCCAATGAGTGGTGCTTCTTCAACTGAGGTACTCCATTCACCTTTTCCATCACAGGCTTTACCAATGACTCGAGGACGTTGACCATCTGGGAGGGAATAGAGTTCATCTTTGATTTGTGCTTCAAGGATTGGTCGTTTTTCTTCGACCACGATCAGCTCTTGTAAGCCTTGTGCAAATTCGCGGATACCTTGAGGTTCTAACGGCCAAATCAATTCAACTTGATAAACACGTAATCCGAGTTGCTCAGCCGTTTCACCTTCAATTCCTAATATACGCAATGCTTCAATCGTATCTAAATAACCTTTGCCACTTGCGGCGATTCCGATACGCGCATTTTTGCATGGCAAAGTCACACGGTTCAGTTTATTGGCACGTGCATAAGCCAATACTGCCGGTAAACGATATTTATAAAGTCGTTCTTCTTGTTGTATGCCATGATCAGGCCAGCGGATATTTACGCCATCTTCGGGGAACACAACATCTTCTGGAATAATCGGTGTTACGCGGTCTAGACCGACCTTGACTGAAGCAGATGTTTCAACAATTTCACTGACCAATTTCATTGATGTCCAAACGCCTGTAAAGCGAGACATGGCGACTGCATGAACACCAAGGTCTAAAATATGTTGTACGGATGTTGGATAGAAAATAGGAATGCCACAGCCAATCATGACGTGTTCAGATTGATGCGGAACAGTAGAAGACTTACAGGAATGGTCATCGCCAAATAGAGCAACAACACCACCATGTTCAGACGTACCGGCTAGATTGGCATGGCGAAGTACATCACCAGAACGATCAACACCAGGACCTTTGCCATACCACCATGAAGTGACACCATCATATTTGCCTTGTCCAGCAAGGTTGGCTTGTTGCGTGCCCCAAATTGCGGTTGCAGCTAAGTCTTCATTTACACCCGGTTGAAAGACAACATGATGATCTTTGAGTAAACCGCCTATTTGCCAAAGGAAACTATCATAATTACCAACAGGGGAGCCGCGATAGCCAGATATAAAACCTGCGGTTTGATAACCGTTTAAAGTATCTCGACGTGTCTGGGCAAGTGGTAAACGAACCAATGCCTGAATACCTGTCATATAAGCAGTACCGTCATCGCTTATATATTTATCTTCAAGTGAAACATCCTTTGTCGTAATCATTCTTGGTGTAAATTTTGTCGCTATATTCATTTATGTCTCCTTAGTATTGTGGTCGTTCGTGCGACTTTCTTTTCTCAACATCCGAGTTGAAGTTTGGAGCAATTGACATACGAAAAATTAAAATGGGCTGAGCATCTTTGAGAAAGGGCTGGCTCAATGTATGTACATATTTACCATTGTGGATGATCTAAACTGGTGCAACAATGCGTAATTTAGGAAAAGATATTTACGTTATGCGCAAAAATCACGAGGGTGGACTGTTGCATGCTATGCATGCTTTCCTGAAAGTGATCGACAGTGGAAGTTTTACCGCAGCGGCTGAGCAGATGGATCTGACCACAGCGCAGGTCTCACGTCTGATCAGTGAGTTGGAAACACGCTTAGGAATTAAATTACTGCAACGCTCTACCAGACAGCATGCGTTGACCGATATTGGTGCAACTTATGCGGAACGTTGTCGGCAAGTGATTGCAATGATTGATGAAGCAGAGGCGGAGGCGACAGGAACAGCCACAAAGCCAAAAGGTCGATTACGTATCTTGAGTATGGCCAGTTTTGGTCATTACTACGTCGCACCTGTCATGGCTGAGTTTTGTAGAACTTACCCTGAACTGACTGTTGAATATCGCACGTCTCAAAATGCTCCTGATCTTTTAGCCAAAGGGATTGATGTCAGTCTTTATCTCACTGAATCTTTGACGGATTCTAGATTCGTTTCACGACGTATTGGTACTATATTTTCAGTGCTATGTGCATCACCGACGTATTTGAAAAAACATGGCATACCACAATCACCAGATGATTTGCATGAGCATGCTTGTTTGCGTTTAGTCAATCCATCCATCACAGCACAATGGCATCTAGTCAGTAAAAGCAGTTGCTCTTATCAAATTGATATTACAGGACAATTGATTGCAGATACGCCAGAACTCTTGTTAGATATGGTTCAACAAGATATGGGGATCGCGCTTTTACCCATGTTTACGGTGATTGAGGCTGTTCGTGCGGGGCGACTCTGTCACATTTTGCCAGATTGGCGTTCTCCAGATATTGGTGTTTATACCTTATTACCATCCCGACATTTTATTGATGCCAAAACACGAGCATGGTTAGACTGGGTAGAACAGCATATTGCCCCAAAAATAGAGGCGGATACCTCTTATTTTTATCAATTAACCCATACTGAATAGGACATTCGGAACATAAAATAACTGAAATCAATCATAGAAAAGAATAATTTTTAAATGCTCCTTCAAATCAAATTTGCGGAGCATTGCTTGAACAGTTGATGAATTTATTTATGCGCAATGTTGCTGCAAATAGGTATTGGCATAGCTTGATAAATTTTTTCGATTCAGGGTTTTATTGATATTTTGGCTTGCTCTCATCAATTTCTCTAAATTAATTCCAGTTTCATATCCAATATGAGATAGCAAATAATATAGATCTTCAGTGGCGACATTGCCTGATGCGCCTTTGGCATAGGGACAACCACCAAGCCCAGCAAGAGACGAATCAAAAATACGGATACCTTGTTGCAAAGACTGATAGATATTGGCGATTGCCATGCCGTAGGTATTATGAAAATGCCCAGCCAAGACGTTGCTATCCAGTTCAGCCAAGCAGGCTTGCCAAACTTTTTGAACACGATCTGGCGTCGCTGTACCAATGGTTTCACCCAATGAAATCTCATAACAGCCCATGTCATAGAGCCGTTTAACCACGCTAAGCACTTGTTTGGGATCTATTGCACCTTCATAAGGGCAATCCACCATACAAGAGACATAACCACGGACACGAACATTATGTGTCTTGGCAGCTTGGAAAATTTCAGAAAACCGTTCTAAACTTTCATCAATCGAACAGTTAATATTTTTTTGGGTAAAACGATCAGAAGCCGCGGTAAATACCGCAACTTCTTTACAGCCAACTGCGAGCGCTGCTTCAAAGCCTTTGAGATTCGGCGTCAGCAAACTCAAGTTTAAGTCAGCACGTTGCGGCAGCAGTTTATATAACTCATCACTTTGCGCCATCTGCGGAACCCATTTAGCCGAAACGCAAGAACCCACTTCAATTGATTTCAAGCCAGCATCAATCAGGTCGCTAATGAAATTGAAGCGTTGTTCTATGGTTAAGGGCTGCTTTTCGTTTTGTAGTCCATCACGCGGCCCAACTTCCACGATTTTGACAAACTCACTCATGCAACTTCCTCCTCAGCAGCTTGAAACTCAACAAGTTCATCACCGACTTTAACTTGATCACCCACTTGGAAATAAGCATCCACAATCACACCATCTTTCGGTGCACGAATGGTGTATTCCATTTTCATCGCTTCGAGTGTCATGAGAATATCGTCTTTTTTCACCGTATGATTCGCACCTACAAGTAACTGGGTCACTACACCCGGCATAGGCGCTTTCAAGTGCCCTTGTTCAGCTTGACTATCCGCCTGATTAAAGTCTTGATGAATATAATCAAACTTATAGCTTTGCCCTGTATGGAACAAAGTAATGCCTTGTGAACTTCGGTTAAATGCGAGTCTTTGCTGAGTTGCATTGATTTGGATTGAAGCGCTATGTTGATCAATGAGTTCACCAGAGATATGGAAAGTTTGATCATTAAATTCTGCGTTAAAACCTTGTTCAGCCGCGACGAACTTTATCTGAATATTTTGATTTAAATAATTCAGTTTAATACTGTGCTGATAAGCAACATTTAAACGCCATAACGGTTGTGCCTGCCAAAGTTGTTTTTGACCTGAGTGGTTGTTTTGCATTTGGCTTAAAAACTCAATAAATGCAGTCGCAACAACAAACTCAGATTTTATGTTGGCTGGGCTAAACAAAAACTGTTCTTCTCGTTGAATCAGGTTGGTGTCCAACTTGGCTTGTTTAAAGGAATCACAGCGTACAATCTTTTCTAGAAAGGCTATGTTATTGCCTAAACCATCGACATGGAATTGACTCAGTGCATGTTGCATTTGAATCAAGGCCGCTTCACGGTTTTTGCCCCATACGATCAACTTGGCAATCATTGGATCGTAGAAAGTGGTGATTTCGTCACCTTCAATAATCCCACTATCTACACGCACGTATTGGTTTTGAGTTGGGTAACGAAGATAGTCAATTTTACCGATTGCAGGTAAAAATCCCTTTTCAGGTTCTTCAGCGTAGATACGTGCTTCCAAAGCATGTCCATGAATTTGTAATTCATGCTGTAGTTTTGGCAAAGGTTCACCATCAGCAACACGAAGTTGCCATTCCACTAAATCTTCACCTGTAATCATTTCAGTGACAGGGTGTTCGACTTGGAGACGAGTATTCATTTCCATGAAATAGGCTGTACCGTCTTGCTCAACAATAAACTCCACCGTACCAGCACCGACATAATCTACCGCACGTGCAGCATCAATTGCAGCTTGACGCATCGCATCGAGCTTATCGCTTGGCATTTGTGGAGCAGGTGCTTCCTCTAGCACTTTTTGATGACGACGTTGTACCGAACAATCACGTTCAAATAGATGTACATAGTTGCCGTGCGTGTCACCAAATACTTGCACTTCGATATGCCGTGGTTGTATCACATAACGTTCAATGAGGACATCATCATTGCCAAAGCTTGATTTCGCCTCTCGTTTACACGAGGCAAGGGCATGTAGGAAATCTTCGCTGCGTTCCACCAAACTCATCCCTTTACCACCACCACCAGCACTGGCTTTGATCAACACTGGATAACCAATCTCATCTGCTTGCTGTTTTAAAAACTCAGCATCTTGGTTAGTTCCGTGATAACCCGGTGTTAAAGGTACACCTGCTTTTTCCATCAAAGCTTTAGAGGTTGCTTTTAAGCCCATGGCTAAAATGGCATCGACTGGTGGACCGATAAAACAAATATTGTGCTGTTGGCAGGCAAGGGCAAACTGGTCATTTTCAGAAAGAAAACCATAACCTGGATGGATCGCTTGGCTACCTGTATCAATTGCCGCTTGAATAATACGGTCAGCTTGTAAATAACTTTGCGTTGCAGGAGATTGACCGATATAAATCGCTTCATCGGCAAGTTTGACATGCTGTGCATTCGCATCAGCATCTGAATACACCGCAACCGTTGCAATACCCAATTTTTTCGCTGTACGAATCACGCGACAAGCAATCTCACCACGGTTCGCAATTAAAATCTTTTCAAACATTTTGATCGTCCTTAATTGTTGTTATTGGGATTTAAAGCCCATGCTGGAGAGTGTTTATTTAGAAAGGCATTTAAACCTTCTTTTGCCTCACTACCTTGACGGACTTGTGCAATATGCTGTGCAGTCTGCTGAAGCAAGTGATCATTCATACTTTGATTGCTGACCATTTGAATCAATTGTTTCGATGCGGCCTGAGCTTGTGGACCACCAAGTAATAATGCATCAATAATCTCTTGAACCTTTTTATCTAAATCTTCCGCATCCGCAATTTCATGTGCCAAGCCAATTTGTTTGGCTTCACGTGCTGAGATACGTTCAGCGGTTAAGAAATAGCGTGAAGCCTGTCTTGCTCCAATCGCACGAATCACATAAGGGCTAATCGTAGAAGGTGCAAGTCCCAAACGGACTTCAGAAGTTGCAAACTTCGCATCGGTACTGGCAATACAAATATCACAAGCCGAGGCAAGCCCCATCCCACCACCAAAGGCGATGCCATGAACTCGAGCGATCGTTGGTTGTTTTAGCGTTGCAAGCGCATCAAGCATCAGCGCGAGTTTCATCGCATCAGCTTCATTTTCTGCTGAAGAGGCTTGACCCGCCTGTTTCATCCAATTGAGATCTGCACCTGCTGAAAAGCTTTTGCCACGGCCAGCCAAAACCACCACTCGAATATCATCACGACTATTTAAGGTCTTAAAACAAGCATGTAACTCTTCAATCACCGTAGTATTAAAGGCGTTGTGTAGCTCTGGTCGATTTAGCCACACAAATGCCACTTGATCATGCTGTTCCAGTTGTAAAAATTGATAGCTCATAAAACACCTCTTACATGCGGAACACGCCGAATTTGGTTGGTTGAATCGGTGCATTCATGGCTGCTGCAAGGCTCAACCCAAGCACTTGACGTGTTTGAGCAGGATCAATCACACCATCATCCCATAGGCGGGCAGAGGCATAGTAAGGATGACCTTGACGTTCGTACTGATCACGAATCGGTTGCTTAAATTCATCTTCTTGTTGTGCTGACCATTCTGCGCCTTTTTGCTCAATCTGATCACGTTTCAAAGTTGAAAGTACGCTGGCTGCTTGTTCACCGCCCATCACAGAAATACGCGAGTTCGGCCATGTCCATAAAAAGCGTGGTGAATAAGCACGGCCACACATACCATAGTTACCTGCACCAAAAGAACCACCAATGATTAAAGTCAGTTTAGGGACATTCGCAGTTGCAACCGCCATCACCAGTTTGGCACCATGTTTGGCAATGCCTTCATTTTCGTATTGACGACCGACCATAAAGCCTGTGATATTTTGTATAAACAACAACGGAATATTGCGTTGGGTACATAACTCAATAAAGTGCGCGCCTTTTTGTGCAGACTCAGAAAATAAGATCCCATTATTGGCAATAATCCCGACTGGCATGCCGTATAGCGATGCAAAACCTGTGATCAGGGTTGAACCAAAACGTGCTTTAAATTCATCAAAACGGGAACCGTCGACGATACGAGCAATCACTTCACGTACATCAAATGGTTTACGTGCATCACTTGGTACGACACCGTATAGCTCTTTGGCATCAAATAGTGGCTCATCAATCTGCTTGTTTAAGTCATTTGGCTTTTTATTGAGATTTGCAACGATATTCCGTGCAATCGCAATTGCATGTTCATCGTTTTCTGCCAAATGATCAGCAACACCTGAGAGACGGGTATGCACATCACCACCACCCAAATCTTCGCTACTTACAACTTCACCTGTTGCTGCTTTAACTAGAGGAGGACCGCCTAAGAAAATCGTGCCTTGATTACGTACAATGATGGTTTCATCTGACATTGCAGGAACATAAGCACCACCTGCGGTACAGCTCCCCATGACCACAGCAATCTGGGCGATACCTTGGCTCGACATACGTGCTTGATTGTAGAAGATACGCCCGAAGTGATCACGATCTGGGAACACCTGATCTTGCATCGGTAAATATGCACCACCAGAATCGACCAGATAAATACAAGGTAAATGGTTCTGCTCAGCAATTTCTTGGGCGCGTAAATGCTTTTTGACGGTGAGGGGATAATAAGTCCCACCTTTGACTGTGGCATCATTGGCAACGATCATGCACGTCACACCATTGACCTGTCCAATACCAGCAATGACACCAGCAGCAGGGATATCATCTTCATAAACCTTGTACGCAGCGAGTTGTCCGATTTCTAAAAAGGCAGTGCCAACATCAATTAAATGATCAATACGTTCACGGGGAAGTAATTTTCCTCGCGCCAAATGCTTTTGACGAGCATTTTCACCGCCACCTAAAGCGATAGACTGAGCAACTTGAGTCAAATCATTGACCAAGCTTTGCATAGCTTGTTGATTGGTTTTGAAGTCTTCACTTCTGACATTAATTTTGCTTTGTAATTGATTCATAAGCTGCATCCTGATTTATCGTTATTATTTGGTTTCATTAAACAATTCACGTCCGATCAACATGCGACGAATTTCAGATGTGCCTGCACCAATTTCATAAAGTTTTGCATCACGCCATAAACGACCAGCAGGGAACTCATTGATATAGCCATTTCCACCTAAGCTTTGAATCGTTTCACCCGCCATCCATGTGGCTTTTTCGGCAGCATATAAAATGGCACTTGCGGCATCTTTACGTAGACTACGGTCATGATCGGCTTTGTCACAAGCTGCACCTACTGCATAGACCAACGCTTTACATGCCAACCAAGTCGAGTACATGTCTGCTAGCTTGCCTTGCATTAACTGAAACTCACCTAATGCTTGTCCAAATTGTTCACGTTGATGCAAATACGGAATCACCACGTCCAAACACGCATCCATAATCCCGAGTGGGCCCGCACTTAATACTGCACGCTCATAATCCAAACCGCTCATCAGGACTTTTGTTCCATTGCCAACACCACCGAGTACGTTTTCGACTGGAACTTCAACATTGTCAAAAAACAGCGGATAAGTGTTAGAGCCACGCATTCCGAGTTTGTCTAAATGATGACCATGGCTAAAACCTTTCATATCTTTTTCAATTAAAAAGGCTGTCATACCTTTCGCACCGGCATGAGGATCTGTTTTCGCATAGACCACGAGTACATCTGCATCACCACCATTGGTGATCCACATTTTTGAACCATTTAAAACAAAATGATCACCTTTTTGCTCAGCGCGTAATTTCATGCTGACCACATCCGAACCCGCATTTGGCTCAGACATCGCTAAAGCACCGACGAAATCACCAGAAATTAGCTTAGGTAAATACTTCTGTTTTTGTTGTTCGCTTCCGTTACGGTTAATTTGATTGATACATAAGTTAGAATGAGCACCGTAAGAAAGCCCGATGGCTGCTGAAGCGCGAGAAATTTCTTGCATGACAATGATGTGAGCAAGATAGCCAAGATTAGTGCCACCATATTCTTCGGAAACTGTTAAGCCGAATAAACCCATATCGCCAAACTTTTTCCAAAGATGAGCAGGGAATATATTGTCTTGATCAACTTGTTGAGCAATTGGTGCGATTTCTTTTGCACAAAATGCGGCAACTGAATCTTGTAGTGCAATGAGTGTTTCATCGAGGCCAAAATTCAAGCTACGTAGGTTCATTGTGTTCATCCCATTGGTTATATTTGTTGTTCCATAAGCATTCTTGTAGGTGCTTAGGAAGTACCATACAATGATTTTTTAAAAAAGTGAATAGAGATTCATAAAATGATTTACAATTCACTTTATTTGTTAGAGAATAAAATTTATGAGCTATAAACGATCATCTTTAATGCAAGAGCGAATGGAGCAAAATCGTAAGGCGATTTTGAGTTCGGCGAGAAAATTAATTTCAGAAGGAGGCTTTAAAGACGCGCAGATACAAACAATTGCTGAGCAAGCAGGCGTTTCAAGTGGTCTGGTTTATCGCTACTTTGACAATAAAAGTCAGGTGCTGATTGAAGTTTTGTCAGAAGCCATCAATACCGAACTTTTGGTGATTGATGCAATCACAGAAAGTGATCTGACTGCAGAACATAAATTGCACAAGGCCGTTGCGACTTTCGTCAAACGAGCATTGAACAGTCCGCAGCTTGCGTATTCACTTATGTTTGAACCCGTTGACTCTTCGGTTGAACATGAGCGTTTTCGGGTGAAGCAGTTGATTAAACAGAGTGTGATTAAAATCCTTGCGGATGGAAATGCAAGTGGTGAGTTTGTCTTAGAAGACCTAAATACCACGGCACTGTGTGTGGTTGGTGCCATGACTTTTGTGGTGGTCGAGCCTTTAGACCCAGCTCAACATACAAAGTTTGATCAGCAACACAAGGACTATTTTTCAAAACAGATTGCTGACTTTTGTGTGGATGCCGTACGGAAAAAGTAGAGCATGCACAATCCGTAAAATTACAAAATAGGCAGATTGAAGAGTAGTTGCAGTAACAACAATTAGAGCGATGAGAATTACAAAGAATCAAGGAGAATGATTCAATGCAACACGTACAGTTAAGCTATGCCTCTGGGCCAAGTTCGCAACCCCTGTTGGGGATGACGATTGGAGAGAAATTTGACCAAGCTTGTCAGCAATATGCTGAACAAGAGGCAATTGTGAGTTCGCATCAGAACAGACGGTTAACCTATAAAGAGCTGCACGATGAAGTAAATGCATTTGCATGCCGTTTGCTTCAACTCGGTTTGAAAAAAGGTGATCGATTAGCGATTTGGTCTCCAAACTGTGTGGAATGGACAGTCACTCAGTTTGCAGCGTTTAAAGCAGGGATTATTTTAGTCAATCTCAATCCAGCCTATAAAAGCCATGAACTCGAATATGTGTTAAATAAAGTCTCATGCAAAGGACTGATCATCGCATCACAGTTCAAAACCACAGATTACCAAGAACTGCTCACGAGAATCGCACCGGAGATCAGCTTCTGTACGGATAAAGTGATTCATTCCGAACGACTACCATTCTTAAAATTTGTGATCAAAATTGATGAGCAGCAACACATAGGAATTCATCGTTTTAGTGATCTTGTCGTCGCGCCAACCGCAGAACAGCTCGAACAATTACGGTTAGTCGCGCAACAACTGCAATTTGATGAAACCATTAATATCCAATTTACATCAGGCACAACAGGCAATCCGAAAGGCACGATGCTCACCCACCATAACATTTTAAATAATGGTTATTTTGTCGGTGAGGGCATTGGTTTAACCCCACAGGATAAAGTCTGCATCTCTGTACCACTATTCCACTGTTTCGGTATGGTGATGGGAAATTTAGCCTGTATCACACATGGTTCTACTATGGTGTATCCATCAGCTGTTTTTAATCCATTAGAAACACTAAAGACAATTCACAACGAGCGTTGTACGGCAGCATACGGCGTACCAACCATGTTCATCGCCACTTTAGAGCATGAACAGTTTGATGAATTTGATCTATCTAGTCTGCGTACTGGCATTATGGCAGGCAGCCCATGCCCACGTGAAATCATGCAACGTGTGATTGATCGAATGCATATGTCAGAAATCACTATTTGCTATGGCATGACAGAAACTTCTCCCGTCAGTGTACAAAGTTCGGTGAGTGATACCATTGATAAACGCGTTAGCACTGTTGGTCATGTCCACCCACATGTTGAAATCAAAATCGTCGATCCAGAAGGACAAATCGTTCCTCAGGGAATTTTAGGCGAATTATGTGTCCGTGGTTATTCAGTGATGGCAGGTTATTGGGGGGAACAAGAAAAAACCAATGAAGTGATTGATACTGCGGGTTGGATGCATACAGGTGATATCGCTGAAATGGATGCTGATGGCTTTGTCAAAATCAAAGGACGTATAAAAGATGTGGTGATACGGGGCGGTGAAAATCTATTTCCAAAAGAAATAGAAGACTTTTTGTATACCCATCCAGATATCAGCGATGTTCAAGTCATTGGTTTACCAGATACTCGCTATGGTGAGGAGCTGTGTGCCTGCATCATTCTACATGAGCATCATCAGAGCGATGAAGATGGTATCCGTAGCTTCTGTAAAGCACATATTTCTCATAATAAAGTGCCACGTTATGTCAAATTCTTTAATGAATTTCCAATGACAGCATCAGGTAAAGCACAAAAGTTCAAGTTACAGGAAATTATGCGTGCTGAGCTTAATTTAACAGGAACGGTATTCGACTAAATGATGTTTTACATTCGCTATAAAAAGCACCATTTTAAAAGTCGCACAAGTAAAGGATAAAACAAAATGGCAAAAGATTTCAGTAGTCCGAAAGTCGTTGAAGAATATGATCAACATATCCGTAAATTAATTCCGGGTTATGAAATTATCCATCAACAGGTGGATGCCATTTTACAATCAGCGTTACCGCCACACGCGCACATCTTAATCGTTGGCTGTGGCACAGGCTATGAACTGGAATATCTACTCAAAAGGCATCCGAGTTGGGAGTTTACAGCAGTCGATCCCTCATTCACCATGCTTGAAAAAGCCCAGAAACTGGTCGCTGATTTAGGTCGATCTGCTCAAGTAAGATTTGTACATGGTGAAACTTCTACTTTATCTGATCATGCCTATTTTGATGCTGCACTTTCTATTTTGGTTGCTCATTTTATTGCTGATGAAAATAAGCCCACTTTTTTTAGCGAAATCTATGATCACTTAAAAGAGGATGGGATCTTGCTGACATACGATTTAATGACTTGTACAGACCCTCAGCAGCTTCAAGCATTACGTTATGTATGCTTGGCACAAGGCTTGACGGAAGTGCAATGTCAGAAAATGTTAGAACGAATGGCACAGGAATTTTTTACGCTTTCCTTTACTGACTATCAGCAACTGCTTCACAGTACAGGTTTTATGGATGTGCATTCCTATAGCCAAATTTTAATGTATCAAGGATTGATCGCGCAGAAAAAGAAGCGTCAAACGTTTTCTGCACAAGCATCCTAAACACGGACTTGAATCTATGACGGAATAAATATTAAAGGATTCATTTAAACTTATTTTTTACCAAATGATTAATTAACAGTGGTTTATATCACCGCTGCTAGATCTTTTTGTCTTTAAAAAAGAGTGAGTTTATCAATATCAGTATTTTAAAGGAGGTGAAAACCAAATAAATCAATGTGTTAATGCTTTAAAACAAAAAAATGCGATGCAGTCATGATTTCTGCAAAGGATACAACGCAAACAAATAGCGATCTTAAAACGGTATTTAAGATCAAAAAAGAAGGAAACTTATTTTAATGAAAAAGTTCATACTAACGGTGCAAAAAAGCGTGCTGACGCTGTCCATTGTGGCAGTCATGTCATCTGCTCATGCAGCTTCGGAGAGTGCCGAAATTGCACAGCTTCGCCAAGAAGTGCAAGAGTTAAGAACAATGTTGCAACACTATGTACAGCAACCCGCATCGGCACAGCCAGCAAACAATCTAAACGCAGCAGCTTCTCCAGTAACCACGCAAACGCTGACACCTAAACTAAAATCTGGTGCAGAAGTCAGTTTATATGGTTATATCCGTGCCGATGCATCTTATCAAGCGAAAGGCGCATCCACGATGTATAACAATATCAATGGTGTTCCACTCAAGGGCACAGCGGAAGCAGCCCAACAAAAAGATCGATTACACTCAACTGCCAATGTCTCACGCATAGGACTCAATTTCACCACACCAACAACAGCAGGCGATGTGGGCGGAAAATTAGAAATGGATTTCTTTGGGGGCGCTTCACGCGATCAGTTCCGTATTCGTCATGCCTATCTTACTTTGGATAAATGGTTGATTGGTCAGACTTGGTCTACCTTTATCGCACCTGAATACTATCCCGAAACGATTGATGCTGCGACCTATGTGGGCGGTGCATTACAACGCTCTCCGTTAGTACGCTATAGCGATTCTTTATCTGCAAATACCAGCTTCGCGTTATCGGTTGAAGATCCAAAATACACAGCCACATCTGATCCTGAAAATAAAATGCGTTTGCCCGCATTTGTTGGGCGCGTAAATCATAAGTTTGAAAATGGTTCGATGCTATCTGGGCGTAGCTTTGTGGCTGAGAAGAAAACCAGCAATGATGATGAATGGGCGTGGGGCATTGGCATCGGGGGCAAATATCAGCTCAGTCCAAAAACCTTTTTAAAGGCGGATTATAACCACATCAAAGGAGATGGACGCTTCTTGATGTGGACGAATAGTAGTTATGCCATTGATGATCAAAACAACATCCAAACCAATGAATTTGATTCCATTTCGACAGGGATTACCCATCAATTCACTTCGCAGTTCCGTTCAACATTAGGTTATGGCTATATGAAAGCCAAAGACGATAACGCATTTGCGCGTATCCATAAAAATAACCCAGCTCAAAATAAAGAACTATGGCAAGGCTGGATTAACGGCATGTACAACCCATACAAGCCGATTACTTTGGGGATGGAATATGTCTATGGCGAGCGAGAAACATTTGACGGTCGTTCAGGGGCAGATAGCCGTATTAATATGATGGCGAGTTATGATTTTTAATTTAAATAAGACCTTGAATAATATTTTTTTTCTTTAAGGTACATTATGCCGTTTTAAATATGATGGAAAAATTATCTCATTGAGGAGATGCAGAATGACAACATCTACAGTTAATGTAAATGCAGTAATTGACCAAGCAAAATTTACCCCTTTTCACTGGAGCATTTTGCTTTGGTGTTTATTGATTATTATTTTTGATGGTTATGACCTTGTGATTTATGGCGTGGTATTGCCACTATTGATGCAAGAGTGGTCACTGACCTCAGTCCAAGCAGGAATGCTAGCCAGTACCGCATTATGCGGCATGATGTTTGGAGCAATGCTGTTTGGTGCTTTGGCAGACAAAATTGGTCGAAAAAATGTAATTTTAATTTGTGTCACTTTATTCAGCGGTTTTACCTTTTTAGGCGCTTTTGCTTCCAATCCTTTTGAGTTTGGTATTTTACGCTTTTTGGCAGGATTAGGGATTGGTGGAGTGATGCCAAATCTAGTTGCGCTCACGTCTGAATATGCACCAAAACGCATCCGCAGTACCTTAGTCGGCACCATGTTTAGTGGTTATGCAATCGGGGGGATTCTCTCTGCATTGATTGGGAGTTATCTGGTTGAAAGTCAAGGATGGCAAATCATGTTTTTGATTGCAGGTATTCCTTTGCTTTTATTACCTGTGATGTGGAAGTTTTTGCCTGAGTCGTTAACTTTTTTGGTTAAAACAGGGAAAACTGAACAGGCGCAGAACATTATTCAAAAAATTTCGCCTGAACAAGCAATTACCCGTAATACAAAATTAATGCTAAATGAAGAAAATATTCCAACAGGTAGCTCAGTCAAAGGATTATTTCAACAAGGTCGTGCCTTTAATACACTGATGTTTTGGGTATTATTCTTTATGTGCCTACTAATGGTATATGCCTTAAGCAGTTGGTTGCCTAAACTGATGCTTGCAGCAGGGTATTCACTCGGAAAGAGTATTTTATTCCTACTCGCTCTAAATGTCGGCGCAATGATTGGTTCGATTGGCGGTGGTATTCTTTCAGATAAATTCCATTTAAAGCCAGTAATTCTAAGTATGCTCATGGCAGGCGTTGCGGCACTCATTGGTTTAGGATTTAATTCACCAGCCTATGTTTTATATGGTTTAGTGACTGTTGCAGGTGCTGCGACCATTGGTACCTCAATTCTTCTTTATAGCTATGTTGCTCAATATTATCCATTAAGCGTGCGTTCTACAGGAATCGGTTGTGCATCGGGTGTCGGGCGAATCGGTGCGATCGTCGGACCTATTTTAACTGGCTTGTTACTGACTTTAAACTTACCGCACACTATGAATTTCGTGATGATTTCTATTCCAGCGATGATTGCAATCTGTGCAATTTTAAGCCTAAAACGTCATAAATTTGATGAAGAACAACAGGTAGAAGAGGTAAAAACTAATTTAACTGAATCAGGTAATGCTTAACTTGGTTTTTTGATGATTATTCAAATACTAAAGGCACATCAGATACGCTGATGTGCTTTTTTATTTAAGTCACAATCCAAAATCTTATAGGTTTTAAAGATAAATATTTTAAAAGATTTCAATTTTATACAGATAAAAAAATGCACCTCTTGTCTGAGATGCATTTTTGACTTTTTGAAACTTAAATTTCGATAGCCACAGCAGTTGCTTCACCACCACCGATACACAGTGCAGCAACACCTTTCTTTTTACCTAAACGCTTTAAAGCGTAGATCAATGAAAGAATAATACGTGAACCTGTAGCACCAATTGGATGACCTAAAGCGCAAGCACCACCATGAATGTTGACTTTGGTTTCATCAATACCCAACTCATGAATAGGTGCCATTGCCACCATCGCAAATGCTTCATTGATTTCCCATGCATCAACATCCTCAACTGACCAACCCGCACGATCAAGCACTTTTTGAATCGCGCCAATAGGGGCTACAGTAAATTCACTTGGATGCTGTGAGTGGCTTGAAGTCGCCACAATTTTAGCCAACACATTTAAACCATTTGCTTGTGCATAGTCTTCGGTTGAAAGTACCAATGCGGCAGCACCGTCAGAAATAGAGCTAGAGTTCGCTGCGGTAATGGTACCGTCTTTGCTAAAAGCAGGGCGTAACGTTGGGATCTTTTCAAGATTTGCTTTATGTGGTTGCTCATCTTGATCAACCAGCTCGACACCCTTACGAGTTTTAACTTCAACAGGAACGATTTCTTCTTTGAAATATCCCTCTGTGATTGCTGTTTGTGCTTTTTTCAGTGAAGAAATCGCAAAGTTATCCATTTGTTCACGGGTGAAGCTTTTGGTATTTGCCATATCTTGTGCAAAAGAACCCATCAAACGGCCCGTTTCAGCATCCTCAAGCCCATCCAAGAACATGTGATCTTTGACCTCGCCATGCCCCATACGGTAGCCACCACGTGCTTTAGGCAGGATATACGGCGCATTGCTCATCGATTCCATGCCACCAGCAACCACGATATTTGCGCTACCTGCTTTTAGGGTATCAGAAGCGATTAATACCGCTTTCATCGCAGAACCACATAGTTTATTGATCGTAACTGCACCAACATGATCAGGAACACCAGCTTTACGCATCGCTTGGCGAGCAGGACCTTGACCAATACCTGCACTCAATACACAACCAAAAATCACTTCATCAACTTGTTCAGGTCGAATACCTGCACGTTGAATAGATTCACGAATCACAGCAGCACCCAACTCAGGTGCTGTTAAAGCGGATAGGCTACCCTGAAAACCGCCCATCGCGGTACGACTACCTGAAACGATAACAATAGAACTCATTTTTAATATCTCTTAAAATTTATGTTGTGATAAAACTGCTCTAGTTGAAACCAGAGCAGAACATTCGATCAAATCAAGCAACTAAGGATTTATTAAAAATTAAAGGTACACCGGTCACAGCACGTATTTGCTCAAGTGTCACATCTTTCGCCAGTTCAATCAGCTCAACACCTTGTGGTGTAATATCCATCACACCCAAATCAGTGATGATACGATGTACCACACCTTGACCTGTTAAAGGGAGACTACAATTCGGGACGATCTTTGGCGTACCATCTTTGGCACAGTGTTCCATCAGAACCACAACTTTCTGAACACCGACCACCAAATCCATTGCGCCGCCCATACCTTTGACTTTTTTGCCAGGGATCATCCAGTTGGCCAAGTCACCTTGTTCAGAAACTTCCATTGCCCCTAGGATTGCAATATTGACATGACCACCACGGATCATGGCGAAGGATTCAGAGCTAGAGAAAAAAGCTGCGCCAGCACGCGCCGTAATGGTTTGCTTTCCAGCATTGATCAGATCGGCATCAAGCGTATCTTCAGTTGGGAATGCATCAATACCGAGTAAACCATTTTCAGATTGCAACCAAACATTCATATTTTCTGGAATATAATTGGCAACAAGGGTAGGTAAACCAATGCCCAAATTCACATAAAAACCATCTTCGAGTTCTTGTGCAGCACGTTGTGCCATTTCATTACGTGACCAAGCCATTTTATACTGCCTCCATGCTTAAGGTTTTTTGTTCGATACGTTTTTCAGGTGAAGCATTCAAGATAATGCGATTTACATAGATGCCCGCCAAATGAATCTCATCAGGATCTAATTCACCAATCTCGACAACATGTTCAACTTCAGCGATGGTGATTTTTCCAGCCATTGCACACTCAGGATTAAAATTCTGCGCGGTTTTACGGAACACCAAATTACCTGCTTTGTCGGCTTTATAAGCTTTTACCAACGCAACATCAGCCGTAAGTGATTCTTCTAAAATATAGTTTTTACCGTTAAAGTTACGCTGCTCTTTACCTTCAGCGATCAATGTGCCTACACCTGTTTGGGTATAAAAAGCAGGAATCCCAGCGCCACCAGCACGTAATTTCTCAGCCAAAGTACCTTGAGGGGTAAGTTCGACTTCAAGTTCACCATTGAGATATTGGCGTTCAAATTCTTTATTTTCTCCTACATAAGAGGAGATCATTTTTTTGATTTGTTTTGTTTGCAATAAAATACCTAAACCAAAGTCATCCACACCTGCATTATTAGAAATACAAGTCAGACCCGTTGCACCGCTTTGTTTAACCGCCACAATTAATTTTTCAGGAATCCCACATAGTCCAAAACCGCCCACAGCAAGTGTTTGGTCATTGGCAATCACATCTTTGAGCGCTGCCTCTGCGCTGCTATAAACCTTATTCATTCTCTTGTTTTCCTACTATCCCTTAGTATCTTTATTATTAGCACTTGGCTTTAGGGTATAGAAGTTGATTTTTCTTAAGGATTAATGAGAAAAATTAATAAATAACAATTTAGATAAAATAGAAAACCGTCATGAAAACTGCACTAAACATAGCAATCGTTTGTTTTATATTAATAAAATTATATTTATCAAAAATATCATTAGAAATAGAGTTGCTGAGTTATTAATAATTTAAAATTTATGATTGACTAGAGTTTCAATAAATTGCTCTGAAATATTGGATATTTCAAAATTCTTTTTATAGATGATTCCCACTGTTTTATGGATGGTGTCAGCTTGTAACTCAAGCAAAACATTTTGTTCTAAATCGATATGTTTGGCAAAATGACGCGGAATCGCACTCACACCTATGCCGAGAGCAACAAAGCTTGAAAGAGAAGAAATTTGATGACATTCGATTTTTAGATCCAATGTCATATTGTTGCGCAAGCAATTCTGTTCAATCAAATGACGGACGATTGATGGCTTTTGTAGGGTAATAAAAGGATTAGAAAAAAGTTGTTGCCAAGTGATAGAGGCAGAACCAGCTAAGGCATGATTTTTAGGCAATAAAGCGAGGAAATCTTCCTCAAATAAAGGTTTAAATTCTAGACCTTCAGTCAGATCAGGTTCAAAACATATTCCTAACTCAAAAATACCATCTTGCACTTTTTCAATAATAGTTTCATTCGGAATATCATGGATGGAAAAGTTGAGGTTTGGATGAAGCGATAAGAACGCATGAATCACCTCGGGCAAGATTGCATGGGTGACAAATGGCATTGAAGCAATGCTTAATGTGCCGCGGTTCAATTTAAAGCGCTGTTTGACATCATTTTCCATCTCATCCCAATTTGCGAGTAATTTTTTTGCATAGGGGATCAGTGATTTTCCTTCCTGAGACAATTCAACACGGCGTGTATTTCGATTAAACAACTTACCGCCTAATTCTTCTTCTAGACTTTTAATGGAAAGACTCAGGGCAGATTGACTCAGGTGTAACTCAAGAGAAGCATTGGCATAATTTAAGGTACGAGCAAGTGCCAAAAAGGCTTTTAATTGCTTAAGTGTCATGTCTTTCCTTGAATTAAACCCATCCAAGGCAATAATGTATCGTAAAAATGAGCTGAATGTTATTTTAGGAATTGTTTTTTCAAAGAATGGTGGATAAATAGACTCAATAAAAACTCCCACCATCAGAAAATAGGGGAGTTTGATTCAAAAATTAGAAAAATTCTGTTTTCTCTAAAATTAAACTTTTAATTTCTTAAGCCCACGGCTCACACCATTTTGTAGTGCAACTTTAATGATTGCGCCAATAAACGGAACTCGACCTTTAAACATAATCGTATAATCCAAACGACTACGGTTATTGCCAAGATCAGTAAACTTCATCACACCGCGATGATCTTTGATCGGTGCAATGCCACTGGTAATGGCATATTCAATCCGTTCATTTTCGATGTAGACCAAATTTGTTTCGACAAATGATGGTGTCAATGGAATAGATAACTTACGTGCTGAACCCACGCCATTACGCGCATCCTTGCCATCACTGAGACGAGTCACTTTTGCTGGTGCGAAAATTTTATTTAGATTTTCGTGCTCACTGAGGGTCGCGAAAACCTTTTCGACAGGTGCATTGAATTCTTGGGTTATCTTGACTTGTTGCATTTTTAGCATCTCAATTCCTTCTTTTAATTTGACATGATGTATTGTCATTTTTGAAATAGTAGCATGCTTTGAAAGACTCAGGAATTTTCCTTTGTCGGAAATCTGAATAAAGTTTGATGAAGATAATTCAACAAATCTGAGATATGTAAGGGAATATGCTTGTTCAATCCAACAAAATTGTGAATACTCATCCCATAAAATTCAGGCTGTAAGATTATCTTTTGGGGTTAGGCAACGACTGTGAAAACATATCCATTTTCTCGTTTACAAAAAGCAATACTGGCAGTTGGCTCATTTTCATGTCTAGGGCTTAGCTCAACAGTCGTACATGCAGAAAATGAAAATAATACACCACGTCTCCCGACCATTACCGTGGCTGCACAAGTAGAACAACCCATATACCACCAGCCAAAAGTGAATTTATCGGGTTTTACTCAGCAAAATCTTATAGAAATTCCTGCATCCATCAACACAGTCACAGCAGAACGCATTGCAGATCAGCATGCAAAAACACTCACCGATGTCGTAAAAAATGATGCGGCAGTCGGTGATGGTTATGCACCAATTGGCTACTATCCAAACTTTGTCATGCGTGGCTTTTCTTTAAATCTCGGTTCGAGTTATTTACTGAATGGTAACCTCCTACGAGGTGAACAAAATGTAGCGCTTGAAAATAAAGAACAAGTCGAAATCCTAAAAGGCATAAGCGCAATTCAAAGTGGTATGTCAACACCTGGCGGCGTAGTCAACTATGTGACTAAACGTCCGAAAGAGATTCGTTCCATTACAGTTGAAGCAGACAGTCATGGCGGTCATCGTGTCGCGACTGACTTGGGTGGTTTCATCAGTGAAGACCAGCAATTTGGCTATCGAGTTAATCTGGCTACAGAAGAAATCCATCCTTATGTTGAACATACCGATGGTAAGCGTTTATTTGGTTCGCTGGCTTTAGACTGGAACATTTCAGATCATTCAAAACTAGAATTTGATATCGAATCACAGCGCCAACGTCAACGTTCTGTTGCTGGTTATCAGTTACTTGATGGAAAAACCGTACCTACTGGCGTTGAATGGGATCGCTTGCTTGGCTATCAAAGCTGGAGTAAACCTGTCACCAATGAAAGCCTCAATGCCAGCTTAAAGTATAGTCAACAAATCAATGATCATTGGACTGCAAACCTGTCTGCATCACAAAGTCGTGTCGTGGTCGATGATTATTCGGCATTTCCATGGGGTTGCTACAGTGATATATGTCAGACTACAGGCTTAGGCAATAGTTTTGACCAAAATGGCAATTATGATATTTATGATTTCCGCAGCCCTGATGACAGCTACCTAACCAATCAATTTAAAGCAGGATTAAACGGTAAATTTAATACGGGATCTTGGCAACATAAGCTGAATGTTGAATTGTCACAGACCTACAAACGCCGTGCCCAATATGATGCAATGAATGAGCTGGTGGGCACAGGTAACATCTACAGCAATACAGTAAACTATGAGCCTACAAATGTAGCTCTAGGTAATCGATATAAATCTTTAGATAGTCAGCAAACCGCACTCAACTTGCTCGATCAGATTGATTTTAATAATACTTGGTCAGTTTTAGTGGGTGGAAAACTGCTGCATTTAGATGAAAAAGCTTATGATGCTGAAGCTAATACTATCCGTGATACGGACTTAAACCGATTCTTGCCTCAGTTCGCGCTGATGTTTCAGCCTTGGGAAAATACCCATCTCTATGCGTCTTATGCCAAAGGCTTGAGCGATGGTGGACAAGCACCGTGGTTTGCCAATAATGCCTACGCAACTTTAGCACCTATAAAATCCACCCAGTATGAATTGGGGATTAAACAACAAGTGCAGAATTTGCTGTTCACTGCTGCATTATTTGATTTGAAACAAGATAATCAATATACCGATATTTCAAATGATTTTGTCGCCAATGGTCAACAACACAACCTTGGCTTGGAATTAGGCGTACAAGGGCGGCTAGGGCAGAGCCTAGACATGATATCGACTTTAGCGCTTACTCGTTCACGCTTGAAGGATATAAATGTCTCAGATTATCAAGGGCATCAAACTCAAAATGTACCGAAAGTACGTTTCGCCAGTTATTTGTCTTATCAAGTGCCACAAGTAGATGGATTACGCTTGTTAACAGGCATGCAATACAGCAGTAGTAAATACGCCAATAAATCAGGTACAGCGAAAGTATCTGGTTATACAGTATTTAATGTCGGCACTGCCTATAACTTCCGTGCTTATGGGTATGACAATACTTTGAGATTTAATGTTGATAATGTATTCAATAAAAAATACTGGCGAGATGCAGGTAGCTTCTTTGGGGATGATTATTTATTCCTTGGTGCGCCACGTACCGCGCAGTTGTCTTGGAATGTGAGTTTTTGATTTGATTCAGGTATTGCTACACCCTGAATAATTCAGTTAACTTTAATCTCAACATAAATATATATAATTAAAGGTTTTTTAGCCATCGGGGTTGGATGTGGAAAGAGATAAAACTGTTTTTAAGTTTCTTACTTCTTCTATTGGACTACGACCAAATAGACGTTTAAATTCTCTGCTAAATTGAGAAGCACTTTCATATCCAACTTTTCTTGCAGCGCTTTCAGCACTTACGCCTTGTCTGACCATCATTAATCTTGATTTATGTAATCGTATAGCCTTGATATATTGAATTGGGGAGGTAGAAGTGACTGTTTTAAAATACATATGAAAAGCAGGAATACTAAGGTTAGTCTGTATTGCTAAAGTGCTAACATCTATTTTCTTATCATAATTTGAATGAATGTACTGTAACGCGTTAGCAATCTTACCAAAACTACTATTCCTTAATAAAACTTCTCTAAGTCCATTTCCTTGTTCATTGCTAAGAACTCTATAAAGAATTTCTCTATATATAGAAGGTCCTAAAACTTTAGCATCAATAGGAGAGGTTAGTGACTTTATCAAACGAAATACTGCATTTTCAAAATTTTCATCTACAGGACTAGAATATAACGCACTAGGAGGAGAGCTAGATGGCACAGAGTCTACAGGAAGATTTGTTATAAGTTCGGTCAATATCAAGGGATCAATGTGGAGTATAATACCTAGCAAAGGGTTATCAGCCGTTGCTTCTGCCTCAACATTAAAAGGCAAAGGAATAGAGACCACAAGATAATTATTAGCATCATAAATATATTGTTTATCATTATAAAAACCGCATTTACGTCCTTGTAAAATAATTACAATACTAGGCTCATAGAAGGTCGACATGCATGTCAATGCACTATTCGAACGAATAAATGTGACATTTTTAAGCAATGACTCTGTAAACCCTTCCGAAGAAGCTAACTGATTTATTAAAGACAACATTCGCTGCTGTGAATTAAGGGTGAAGTTAGTGCTCATTCTTGAATTCCACATCCAGTTTTAAATAATTAAAAATACGAGTAATTTTTTCTTTAAGCAAGTTATTGATTACTTTTAGGCAAGCATTGAATACGAATAGGTCTTAAAGCTTCGACCCTTTGTATATAGGATAATTTTAGGTTTTTAATGCATTTAAGTTCATCTTTACGGTTTTAGAGGTTTCAATACATGTCAAAAACAATCCAATCAAAAATTATTATTGTTACAGGTGCAAGTAGTGGTATTGGTGAAGCCACTGTTAGAGTTCTTGCTCGTCAAGGGCATACCTTACTGATTGGTGCTCGTCGTACCGATAAACTAAAAGTACTGGCTGATGAACTCGGTTCTGAAGGGTGTAAAGTCGAATATCGTCCTTTAGATGTCACCCAAAAAGATGATGTTCAGGCGTTTGCTGATTTTGCGATACATCAATTTGGTCGAATTGACGTCATTATCAATAACGCAGGTATTATGCCACTGTCACCAATGGCATCTCTTAAAGTAGATGAATGGGATGCCATGATAGATGTAAATATTCGCGGTGTACTTTATGGCGTAGCAGCCGTACTTCCTATTATGCAAAAGCAAGGAAATGGTCAAATTATTAATATTTCTTCTATAGGTGGCTTATATGTCATTCCTACAGGAGCCGTATATTGTGCGACAAAATATGCTGTACGTGCCATTTCTGATGGATTGCGTCAAGAACATAAAGAGCTTCGCGTAACGTGTGTTTATCCAGGAGTGGTTGAGTCGGAACTTGCGAAAACCATTACAGATTCTGCCGCAGCTGAAGCTATGGAAGGTTATCGTAATATTGCTCTTAAGCCAGAAGCGATTGCCAATGCTATCGCACACGTTATTAATCAACCCGAAGATGTTGATACGAGTGAAATAGTTGTACGACCAACAGCAGCATTATAATTTTTTGTAAAAACGTGGTTATTTTTTCCACGTTTTTACTTATAAAAGCTAAAAAATTATTTAAGAACTAACATTATGAGGCATAAAGATGAATCAAGAACAGATTAAGAGTTTATTAGATAGCCAAAGATCGTATTTTCTTTCAGGCGAAACATTGGATCTAGATTTTAGATTAGAGCAATTAGAAAAACTAAAAACAAGTTTTATAAAATACCAACCGAAAATCATTGAAGCCGCTAAAAAAGATATGGGCAGAAATGAAATGGAAACGTATTTAATTGAGTTGAATTGGGTTTTAGATGAACTCAATAACATGATAAACAATCTAAGGGATTGGGCGAAAGAAAAGCACGTAAAATCGCCTGAAATTTTTAAGGCAAATGAAAGTATCCTAAAACCCGAACCTTTAGGAACAGCATTTATTTTGAGTGCTTGGAATTTTCCGACATGGCAAATTTTTGGTCCTTTGCTTGGAGCAATAGCCGCTGGAAATACAGCAGTGGTAAAACCTTCTTCTACTTCTGCTGCTTGTGGAGAAGTAATTAATGAAATTGTAGAAACTACATTTTCGCCAAATTACATCAAATGTATTTTGGGAGATGTGGAAATGATTAATCGTTTCTTAGAAGAACGATTTGACCTTATATTTTTTACAGGTAGCCCAAGAGTAGGTAAAGTTATTCAATTAGCAGCCGCTAAACATTTAACACCAACAATTTTAGAATTAGGTGGGAAAAGTCCTGCTATCGTAGATGAAACAGCTGATATAGAACATGCTGCCAAGAGTATAGTTAGGGCGAAATTATTCAACACAGGTCAAATTTGTGTTTCAGTTGATCATGTATATGTACATTCGAGCATCAAAGAGAAGTTTATAGAACTCTGCAAAAAATACATCGTGGAGTTTTATGGCGAAGATGCTTCTCAAAGTGAAGATTATGGTTTTATTATCGACCAAAGAAACTTTGAAAGATTGGTAAGATCACTAAACAATAATGGGACGATGGTTTTTGGTGGACAGACAGACGCAGCGAAACGTTATATTTCCCCAACTATTTTAGATGATGTCACAGAACATTCTGAGATTATGCAAGAAGAAATTTTTGGGCCTATTATGCCTGTGCTTGCCTTTGATTCAATTAAAGAACTGGTCGCTCTTCAAAAGACTAAAGAGAAACCTTTGGCGTTATATTTTTTTAGTAAAGACAAAAAAAGCCAAGATTTAGTGCTTGCACATACCAGTTCAGGTGGCGTTACTATTAACGATTGTATGCAACACGCAGCATCGAGATATTTACCATTTGGTGGTGTAGGCAATAGTGGCATGGGTAATTATGTTGGTGAAGCAACATTCAAAGCCTTTACGCATTTCAAACCAATCATGATAGTCCACACCAGTGAGTCGATGGATGATTCATTGAGTTATCCACCTTATGCTGGCAAAGTGGAAAAGCTAAAGAGCATTATGGAAAGTGCAGATTAATTGATGTGATTCTAGGCGCACAAACACTGACGATGGCGCTTTATGTAGCATTTGAGACTTTAATTATTGGTCAAAATACGATGTTGCAGGGCACTGTTGTTTGGTATGTGCGCCACATCCATACAATGCGACAGTTACTCAACTGATTCTTAAGTTTATCGCATAAGTCTAAATTTAATAATTAACAGCTCTCGATGGAAGATTCCATACATAAAGCTGCTTAATGAAACCGTCCAATTTTCGTGGGTCAGATCAGATTTATTTTTCTAAAATTAGGTATTTAATAATAGATTTCAGAAAAGTATTTGACCTTTTTACGAATTATTTTTGAGAACCATAATATGTCCGCAGAGGCCCACTCCGTTGGCTTGCTAAGCCCCGTCATTCTATTGGCAGCAGCCGTGATTGCTGTACCTATTTTTAAACGTATTGGGCTTGGCTCTGTACTGGGTTACCTTACCGCTGGGCTCATAATTGGTCCTTTTGGACTTGCCTTCTTTTCAGACTCAGCTTCAATATTACATATCGCCGAACTCGGTATCGTTATGTATCTATTTTTGATTGGTTTAGAAATGAAACCATCACATTTATGGAGTTTAAGGCGAGAAATCTTCGGATTAGGTGCATTCCAAATAACCTTATCTTCTTTAGCATTGACTGGCGTTGGTTTGGCTTTTGGTTTTAGCTGGCAAATTGCATTCATTGCCGCGACAGGTTTTGTATTAACATCGACAGCGATTGTGATGCAACTATTGGGTGATCGGGGAGATATCAATCAACCACGAGGACAAAAAATAGTCGCCATATTATTGTTCGAAGATTTACTGATTGTTCCTCTTTTAGCCATTGTTGCATTCATGTCGCCAGATCCAGTAGTAGAAAGTGTTAGCTCTCGTTGGCAAGGAATTGGTATAGGAATTATAGCAATTGCCGGGCTAATTGCTGCAGGCTATTGGCTTCTTAATCCTTTATTTAGGTTGTTGGCTGCCGCCAAAGCTCGTGAGGTAATGACTGCCGCAGCCTTGCTCGTTGTGTTAGGTTCAGCATTGTTGATGCAGGTAAGTGGTCTATCTATGGCTATGGGGGCTTTTTTAGCAGGTGTATTGTTATCAGAATCTACTTTCAGACATCAAATCGAAGCGGACATTGAGCCTTTTCGCGGGATTCTACTTGGGTTGTTTTTCCTTGGCGTCGGAATGGCGCTTAATTTGTCGGTAGTTGCAAACAATTGGCAATTAATTCTCAGTGCTGTTGTAGCAATGATGACCGCCAAAGCACTTATGATTTATGTGGTTGCTCGTATTACAAAAACATCTCACCCTGATGCGCTTGATCGTGCCTTACTGATGGCTCAAGGAGGAGAGTTTGCTTTTGTTCTTTTTGCTGCGGCAACAAGTGCTCATGTGATTGATGAAACAATTAAATCAACCCTGACGGCCATTGTTGTTTTATCTATGGTATTGACTCCTGTGATTGGAATCATTTTCAAAAAAATCTATAAACCAAGTCATCAAGAAAACTTAGATGGTATTGATGAAGCCAACGGTCTTAATGGTAGTGTACTAATCATTGGTTTTGGTCGCTTTGGACAGGTAATGAGTCAATCGTTATTGGCAAATGGTTTAGATGTCACCATTATTGATAGTGATATTAAAATGATTAAGAATGCAGAAAAAATTGGTTTTAAAGTCTATTATGGCGATGGAGCAAGATTAGATATTTTACATGCATCAGGTGCTGGTAATGCTCAAGTTATTGCTGTTTGTATAGACGACAAAAATTCCGCAAATCAGATCGTAACGCTTATCAAACATGAGTTTCCTTTTGCTAAGGTACTTGTGCGAGCCTACGATAGAGAGCATTCCTTACAATTAGTTAAAGCTGATGTAGACTTTCAGATTAGAGAGACCTTTGAATCTGCTTTGCTTTTTGGTGAGGCGACACTAAAAGCAGCTGGAGTAAGTCAAAATGAAGCTTCCAATATTACTCAGGAAATAAGGGAACGCGAGAAAATACGTTTTGATATGGAGGTTTCAGCAGATGACTTATATGCGAGTTTAGGTGTTCGATATAATAATACAACATCTAAAACAACAAAGTCTTTGATTGAGCCCAAGCGAGATAGCGATATTTAAAGAAACGAGTTGCGCTGAAACTAGTAGGGACTTTTACTTGTATGATTATGTAATCAACTTGTAAAAGTCCAATACAGCCGTTTAGTTCGGAATGCCAATCTATATATCGAATAAATACTTAACAAATCAATAGCAGTCTATATTCATCATCCATTTCAACAGGAGCGCGATGAACACAAGGCAAGACCTGTTGTGTTGGATGATCTACCGCCAGCCGCCAAAGATGTCCTAAACCTAAGTTCACAGGTTTTGTGTTAGGTTTAGGCTGATAATGCAGATCAAAGAAATACTCTTCTAGAAAATTTTCAAATTCAGCTTCTGGACCGTCATGTAATTTTTTAAGTTTTTCCCTGATTTCTGGAATTAAAATCTTTTGTTCAACTTGATCATGGGGCAGGATATCACTTGCAGAACCATGATAGGTGCACAAAAAAGTATCTGTTGGGATAGGTGATCGGTCAACATGAAACGAATATACATCTGTTGAAATAAAATCTAGTTCTTCATCCCGTTCGTAATTTTTAATTAAATTAAGCGAAGGCGATGCTCCAAAAACAGTCAATAGCTGTATATCTTTTAAGATAATTTGTCTTGCTAAATTGCCATTTTCCGAAAGTTTCAATGCTAAAACATCTTCAACTAAAACTTCCGTAACATTCTCTTTTAACTCAAGTTTAGACACAATTTCTTCAAAATCACCGACCAAATTTCTATACCAGCAAATAGCATTCATATCGCCTTGAAAACTGGAATTTACCAATTCAGAAAAAGTGGAAACCACGCCAATTTGAGTGTTGTCAGAAAATGTATTCTTCATAAGAGAATTATGATATTGAACAGGGTCTAATAATAACACTTAGCTTTATAAAAACATTGCATTTCAATTAAAGTAGGTTGGTAACTCTGCTATTAAGAAACATGATTGTAATGAAGCCATGGTTATAAAAATTACTGTAAATAACGAGGGGCATGGATATGACAAAGCTATGGAAACACTGGTTTTTAGGTGGGCGGTGAATATGTAGGGAGATAGTATTTAGTAGTTATTTTAATTATCTTAAATAGTTTGGTGAAAACTAGCTTTCAGAAAAATCAGGAAAAATAAGTTCAAAGCAAATTCCATCTGGTGTGTTGTAGGCCAAATATTCACCTTGATGAAGGGCCATAATTGAGGCAACGATGGATAAACCAAGACCTCCAGTTTGACTGCTTTGATGGCGACTTGATGTGCATTGATAAAAGCGCTCAAATAGAGAATCAAGATGCTCATCTGCAATGCTCGTATCACTTGTGATCACATATAAACTAGTTGCGGGACTTGAGCTATCTTGCTGTTTTTTTCGACTGCCAATATAAATCTGACGTTGCAAACCACCATGTGTCAGTGCATTCGAAATTAAATTATAAAGCGTTCGTTGTAATAACTCTGGATCAGCCAATATTTGGGTTTGTTCTAATTGCACAATAAACTGGCAAGCTTGTTCTTCGGCTTGATGCTCAAAGATGTCACAAATCGTCTCAATCAAGTTAGGTAGATCCACCCATTGTTTATTTAACATCACCATCTGACGATCTGCACGTGCAAGAAACAGCATGCTATCAATCATACGTTTTAGACGTTGGTAATCTTCTAAATTTGAATACAGCAGTTCTTTATATTGCTCATCTGTACGCTCACCCATCAGCATGATTTCCGTTTGTCCAATCAGGTTGTTGAGTGGAGTACGAAATTCATGCGCAATGTCTTCTGAGAATCGATTGAGTTGCTGGTATCCGATTTCAATTCGGTTCAGCATGGTATTGATGTCTGCTGTCAGTTGTTCAATTTCTGATGGAGCTTGATCAAGCTGAATTCTTTGCTGCAATTGATGGACATTGATTGCCTGAGTTTGTTGTTGTAGTTTTCTTAAAGTGCTTAATCCAAAACGGCTAACCAGAGCAGACAACATAAAGATCATTACAATCCCTATGCTCACTGAAACCAATAAGCCATTACGGAATGGCTCAAGAATATTGAGACGTTCAGACCATTGCTTTCCAGCGATTAACACATACGGCTTTTGATGGATGCTGATCGTTTTCCATGACAAGCGTGTTGGGTGTTCGGTCTGAGTCCAATCAGTAAATTGGATGCTGCTTGAGGTTGCCAATCGAGGAAGGGGAATATTCAAAGGATTAATATCAATCAGGCGTTGTTTGTGATCCATTAAAATAAACAAGTTATCTTGGTTGCCTAACATATTTTGATAGAGCTTAGGGCGAGCAACAATTTGATTGATATTTTCACTATCTTGTAGAAGTATTTCGAGTCGTTCAATTCGATCTGTCAGAGCACGGTCTTGTTGGATAATTAAAATTTGATTAATCCCAACATAACTAATCATTGCCACTACGCATAAAACTAGAGCACTACAAAAAGTCACCAGTAGGGTGAGTCTCAATTCTAATGAGCGAAAGATATGATTCATCATGTTTGAACCGATAGCTTATAACCTAAGCCCCGAACCGTATGAATTAACTTTAAATCATGTCCATCATCAATTTTGCTGCGTAAGCGACGTACAGCAACATCAATAAAGTTAGTATCTGTATCAAAGTTAATATTCCAAACTTCTGAGGCAATTTGGCGGCGCGTAATAATTTCATCTTGGTGCAGAAGCATAAATCGAAGTAGGTTAAATTCCTTTTTGCTGAGGTCGATTAATGAATCTTCTCGCCATACTTTGTGTTGTGTTAAATCCATCTTTAATGAAGCAATTGAGAGTTCATTTTCTTGATTATATTGTTGGCGTCTTAAAAGACTTTTGATACGAGCAAGCAGTTCGATATAGGAAAATGGTTTTGCTAAATAATCATCTGCACCCAGCTCTAAACCTTTGACACGATCTAAAATCTGATCTTTTGCAGTTAAAAAGATCACGGGAACCTTTGAAAATTGGCGAAGTATTTTCAACACATCCCAACCATCAAGATCAGGCAACATTACATCTAAAATCACCAAAGAATATGATTTCATTTTTAATCTTTCCAAACCTTCTAGTCCTGAATGGACGCATTCCGCAGCATAGCCTGACTCAATTAAGCCTTTTACTAAATAAGACGCGATCTTCGTTTCATCTTCGATAATCAGAATACACATTTTGTTCAGACTCTTTGTGAACATGACAATTTTGTAATGTGATTGTCATGCTGTGGAGGAATGGATTTGTTTAAGATTTTCAAATCATATCAGGCAGGAATCAATATGAATAAGCTTAAAATTCTTGGTTTAACATTACTGTTTAGTAGCACTGTTGCACACTCTGTGGAGTTGAAGCAAGTTTATTCGTTGGATCTTCAAACCGCCAAAGTATTAGCCAGTGAAGCTGAGCGTGTATGCAAAAATATCAAGCAAAATATTGCAGTCGCAGTCGTTGATCAAGGTGGTAATACACTTTATGCACAACGCCATGAGTCCGTCGGTCCACACAATTTAGATGCTGCAGAGCAAAAAGCATTTACTGCATTATCAACAAAAACAGCAACCTTAGCTTTGAGTCAAACAGCAAATAGCAATTCTGATGCAAAAAATTTAACCACTGTGTCTAAGCTGCTGTTATTGGGTGGTGGATTACCTATTCGATACCAAAATCAAGTGGTCGGAGCAATTGGCGTTGCTGGTGCAGGCGGCGCTAAAAACGATGATTACTGTGCTACATCAGCCATTCAAATATTGAAAAATCTTTAAGGAGTTTATGATGTTAAAGAAAATCTTACCTTGTTCACTTATCTTGCTCGGCTCAGCGGCATTTGCTGAACAGAATCCATTGAGTGTCCATGTTCTTAATTTAGAAAATGGTTTACCTTCAGCAAATGTTGAAGTTGTTCTTGAGAAAAGCTTTGGTGATCAGTGGATTAAGCTGAATCAGAAACTTACGGGTGAAAATGGGCGGATTACTGCGCTATATCCTGAGAATAAAGCGTTGGAAAAAGGGATTTACAAAGTGACCTTTAAAACTGAGGCTTGGTTCAATCAACAAAAGCAACAGACCTTTTTTCCAGAAGTTCCTGTGATCTTTAAAGTGGATGGAACGATTAAACATTATCATATTCCGTTGTTACTCAGCCCTTATGGTTATTCAACCTATCGTGGAAACTAAAAAATAAAACTGTTGAACAGATATTTATTCTTATGTCGTACAGTAAATTAACTAGCAGTGAATGTCTCATTCAACGCTTGCTGTACGGCGTTTTATTTGTTTAATTTTTTGTAGTAGAAATAGTAGTATAATTTAACTTTAAATTATTTTTTTCATATTAAACAATATGATTATTGTTTTAATTTGACTATTACAACTTTCACTGAACTAAAAATTAAACACTAAAAAAGGTTGTTTAATATAAAATATAAAGAACTGCTGCATCATAAGTTTTAAAATTTAAGAGGGTGCATGTGCTCCCTCTAATGCTATTTTTCCTACTAAAAAGATCTTAAGAATAGACTAAATTTTTCTAGGAGAGTGGTGGCAGTCCACCACTAATTAAAAGGTGTCTACAAAATCAGTAGCTATTCAATAAGTGTAGTTTATGCTGAGGCTAGGATTCTGATAGCTACGATTTCTGTTTAGCTTTTTGGCGTAAGACATACAAATATAAGCTTTCTACTTTTTCACGTGCCCATGGTGTTGTACGTAAGAATCGTAATGATGACTTAACACTTGGATCTATGCAAAAACATCTAATTTCAATTTTACGACTTAAGCCTTCAAAGCCACCGTAGTAATCCAATAATTCGTCTAAAATGTCAGCAAGTTTTTTGCCGTGTAGAGGGTCATTGGAGGCGTTCATAATAGATCAACCATATTTTTGGAGACCATAATTATAACCTGAGCTAGTTGAAAAATGAGAGGGTTGGAATTTAAACGTAATTAACATAGAAAATTACAGCTTAAATATAGATATTAAAAGAAAAAGATTAACTCAATTAAATGATGATTTAGCAAAGGCTAGTGTCTATAACAAACTCCAGCAAAAACAAATTACAGCCTTAGCAGATATAAGAAAACAACGCAGCCATCATCTTAAAAGTTTGATAGGGTTGCATTTCATTAGAACAAGCCACAGAGACTTGCGTAGGCTCGACTAATACGCAAGTCGAGTAGCGGTCTGAAGTCTTGGATATTCTATTTAACATAATATACATTATACGCACTGAACCATTATTAATCAATACTAAGTTATTGTTGTAATAATTATTCCGTTATTCATGTTGGTTAACCACCCACGTAATTTAGGTATAAACCCAATGCGATCATTGCTTACGACTCACATCGATTAAAATATTTAATAGAAATTACCCTTAGCAACTTCTCGATAAAACTTAGGTGTGACGTTTGTCCATTTTTTAAAAGCACGGGAAAAATGAGAAATATCTGCATAGCCTAGACGCTCAGAAACCTGTTCAATTGATAACTGGTGTTGTCTCAATAAATGCTCAGCATGCTTTCTACGTACTTCGGCAGCAAGAATTTGGAATGCCGTCTGTTCATTCGTTAATTGTCGTTGTAGTGTCCTTTCTGAAATATGAAGTTTCTCTGCGACCTGTTTTAAAGATAAAAAGCCCTCAAACTCATCATAAAGTAGCTCCTTTACTACTGATGTCACGTTATTTTTACTTCTTCTTTTTAAAGTTAAGTTCTGAACGTCTTGTTTACATTGCTGTTTAGTTAACCGAGCCACCAGTGTATCTGCCGTTTTCAGAGCTAAACCGAGCACATCCTTTTTTAGGATTAGACAGTCATTTTTATGACCAAAACTCACATTTAATTCATTAAACTTTCTAAGCACTTTATAAAAAACAGGTTTATCTTGCTGAAATCTAAAAATAATTTCTAGTTTATGTTGAGCTAAATTTTCTAATATTTGTGCAAATCCAAAAACTAAAAACGTAATACCATGCGTATTAAGCCTAAACTGTTGTAAAGGCTGATTAAAATATAGATACGCCATTTCTTCATCGATTTTAAGCCTAGGCTTAAACACCGAACAATGTAAGCCAATAAATTGCTCTAAAACCTCTATTGCATCCCCCAGAGTTTCTGATGCTGTTGCTGCAATTCCAACATGTCCATAACAAGAAACTTTCATCTCTTTTGCAAGATATAAACTTATTGCTGGCTCTTTTGTAAGTAGCGCTGCTTTTTCCAATAAGTAATTAAAAACATTGAAATCCACATACCAAAATGGAGCATTTAATTTTTGCGAGGAAATACCTGTCCCAGCCAAAAGCCGTTCCGAAGAAATATCCCACTTTTTAACGACATCTACCAATAGATTGACATATGTGCCAGGTAATTCAGGGTTCATCACTCATCCTTTTAGATGCTACATTTGGCGTGAAATGGTAAATATTGGCGGTTTTAGAACTATGCCATTTTTTAGCTTTTAGGCATAGTAGATCTATCTAAAAATTTACATATTAAGGTTATTGATCAATGAATGTTTTGCTTGTTCATGCACATCCTGAGAAACTTTCTTTTACTGCGGCGCTAAAGAATACGGCCCAACAAACTTTTGAGCAATTAGGTTATACCGTTGAGGTTTCAGATTTATATGAAATGAATTTCAATCCAATTGCATCAAAAGATGATTTTGAGCAGCTTAATCAACCAGAATATTTCAATTATGCACTTGAGCAACGTCATGCACTGAAGCAACAACAATTTTCTAAAGATATTGAACTCGAAATTGAAAAAGTAAAACGTGCGGATCTGATTTTATTTAGCTTTCCATTGTACTGGACATCGGTTCCCGCCGTTTTAAAAGGTTGGATAGATCGTGTTTTTGTTTCTGGTCTTTTTTATGGAGGCAAGCGCTTCTACAATCATGGTGGCATGACTGGGAAAAAAGCGATGCTTTGTTTGACTCTGGGCGGACGCAGCAACATGTTTGGTGAAAACACAGTGCATGGCCCTATTGAACATTATTTATCATCTATCCAACGCGGCACACTCGCCTACGTTGGTTTTGAAGTTTTGCCGCCATTTATGGCTTATCATGTCCCATATATCAGCAATGAAGATAGACAAAATATTTTAATGAATTTTGAAGACTATATTAAAAACTTAGATGATTTAGAGGCGCTAGAATTTCCACAATTAGAAAATTTTGATGAAAAAATGAATCCGCTTACTTAAAAAATGAGAATAGAGACTGCGACTAAGTCCCCAAGCAAAGTCACAGTCTCTATATTTGTTAAATTCTTATTTGTTCGCCTGTTGGAGTTTATAACATTCGTCTAGTGCAAGCTCATAATAAGCCAAACCTTCTTGAGCAGCTAAGAACGCTTTTCGTTGCATGTCAGGATCTTTATCACAAAGTCTCTTTATCAGTTCCATTGCTTCATAAGGATGTAGGTCATCATAGTGAGCATGTGCTCTTAACCAAGCCAGCGATCGTTTATTGATATTGACCTCTGGGTTTTGGGTGTAACTTTGCACCCCTTTATAAACTTGTATGCTCCAATCCCCTGTCGCCCATTCTATTGCAAGATTCGTCGCGGCTATACTTTCAGCTAAACTACCTCGAAAGTTGACATCCCATAAAAAATGATTGACGGCATTCATCGCAGCGGGTGGTCTGACCGTATTTAGCATTTCAACTGTCAGCCCAAAACCACCTGCCCAATCCTGATACCAACTCAGATGGCGCTCTTCAACTTTAATATTTTGAATCAGCCAATCACGAGTCTCTGTGACCCCGTTCTGCGAGAACGATGTGGCTTTGGCCAAGGTTCCAGCCATGTATGAGGGAAAATGAGCAACTAAAGGATAAAAGTTCAATAATGCCGAACGAAAACATTCAAGGCTTAATGAACCACTAGCCATATCTAAAAATAATGGGTGTTTGCTAACTCGTTCTTTTGCAGGTAAAAGTTCATCCCAGAACTTTTGTGACCAGCCAGAATGAGCGCTGATTTCCAGTTTTGTTCCATATTGACTCATAGCAGTCATTGCGATGCATCCTATTTCGTATGACTTGACTCAATCACATTCCATGATTGCTGCTTTTTTATAAATTGTATCCTAATATCCTAAATATACAATCACCATTCTTCGATTTGTAGTTGTTTTGTTTACCGATCATCTTTTTTATTGAAATCATTCTATTAGATTGCTTGAAAAACTCTAAAAACCCGGAATTAGTGTAAGTTTTAAGCATAAAAAAGCCATTGTGACAAAAAATTGAGTTTTTTTGATTATCTAATACACATTTTATTTAATTCAGTGTAACGTAGTAAAAAAGAATACCTATATCTGACTTATATAAAAAATCTTTGGGAGTGGTGAGAGATAAAATGAAGTTGAAAGCTTCCAATATCTTGGGACAAGAACAAATCGACTTGTTAATATCTCGCGGGCTAAATTTAGTTTGGTTTCCTAAAGAATTAGAAGCGATCTATCGAGATCAGTATAGAAATGAGGCTGCACACGAGTTTCGTTACCGTGGTCCCATCATTCTAGGTCTGTACCTTTTTCTTAGTTTCGGTATTTATCAAGTATTACCACCTGACATGCGACTTGAATGGATTGCCTACTATGGGTGGGTGGGTATTATTATCCTATTCGCATGGTTACTTTCCTTTCTTCCAGTTATGAATCGGTGGTTCGATCATTATGTCTGTATAGGTTCAACAGGTGCTGTTGCCATTACATTCACTTTGATCAACGTATTGGAACAAGGCCAACACAACGTATTATTTCATGCTGCAATGATGTATGCAGTGGTCATTATCTATGGTTTTGTGGGGATGCGTTTCTACACAGCGATCATTGCGGGTTGGTGTGGCGGTCTTGTGGGTGTTGCTGCCAGTACATGGTTAAATGGTTCAATAGATTGGACTTTTCTAAATAGGACATATACGTTTAGCAGTTTCTTAGGTATGGCCCTCGCCTATGCCACTGATCGCCAACATCGAGAGAATTATTTACAAAATTGTATGATCGAATTAAATCGATTAGAGCTGATGCGTCAAGCACAACAGCTATCTATTCTATCGCAACAGGATGCTCTAACGGGTTTAGCAAATCGTCGCTATTTAGATGAAGTGCTTGAAAATGAATGGAAACGCGCAATGCGCCATGAAATGCCCATCACCATCATGATGATTGATATTGATTTCTTCAAACCATACAACGATACCTTGGGGCATATACAAGGCGATCAATGTTTAAGACGTATTGCGATATCACTAGGTTCGCTCACCTCAAGAAGTGGTGATCTAGCCGCACGCTATGGCGGAGAAGAGTTTTTACTCCTGTTCTCAATGACTGACCAAGAACAGGCATTGATACAAGTCAAGAGACTGATGGAGGTGGTACGTAATATAAATATTAACCATCCTAAAAGTCCTGTTTCTAAGTACGTTACCATTAGTGTCGGTGTGACAACCATGACACCTAATATAAATGATAGCCTGTCAGGGTTTATTGCTCAGGCGGATCATGCTTTATATACTGCAAAGAGTAATGGTCGAAATCAGTATCATATTTCGACTTCAGAAAATGTGATTTCTGAGGCGCTATAACGTATTGTTTAAGCATCACCCAAAACGATAAAAGCCACGCACATAACAAATATGTGCGTGGCTTCGAATTTATGAATTAAGCTTCAATTGGTTTAAATGGTGGTACTACATCCGCATTTTGTGCGCGGTGACGTAAAAAATGATCCATTAAAACAATAGCTAACATTGCTTCTGCGATTGGTGTTGCTCGCACGCCAACACAAGGATCATGACGACCTTTGGTTAACACATCTGTGTTTTCACGCTCAATATTAATGGTTTTACCCGGTGTGGTAATACTTGCTGTCGGTTTTAGTGCAATGGCGACACGGATGGTTTGACCACTCGAAATCCCACCCAAAATCCCACCTGCATGATTTGCAAGAAAACCATCTGTGGTCAATTCATCACGCGTTTCATGGCCAAACTGTTCTGCAACGGCAAAGCCATCTCCAATTTCCACACCTTTTACTGCATTAATACTCATCATTGCGTGAGCAATATCAGCATCCAAACGGTCAAATACAGGTTCGCCCCAACCCACAGGTACTTTTTCTGCCAAGATCTCTAACTTTGCACCACAGCTTGTGCCTTGCTCACGCAAAGAAGTGACCAGTTGCTCAAAGCGTGGAACCGCATCGACATCACCACAGAAAAATGGATTATTCGGAACTTCAGCCCAATCTAGTTTCTCTGCAACTTCATTACCGATTTGAGTCACATGTCCGCGAATATTGATACCAAACTTTTCAGCTAAATACTTTTTTGCAATCCCGCCCGCTGCAACACGCATTGCAGTTTCACGTGCGCTTGAACGACCACCACCACGATAGTCACGGAAGCCATATTTTTGTGTATAGGTATAATCAGCATGACCTGGACGGAAAGTTTGCGCGATATTGCCATAATCTTTAGATTTTTGATCTGTATTACGGATCAATAATCCAATCGGTGTGCCCGTAGTTTTACCTTCGAAGACACCTGAAATAATTTCAACTTGATCAGGTTCTTTACGTTGCGTGGCGAACTTAGATGTTCCCGGTTTACGGCGATCTAAATCTTTTTGCAAATCTTCTTCACAAAGTTCAAGACCTGGCGGCACACCATCGACAATTGCCATTAAGCCAACACCATGTGATTCACCACATGTTGTCACTCGAAAGAGTTGCCCAATACTATTCCCTGCCATGCTTTTGCCCCTTAGTTTTGAACGGATTGCTGAAATACGTCTTTATAACGACGGCATTGTTCAGCTGTTAATGCAAAAATCCCAGAACCGCCTTTTTTGAACGTTAGCCAATGAAAATCAACTGTGTTGAAGTTTTGACGCATTGCCCATTCTGAGTTTCCAACTTCAATAACGATTAGACCATCTTCAGTGAGATAATCAGCCGCTTGCGCTAACATTTTACGAACTAAATCCAAGCCATCCTGACCAGCAGCCAATGCAAGCTCAGGCTCATGCAAGAATTCTTCTGGTAAATCTGCCATATCTTCTGCATCCACATACGGTGGATTGCTGATGATCAGGTCATATTGGTTTTCAGCAGGAATTTTTGCAAATAAATCAGACTCAAGCAAAGCGACTTGATACTGTTTATCATGATGTTCAGCGTTAATTGATGCGACTTCCAATGCTTCTTTTGAAATATCAGTTGCATCAACTTCGGACTCTGGGAACGCATAAGCTAATGCAATTGCGATACAACCAGAACCTGTACACATATCTAAAATACGTTGTGGTGTTTTAGGATTCTTATTTTCAGGCAAACTATTGATTGCCTCAAGCATCTGTCCATTTTCATCTAAGCAATAAGGTGCAAAACGTTGTTCAATCAATTCAGCAATTGGTGAACGAGGAATAAGTACACGCTCATCGACATAAAATGGCTTATTAAAGAAATAAGCAAGATTTAATAAATAAGACGTTGGAATCCGATCATTGACACGGCGTTCCAATAAGCTCAAGAATTCAGCTTTTTCACTTGGCAATAATTTAGCATCTAAAATTTCTGGGTCAGCTTTCCACTCAAGTGAGAGTGTTTGCAAAACCAGTGCAGCGCTTTCTGCAAAATAATCTTCTGTGCCTTGTCCTAAGTGTGCGTCGTATTGACGAAGTGCAGTTACACCAAAACGAATAAAATCTCGAATGGTTACTAGATTTTCAGCCGCTTCTTGTAAATGTTCAGGGCTGATTGTAGGTCGCTCCACTTAGGCGTCTCCAAAAGTGCTAATTGCAAAACGGTTTATTTTACCTGAGCCAAGAAAAGCAAAGCAACGCTTTAACAAGTTTCTAACCCGCTTGAGGCTTATTTAACAAGAAAAAACCGCTTCAAATCAAAGAAACGGTTTTATATCGTATTTATTTAAATTTTTAACGTGACAAATATCTCGTCAGATCTTCGATGCCTTTCAAAGTCATCGGATACATGTGATTTTCAAAAGTCTCTTTAATCCATTGAATCGTTTGGGTGTAATGCCAATAACCTTCCAATTCAGGATTGAGCCATGCTGTTTTATCAAAGTGTTGACGCAATCGTCTTAACCAGACTTCGCCTGCTTCTTCATTCATGTATTCGACTGAGCCACCAGCAGACTTTAACTCGTATGGTGCCATACTCGCATCACCTACAACGATGACACGATAGTCACGTCCATAGGTATGGAATAGATCCCACGTATTCATCCGTGTTGAGCTACGGCGATGATTATCTTTCCAGACATAATCATATAGACAGTTATGGAAATAAAAATATTCTAAGGTTTTGAATTCGGACTTCGCGGCACTAAACAGTTTTTCACATTCAGCAATGTGAGCATCCATTGAACCACCGACATCAAATAACATCAGTACTTTGATGCGATTACGACGTTCAGGAACAAGCTGTACATCTAAAATGCCCTGTTTTGCTGTTTCTCGAATCGTACCATCAACATCCAGCTCTTCAGCAGCACCTTGACGCGCAAACTTACGTAAACGGCGCAAGGCGATTTGCATTTGGCGTGTTCCCAAGACTTGATCATCATCTAGATTTTGGTACTTACGTTGTTCCCAGACCTTGACTGCTGAGCGTTTGCGCCCTGGTCCACCGATACGCACACCTTCAGGATGATCACCAAAAGCACCAAAAGGTGAAGTTCCGCCTGTTCCCACCATGCGATTCCCGCCTTGGTGCTTCTTATGTTGCTCACGTAGACGTTCTTCCAACATCTTCATCAGTTCTTCAAGCGAACCTGCTTTTTGTAATTCGGCACGTTGTTCAGGAGTCAGATGCTTCTCTAATAGCTCCAGATCAAACCAATCTTTGGGCAGCTTATGAACTTGTTTAAGCAATTCATCTAGATCGAAAGTTTCAATGCCATCGAAATAATCTTTCATGGCACGATCAAACTTATCAAAGAAGCGTTCATCTTTAACTAAAACAGTTTTAGCCAGTTGATAGAACTGTTCTTGATCAGCAAACACAAGCCCTGATGCAACCGCCTGATTGAGATCAATCAGTTCACGTGTTGTGACTGGCACACCATATTTGCGTAAAGTGTAAAACAATCGAACAAACATTGATAAACACTCTTAACGGCGTGACATAAAGGCTAAACGTTCAAGGAGTTGTACATCTTGTTCATTTTTAATCAAAGCACCATAAAGCGGAGGAATCGCTTTAGATTTATCATGGTTACGCAATACATCTTCAGGCATATCATCTGCCATTAATAGACTTAACCAATCAATAAGTTCTGAGGTTGACGGCGGTTTCTTTAGGTTTGGTACTTGACGTAACTTAAAGAAGACTTGCAAAGCCTCACTGACCAAGGTATTCGAGATACTTGGAAAATGAACCGCGATAATGTCACGCATGGTTGCTTCATCAGGGAATTCAATATAATGGAAGAAACAACGGCGCAAGAATGCATCAGGCAATTCTTTCTCATTATTCGAAGTAATAATCACGATCGGACGCTGTATCGCGGTGACAGTCTCACCTGTTTCATATACATAAAACGACATTTTGTCGAGTTCATGTAATAAATCATTTGGGAACTCGATATCTGCTTTGTCGATTTCATCAATCAACAACACACAACGTTCTTCACTGGTAAACGCTTCCCACAATTTACCCGGTTTAATATAGTTTTTAATGTCGTAGACACGATCATCACCTAACTGGCTATCACGCAGTCGTGACACTGCATCATATTCATACAAACCTTGCTGCGCTTTGGTCGTTGATTTGATATGCCAAGTAATGAGCTTTAAACCCAGACTTTCTGCAACCTGTTCAGCAAGTAATGTTTTACCTGTGCCTGGCTCGCCTTTTACCAATAACGGTTTTTGTAGCGCACGCGCAGCTTTTACTGCAAGTTTCAGGCTATCAGTTGCAATATATTGATCTGTACCAGCGAAGTGTTGTGTATCAGCAGACATTTTTAAAACCTTATTTTTCTATCTTTAACAATGTGTGGATGTATATCTAAACTGAACGTGCAGTTTTATTTGCCGTGTATTTTGACCAGCAAAAGCCAATCAATAGACCAGTACCAATGACGAATAAAATCAATGATAAGTTCGACCAGATTAAAACATGTTCTTTGGTGAGCACACCAAAAATCAAACCAAAAATGGCAGGCGCTAATGCTGAATTAGGACCTTCTGAAATCGTGGGTGTTGCAAGAATCGCAAAGGCAACAATCCATAGGATTCCACCAATTGGGGTTGGTAAGCGTGTCATCAAACGATACCAACACCACAATGCAATGAGTGTCCCAGTAACATAAACAATGATTGCAACATTCTCTTCAGGAAATTGATCAAGTACCGAAAGAATGTTTGCCCATATTGCAGTTAAAGTTTCAAGCACCACGCAAACCCTCTGGTTCTACCGCATTTGGATTGATTAATCCCTCAGGCGGCATCTGCATAAAAAAGCCTTTGGTCTGTAATGAGTCTAAAACATGAAGCACATTTACACGTGCAAGTTTACGTTCAGGATGAAGTTCTAAATGCATCACAAAAGTTGCTTTACCAAATGCTTGTAGAACTGTTTCAGGAACACCTTCAAATGGATTTTCGAGTTCCTTGTCATCAGAATGGTTTGGACGAGCAATATACATATACATTTCGTCTTTTTTGCTCGATCTATAAATATCGCAGTGCATGTTTACTCACAACTCTTAACAATCTTAGGGGCCGTTGGTCTCGATGTTATCTCAACAGACCATAAACAGCATACATGAAAAAAAACACAGGTACATTAATGAATGTTAACGCAACAGTCGATTTTTTGACTACCTTGTTTATCTAGAAATTTTCATTTGTGTGGCTAAATATTCAGTGTCCTGCTGCAATAGTGCAATCAATGGTTCTGTGAGAACATCATAACGCCACCCAAGTAAATAGCTTGGTAACTCTTGCTCAGGCAAATGAAAAACCACATGCTCATAAATGGCATTCAGCCATTTTTTACGCAGCAAGACTTCTTTTGGTATTCCAGTTTGAATGACAATATCTTCGATCAGCGCATCTACTTTAGGCGCGACTTCTTTAGAATTACTTTTTACTGGTCGAGCCATTTTTAATGGCCAATCATCTTCTGGCGGTAAAAATTTCAACAAATCTAAAATCGTTCGACCATGCTCACGCACTACATTCGGTCGTATTTCTTTGATCTGAGCCAGTTGAAAATTATTGTGTGGGTTCTTTTCTACCAAGTCGAGCATGGTGGTATTTTTCAGAATAAAGCTACGCGGCTGGTTCATTGCTTTGGTAATTTGATCTCGCCAAATACTCAATTGTTGTAACTGCATCAGCTCACGGCGTGTATGACGATAATTACCAATATTGGTATAAAGCTCTGGAAGTGGTGTTTCCATTGCAATTTCTTTGGTTAAGTTTTGACAATCCTCAAGAACATATTGGTACTGACCTTTACGTTGTAGATCATTTTTTAAAGCATCTGCAAGCTTTACCAAATACAGCACATCATTTGCCGCATAACACATCTGCTTTTCAGTGAGCGGTCTAGCCAACCAATCTGAGCGGGTTTGATCTTTTTCTATATCAATATTTAAGCAAGTTTTGAGCGCATTCTGATAACTCACTTGAAGCCCATGTCCAAGAAATGCCATGGCCACTTGAGTATCAAAAATATTCTTTAAAGGTTTCTGATCAGCATAGTGATAGATCAGATCAATATCTTCACTACACGCATGGAAAATATTTTGTTGTGCGTTAAATACTTTTTGCCAAAAATGCGATAAGTCCAGTGCTGCCCCATCCAATAAGGAAACATGTCCATTTAGATTGATTTGGCAGACCCCAAGTTTTGGATATAAGGTATCGACCTTAATAAACTCAGTATCAAGTGCATAGGTGGAACATTGTTCCATTTGGGAGAGGAGAACAGCTAAATCGTTTTGCTGTTGGATAAATTGAAACATATTTGCTCAAATACAATAATAAAAGAACCATTGGCGACTAAACTGTTAAATACAGTCATCGTACATGCGAGATTAAATGTAAAAAATTAATCAGTATTCCACATACACAACATGAAATTACTCCTATTCCCTTTAATCAAAAAACGAAAATCCTTTTCGCCCGCCAATAGTGCCATAGATTCCAGCAAATAGATCTAGAATAATGTTAGACAAAATGTAAAAGTTAATTATTTGTTTAAATTAACAACATGAATTTAAAATAAATATAAGAAAATAGCATGAATCTGCTATTTCATCCGCATCCGATTATGTACTGCCTGACTCAAAGTATGACTATCCACATATTCCAACTCGCCACCTTGTGGTACGCCTTGTGCGATCCGAGTCATATGAAGTGGTAAGTGTTTGGTTGCTTCTACCAAATAATGTGCTGTAGCCTGACCTTCAACCGTTGCGTTGGTGGCCAAAATTACTTCTTGGATTTTGCCTTCGCTTAACCGTTGGATCAGATATGGAATGCCGATTTCTTCTGGACCAATACCATCTAAAGGCGACAAATGCCCGCCCAATACATGATACTTGCCCCGAAAACTACCACTTTGCTCGATTGCCATCACATCTGCTGGGGATTCAACCACACATAACAGTTGCTCGTCTCGTTCAACTGAAGCACAAATATCACAGATTTCATTTTCAGTTAAAGAGTGGCAAATATGACATTCATGAATATGACTGGATGCTTCATGCAAAGCATAAGATAAAGCAAATGCACCTTCACGATTTTTCATTAATAAATGTAATGCCATACGTTGGGCTGATTTCGGACCAACACTCGGCAAAATACGTAATGCATGAACCAACTGTTCAAATCGTTCGCTAAACATAAAAATTGATACTTCTTAGGAGAGTCCTCCTCATCTCTCGTTCTTACGATACTTGAATTGCATCGCATAGAGAAATCCCAAAAATCAATTATTGCCATTTATGGGAAAGCTCCCCTTATGACAAAGGGAGCTTAGAGGAAGGATTAAATTTAAATTAGAACAAACCTGATAAGCCCGGTGGTAAACCCATGCCTGTATTTGCGCCTTGTAGCTTCTGTTCAGAAATAGCTTCAACTTGACGCGCTGCATCATTGATTGCAACAACAATCAAATCTTCAATAATGTCAGCTTCGTCTTGCAACAGTTCTGGGCTGATTTCGATACGCTTAACGACATTGCGGCAAGTCATGGTCACTTTAACCAAGCCACCACCCGCTTCAGCATGAACCTCGGTATTTGCAAGCTCTTCTTTCGCTTTTTTAAGATTCACTTCCATGTCTTTTTGCATGCGTTGAGCTTGCTGCATGAGCATATTAATGTTCATAAGTCTCTCTCGTTAAATTAAACCTAAACCACGTGATATATCGCGAATAATATCATCAATATCTTCTAAGCCTACAGAAACACGAATTAAACCTTCTTCAATTCCTGCAGCTTGTTTGGCCTCAGCCGACATTCTACCATGCGAGGTGGTTGCTGGATGCGTGATTGTCGACTTTACATCACCCAAATTACTGGTAATAGATAAAAACCGAGTATTATCAATCACAGTCCAAGCACCTTGGCGTTCACCTCTCACAACAAATGATACGACTCCACCAAAACCTTTTTGCTGTCTTTTCGCAAGTTCATGACCCGGATGATCAGGTAAACCCGCATAGTATACTTTTTCAACTTTATCGTGTTGGTGTAACCATTCAGCTAGCTTTTGAGCACTTTCACAATGTGCTTTCATACGAATACTGAGCGTTTCTAAACCTTTAAGGAAAATCCACGCATTAAACGGGCTCATTGAATTGCCTAAAGTACGAATAACACCATTCACTTCTTCAAGTAAATCATGTTTCCCCACCACTGCACCGCCTAAAGCTCGACCTTGGCCATCAATATATTTAGTTGCTGAATATACAATCAAATCAGCACCAAACTTAATCGGTTGTTGTAAAACTGGTGTGCAGAAACAGTTATCAACCGCAAACAATGCACCATGCGCATGGGCAATATCAGCGATGGCTTGCATATCACCCACTTGAGCCAATGGATTAGACGGCGTTTCAATAAACAGTAAACGTGTATTTGGTTGAATCGCCTGTTTCCAGCCGTCAAGATCTCCTAGATCGACAAAAGTCACTTCAACCGCAAATTTAGCAACATATTTTTCAAACAAGGCAATAATCGAACCAAAAACAGCACGTGAACAAATCACATGATCGCCTGCTTTCAGATACGCCATACAGATGGCATGTACAGCCGCCATGCCTGAACTGGTTGCAACCGCACGCTCTGCACCATCAAGTACGGCTAAACGCTTTTCAAAAGCTTGTACAGTTGGGTTGGTATAACGTGAATAGGTATTTCCTGCAATTTGCCCAGAAAATTTAGCAGCAGCATCAGCGGCGCTTTCACAAACAAACGATGACGTTAAAAAAATAGGCTCACTATGTTCACCTTCAAAAGTACGATTATGTCCCGTACGAATGGCGAGTGTTTCAAGTTGATATTCTAAATCATCGCTTGGATTCATGGTTTTATATGCCTTATGATCAATGGTCCTAATCCCCCTTTATAAAAAAGCTTTTCATAAAGGGATTATCAAATCCTATCTATATATGCCAACATTTTGATCGCCTAGGGTATTTAAGGTCAAGGTATAAGATGAAATTATCGCTTAGACTTCGCGCAATCTTTACTCATGATGAGACTTTAAAAGATGAAATCACTTGTGGAACTACAAAAAGTAAATTTTAAACACCTCGCAATGCGCATATTTGAAGCAGACAAACTGGTGTTATCTCAATCTACCCCCTATCAAGTGATTGCTCAGTTTAAACAAACACGTGTCCGCTTTTACGCCTCAGAGAACAAACGTTTTAAAGAACCTCTTGTCTTTGTTGCTCCTCTAGCGATCAATATGGATATTTACGACTTATATCCCTATCGATCTTTAGTAAAACATTTTCAAGAAGCTGGATTTGATGTTTATTTAATTGACTGGGGTAAGCTCACCTATAAAAACTATCGTGTTGATTTCCTATCTTTTATTGATAAATTTATTCCCAAATGTATTGATGCGATTCAGCAACATTCAAACTCAGATAAAATTTCTTTGCATGGATGGAGTATGGCGGGAGTATTTGTCACGCTTTATACCGCACAGCATCAACCTAGTGTGGTGAAAAACCTAATTGTTCTAGGCAGCCCAATTGACAGTTATGCCTCAGGCTATATCGGCAAACTGTATAAAACCTTGGCATCGATCACCACACGCAATGCCACAATCAAAGACTATGTCTACAATCGACTCCCTAAATTGATGATCCATTCACCGGGTTTCTTAAATTCCCTCGGTTTTAAGTTGCTTGATCCCAAAGGTTGGATCGATGGCAATATTCAATTATTAAAAAATTTAGATAATCTTAAATTAGTCCAAGAAGATGCAACGCTGAGCCACTTCTTAAACAATATGATTGATTATCCGGGTGGTGTGAATCAAGACATGCTTTTTAATGTCTGGCTACAAAATCCCTTAAAAAATGGCGCGATCACACTCCAAGATAAAACCATTGAACTAAAAAATATTGATTGTTCTTTACTGGTGGGTGCTGGAAAGTCAGATCAACTTGTTACTTCCGAGTCAGCATTTCCGCTGACCCAGTTGACAAATAGTCAAGATGTCACGTTTACTCTTATACCTGGCGGGCACTTAGGTTTAATGTCTAGTCAAAACAGTTCAATCGAGTTTTGGCCGACATTCACCACTTGGTTAGCTGAACGTTCAACTCCAATGAAGGAATAAGCGATGATTCAATCTGTTGCATTTATCGGTTTAGGCGCGATGGGCTACCGCATGGCGGCACATTTGCCAAAAAATTTCGATCAAGTCTTGGTCTGGAATCGCAATTTTACTAAGGCTGAACAGCACGCAACAGAATATGGAACTATCGCTGCTGAGTTGTCTCAGGCTGTACAAGCAGATATTATTTTTTCTTGTTTACCGACGAGTAATGATGTTGAAAGCTTAATAGACGGTATTCAAATCAAATCTGGGGCGATTTGGATTGATTGCACCAGCGGTGTTCCTGAGGCAGCTCAGCGTCTTGCAGAAAAACTTAAACTTCAAAATGTTGATTTTTTAGATGCACCTGTCAGCGGTCAAACCGTTGGCGCTGAAAATGCAACCTTGACGGTTATGGTGGGTGGAAATGTTGACGCTTTTGAACGTGCATACCCTGCGATGGCTGCGGTTGGGAAATTGATTCAACACGTGGGTGATTCAGGTGCTGGTTTTGCGGTGAAAGCGATTAATAATATGTTACTCGCCGTGAATTTGTGGTCAGTTGCGGAAGGTTTTTCTACACTCAAAGCGCATGGTGTCAATTTGGATGCAGCGCTTAATTGTATTAATGCTTCTAGCGGTAAAAGTTTAGTCACGGAGAATATCTTTCCACAGCGTGTTTTGAGCCGTGAGTTCCCTGTGACCTTTGCTCTACCTTTACTGGCTAAAGATACAGGGATTGCTTTGGATTTGGTTCATCAAGCAAAACTACCAGCGCCTATACTCGCTTTAACGCAAAGTTTGATTCAAGCTGCAAGTTTGACTGCTGAACCGAATAGTGATTTCTCTGCTGCTGTAAAAATGTATGAGTCTTGGAGCAAAATCACGCTGGAATAGGATTAAACTAGAAAGCGCTGGTTTTAGAAATTATGAGCGTAAATAAAAAAACCATTAAGCCCGAATGGTTTTTTTATTCGTACCAGCTTAGCTTGCAGAGCGCTTAAAATTATCATCATTCCGACAGTGCTCAAGGCTGTCTCTTAAAATTCCAACCATACGATAAATATGTTCAGGTTTTTCTAAGAAGATTTGACCATTACTTTGAACCTCTAGTCCAGCACGTTCTAATTCTTTCCTACGCGAATCATCCATTGGCACAATAAACTGTATGGTATGCCGTTTACGATTTACATCATATCTGAATAACCAACGATTGTTCTTACCTTGATATAGGACTGAATAATAGCTTTCAGTGTCTTTTGATTCTAATTCAACTTCAGGGAACAGTTCAGCAACAATACGATAAAGTTCTTGTTCTTCTTTAGTTGTAATAATTTTATGATTATCTGGATTAACAATAAAATCAGGCTCTTCAACTTTAACGTTTACCAATGCTTCTTCTGCTGTTTTGGTCGGCTCAATAGGTTGAGCTGTGATAACTGTAGGCGATGATAAGCCTTTGACTACAGTATCACTTATTGCTTGCTGAACCGCTTGTTTTACGAAAGGTTGTATGGTTTCTAAAAACTTAGTATTTAATTGGCGTTGGATACTTGCTTGTTGAGCAACATACCGAACAAAATCAATATCAACTTCATTAATACTTCGTTTAATAACTGTTTTAAACTGCTGAATATATTGATTTTCCTCAGCAAAAAATCTTAATTTTTCAGCATGGAAGTTATCATGTTTAAATTCTGCAAGCTGAATTAAATCTTCTGGTTTAGTTTTTGTGAAATCAATGGTTAAAAAAGGTTTTTCATCCATTACATTCGTATTTATTAAATCGGTAAAAAACCGCCACTCTTTGCCATTTGTAATAGCGCCTATCGTTACGCCTAAACTGCTATTAAAATAACGAGAAAGTTGTGGTGCGTGGTTTGTCAAATCTGCAACATAAGGTTTAGCCTCAATAAACATCACTGGCTGTCCATTACAATAAAGAGCATAGTCAACACGTTCAGTCGCTTTTACACCTGGAAAGTCTGCCGCAAACTCTGCCAAAACTTTTGTAGGATCATAAGGACTAAATCCCAATATATCTAGTAATGGTAAAATTAAAGCCTGTTTGGTCGTCTCCTCTGTAGTACAGTGACCGCCAACACGTTTAACATGCTCGATATGTGATTTTAATTTTGAAATAAACTCTTCCATGATTTAACCCCTTAATTATAGTTTCTATATATATTTATAAATCCATACTATATTTAAGGTTAAATAATGGCAATATGTAAAAGTAAGAATAATTTTTATTTTAGATCTCAATTATTTATTATTCACATCAATTTTAAATATCTTTCCATTACAGACCCAAACGGTATAGGTCTGCATATCAATCTCATAGACATATTCTGTTGCACTACAGGAATATCGACCATCTCTATGTTTGAAATATCTTGGATAGGATTTCCCCATTTTTCTGAGTAAATCGCTTTCACTATCCCCTACGCTAACAAGCTCATAGGATGAACGCATTGAGTTGGTTTCTCTTGCAAAAGTACTGACTGAGATAAAAGTTGAAATTATTGCTAGTATTATGAAGTATTTCATTTTATGAACCATTTGTTATTTAATTCACATAATTTATCAAATGGTAAAACCAAAGTCATTAGAAAGCACATGATAATGCCTGACTTTATCGCTGCTTAGAACAGCGGACTCATAAATCCGTTGTTCAATTCGCATGTTAAACAATATGAATAGCTAATTTTCAACATCCACACCTTAACAATAGTAAAGACTTAAACACTCAAACATATAAGAAAAATTGCTTTTAGAATCTAATCTTGTCCTTAAAACCTCTTTAATGTGCATTTTTGTCCCATCAGAACATGGTGATCTAATTTACTCAATGTTAAAAATTACTCAGTCAATTTAATTCGCAATTTCATCTTGGGTGACATGTATGATCACAGAAAATCATCAAATTAAAGCAAGAAAAGTATATTTCGATTTTTCTGAATCGTCCGTATGTTGGATGCCGAACGATCCTCTCTGCTCGCACATAGCCAATGGTATAAATATGCTCTTACCTGCAGGTGAGTTTTGGTTCTGTCGAGTATTTAATAAAGCCATCCCATATATTACTGATGCTAAATTAAAAGAAGAAGTTATCGGATTTGTCCGCCAAGAAGCAGCCCATGCCCGTGCTCATGAAAAGGCACAAGATTTTCTCAGGGAAAATGGCTACGACATACAAGATCCGTTAAACCGTGCTCACCTTGTTTTCAACATCCTATTAGGCGATAAACCATTAGGTATCCCTTTTTTAAAAGGTGAGAAACTTGATGAATATTGGTTACTGTTTCGTGTAGGTGTGATTGCTGCAATTGAGCACTTTACAGGTACCATTGGGCAATGGACGCTTGATAGCAAGTCTTGGGATAAAGCAGACCCTGCTATGACCGATTTATTCCGTTGGCATCTTGCTGAAGAGGTTGAACATCGCTGTGTCGCTTATGACTTATTTGAACATCTATTAACAAACAAGTTAGGTTTCTATGTTTCTCGTCAGGTCATTATGATGGCAATTTTTCCACTGTTCATTTACTTCCTTGCAGATTTCGCTCGCAGTCTTGGGAAACAGGATTTAGAACATCAAGACATTCAGAAATTAATGCGTCGTGGATTCTTTGCTTTTATTCGTGAATTTGAAAAAACGGCTACCAAAACAGACAACCTTCCGACTATTAAATATCTATGGAAAGCGACTTTACGTTGGGTATCTCCAAAATTTAATCCGATCCATGAAGGTGATACTGTACAAGCTTTAGCATATATGGCCCGCTCACCTGCGGTACAGTACTTTGAACAAATGACACAACATAGCTCAAATACTGTTTCGTTAAGCTAAGTAAAAGATGCTTTTTATGTAGTTTATTAGCCATCAATGTGTTTAAAAACAAACCCCACTTAAAGATAAATTTAAATGGGGGCGGTATTATTGTGTACACGTCTAGCAGCTCTTTGTGAATTATATTCTTAACGCAAAACTTCAATGGTAGAGTTACCGAGTAAGGATATCTGTCATTGTTTTCAGAATAACGCGCTAATAAAGTTTAAAAGAATGAGTATAAAACCTTATAAAAATGCTGATAATTTTCTTCTGTATGTTTGATTTTAATAAAACCATTGATATCTATAGTTTTTCTATATAATTAAGGATAGAATATGGAGTAAAATTACATTCAAATAATACAGTTTCATTGAAATTTCATCTATACACCTTATATTAGTACTTGCGCTGCGCTCAACGCAGTGCTTGCTCATAACGAGAGGAACGCCTCATGAATAAGTTTACAGTTGCCGCTTTTGCTACGTTAATGACCCTTACAGGTTTCAGCATGCAAGCTTCGGCATCGGAACAAGAATGTAAAAAGTTACAAGATAACTATAACCTGATCTATGCATCTAAAGGCTTCTGCTTTAAAGATGCAGATGCTAAAGCCAAGTATGGTAATGAGAACTGTCATACCACTAAGCCAAAGTTTTCTGACAAAGAACAGCAACGTTTAGATGAAATCAAAGCGCGTCAAAAAGAACTGAATTGTAAGTAATATTTCTTCGCCCCTCTTTGCAAACATCGAGGGACATTCCAACATCTATGATTTAAATTAAAGGACTAAGCATGGCATACGATGACCAAAATATTTTCGCAAGAATTCTTCGTGGTGAATTACCCGCGATTAAAATTTATGAAGATGAGCAAGTTCTTGCGTTTATGGATATCATGCCTCAAGCCGATGGTCATACCTTAGTTATCCCTAAGACACCAGCAGTTACCTTACTCGATCTCCCTGCCGATGCAGCTGCCTATACGATTCAAATCGTTCAAAAAGTTGCTCAAGCCATGGAAAAGGCACTCGATGCCAAAGGGATAGTGCTTATGCAGCTTTCAGGTGCTTCTGCTGGACAAACTGTTCCACATGTGCACTTCCATTTAATTCCGAGTTCTGTCCATGAGTTAGGACGTCATGCGGTGCAAATGGGTGATCAAGATAAGATTCAGGCACTCGCTGAAAAGATCAAAGCAGCACTTTAATCTTTGGAAATATCTTAAACGGAGCAATGACTCCGTTTTTTTGTTTTTGTAATTATATAAAAATCAATAAGAAACAAAATTATCATTCCATATAAATCGTCACCAAACTGTCATTTTTCTTTCACTTCTCTGTAACAAAGTTTGTCGATACTGCATACAAGTTAGTGAGCTATGTAACTTTTTGTACACGAGCAAACTTATAACAGTAACTAAGGCAACTGCCATTTACAAAAAAGTGTTTTGGAGAAATCTCAATGAAAAAATTGCTTCTTGCTGCTACTGTAGCAACATTAGCCATGAATGCAGCGCAAGCAGCACCAACATTGTATGGTAAGCTCAATGTGACGCTCGATCAAATCGATAAGAATGGCTTTAAAGACGAAAGCGTAACAAAAGTAAATTCAAACGCTTCTCGTATCGGTATCAAGGGTGAAGAAAAATTAACAGACAATCTTTCAGCAGTTTACTTAATTGAATGGCAAATCAATGCAGATGGTGACGGTGATCAATCTTTTACTAACCGTAACCGCTTTATTGGTCTTAAATCAGATGGCGTGGGTACATTAAAAGTTGGTCAATACGACTCTTACTTCAAAACTGCAGCGGGCAATAACCAAGATATCTATAACGATCACAACGAACTTGATATGACCGCTATTTTGGCTGGTGAAGATCGTTTAAAAAATGTGATCGGCTTTGAAACTGATAAAAAATTGTTAGGCGGCTTGGCTTTCAACATCATGTTCCAACAAGGTGAAGAATCTTCTGCTAAAGAAAATGCAGCTAATGGTTATAAAGGTAGTCGTGATGGTTTTGGTGACGGCGTTTCTACTTCGATCACTTATGAGAATAAAGACTACGGCTTTGCTGCTGCGGTAGCAGGTAACTACGGTATCGCATCTAAATATGGTGCTTATAGCTTATCTGGTATCTATACCGATGCAATCCGTGTAACTGGTTCACTTGATTTCACTAAGTTAGGTCTTGATGGGTTTGTATTGGGTGCTTTATGGCAAACAGCTCAACCAACAGATGACACTGTTACAACAACAAGCGGTTCTGATGTAACATCATATAAAGGTTTACAAGAAGATGCGTATGGCGTAACTGCAGCGTACAAGATCCCTTCTACACCGATCAAGTTAAAAGCGCAGTATATCTCTGCAACAACAGAATCAAATGGTCGTGATGATCGTAAACAAGATCTTTATGGTCTTGGTGCAGACTATCAAATCAACAAACAAGCACGTTTCTATGGCGTAGTTGGCCAACAAAAACGTGATTGGTTAGTGAAAGATGATAAGAAAACAACTATTGGTTTAGGTATGGAATATAACTTCTAATTTGAAGATTATTTTCTAATAAACTAAAAGGGCTTGATGCCCTTTTAGTTTTAGGTTGAAAAAAGAAAAATCGTGGCTAGGCTATTCACACAAACAATCAGAACAAAAAAACCATCATAAAAATCTAAAGAAACTATATTTCCTTAGAACGAAATAAATTAAAAGTATGATCAATAATGTAATCGAGAAAAACAACCAAATTGCCCCATTTAATTGTGCATTCCCCCAAATATTATTTTCTACGGTGAATCTCACTTCTTTGTATAATGATGGTAAAAATAAAAGGGATAAGGTAGAGGAAAATATTAATAGCTTTTGTCGAAACTCTTTAATAAAAACAGCGACCAAAATCAAGATTGGTAAAGCGATAATGAAATAGATAAAGAATATTAAGAAAAAACCAACTCCTGAACCTGATACGCTCATTTAATTTCCCCGAAAAGATAATTTCTAGATGCCTATTTATTCACAAATCACTAAGTCGCTATTTAATAAAACCATCTATTGTCTTTACATCTACGGGTTTCATCTAATTAACATGTGATTCAAATTATAAAAGGAATAAAGCCCATATTTACATGAGCTTTATTCCTTGTTTTTATTACACTTATAATTTATTTCTTTAAAAACCCACTCACAATATTCATCACATTTTGAATATCATTATTCGCTTCTTGAGGACTCGTACTAGAACCTTGTGGAGTTAAAGAATCAATCACTTGTGGTAAAACCGATGCAATTGCGCCATAAATCGCTTGTTTAGGGGCTTGTGTTTGCTGTGCAACCTGCTCTACATCTTGATCATCAAACAAACTCTGCATATTTTGAGTCGGTATATCCGTATTATTCGGTTGATTAGGATCAACCCAACTTTGTACTTGATTGGTTAAACCCGCATTTTTAAGTTTATCCAGTGCGCCTTGTAAACCACCTTGCTTTTGAATCCAAGCAAGTACCAATGGCAACACAACGATAAGAAGACTTTGCGGATTATTACGGTTAGACGAAGTTGTTCCACCACTCAATTGGCCAAGTACCGAACCTAAAACACCACCCAAACCACCTTGTTGGTTTTGCGTATTTTGTTGTTGTCCTCCAACTTGGCTCAGTACTGATCCAAGTATGCCACCCAAACCGCCTTGTCCTGATTGTTGCTGACCGCCTAAAGCTTGTTTTGCTAACATTTCAACAATATTGCTTAAATCTGTCATGGCTTACACGTTCCTTTTGGAATTATTTATTCCAAAAGCATACGCTGCTTTGAAAGCCCAGAACAAAATTGAATTGTTAAATTTTGCAAGGGCTTGCAGTTAACCTAGACTAAATCTCTATCTTTGAAAACAGAGACATTTTTAGATTTACCAGCGGAATTTATTCCAGTTTTCAGGATTCGCCCAAAACTTGGAATTAAACCAATCAGGCACATGTTTATAGGTCAAAATATTAAATTGCCACAAAGCAAAATCGTTATCATGTGTGGTCTTGTCGATCAATTGAGTAAAGCCTAGCGAACGAAGTAATCTTTCGTCATCTAATTGACTCACGACTACGATACGTTTTGCCATTAAATCACGCAATTTGACAAGCAACTGCGCTTTTTGTGTTTGGCTGACGTTTTGCATCTCTACGGTATTAAAAAATACAAAACCTAAATCATAGCGCTGCGTAAATGGCAGACTTAGAAAGTCAGTTACGTTAAAATAATGCCATTGAATGGACGCATTTTGGTCAATCTGTTGACCAATACAAAGTGCAGTATGTATGGGCTGTTCTTTAGATAAATCGTCTAGCATAGAAGTGATGACATTTTGTTCAGCCATAACTGCAACCCTTGATTGAGAAAGATGAGAGTTTATTAATGGAACTACAAGGCATTTGTCATAAAATGCATGCAGCGCTCAAAACGCATAGTGTAACTGATCAACCAATACACAAGGCAAATGTTGAATATAAATTTATATTGGATCGTTCAGAAACTGATCTACCATTTGTGTTGGGTCAAGAACTAGAGATCGAATGGACAGGCAATATTTTCTGTACATCATGTGGTGCTAAAACACCTAAATCCTATTCCCAAGGTCATTGTTTCAAGTGTTTCAAGACCAAGGCAGAATGTGATCTTTGTATTATGAAACCTGAAACTTGTCATTATCATCTTGGAACTTGTCGTGAAGATGATTTTGCACACAATGTTTGTTTCCAACCACATATTGTTTATTTGGCCAATTCAAGTGCGCTAAAAATCGGTATTACACGTATCGTCAATATGCCAACACGATGGTTAGATCAAGGTGCGACTCAAGCACTGCCGATCATGAAAGTTGGTTCTCGCCGTTTATCTGGTCATTTAGAGACGCTGATTGCCAGTCAAGTCGCAGATAAGACGGATTGGCGAAAGTTGCTTAAAGGCGAAGCCGAACCTTTAAATTTGATTGAGCAACGTGATCAAATCATTGAAGAGTTTGCACCAAAAATTCAAAGCATTCGCGAAGAGTTTAATCAAAATCTTGAGTTTGATGAAGGCTTAGAATTTTTAGAAAACGAAGCTCAACGTGAGTTTATTTACCCTGTTGATCATTATCCTGAAAAGATAAAATCACTGAACCTCGATAAAACCCCAAAAATTCGTGGTGTTTTACAAGGCATTAAAGGTCAGTATTTATTACTGGATATTGGCGTGATCAATATCCGTAAATATACGGGGTATGAACTTATCCTTCGTGCATAAGTAAAAAGGTGGCATCTAAGCCACCTTTTTATTCTTTTTAATCAGCTTCTAAGCATTTCAAAATGGCTTGCACTGGGTCTTCAGTATTTCCAGAGATTAACTGCTTATGCATACTCAAGTGTTGCATCATTTGAATATGTGCCGTTTCATGATCCATCAATTTTTCAATCTCAGTCGCAAGCTGTTTTGGCGTTGCATCGGATTGGATCAATTCTTCTATCACCTTTTTACCCGCAATAATATTGGGCAATGCGTAATATGGAATTTTGACGAGAAACTTGGCAATCATATAGGTAAGCCAATGCAGTTTATAAAAAGTCACCATTGGACGATGCAGCAACATCGCCTCAAGTGTGGCTGTGCCTGATGCAAGTGCCACAATATCACTGGCACTCATCACCATACGGCCGATCTTTGATTCATTATCGGTATTTTCTAAAACATGAATCTTGGCTTTTAAGCTGATATCCAAGTTTTGGATACCTTGCTCAATCTGCTGTTTTCTTGCATCGTTAATCGCTGGGATCAAAAATTCAAGCTCAGGATGTTTACGATGTAAGATTTCGGCTGCACCAGTGAGTAAAGGCAATAAACGTTCAATTTCACCGCGACGGCTACCCGGCAATAGAGCAATATGCATTTTATGTGCAGATAAACCAAGCTGATGTTTTGCTTCTATAATTGGATTTTTTAAAGGCAATTGCTTTGCCAATGGGTGACCAACAAAGGCGGCTGCAACATCATAGTTTTCATAAAAGGTTTTTTCAAATGGGAATAAACACAGCACTAAATCAATACTTCGCTTGATGCTATGGACACGTCCCTGACGCCATGCCCACACTGATGGGCTCACATATTGAACAGTTTTTATCGGTAAGTTCTTTTCTTTTATCGTTTTCGATAAGCGTAAATTAAAATCTGGTGCATCTATCCCAATAAAAATATCTACAGGTTGTTCAGTCCAACGCTCAACCAAGCCATCACGTACAGCAAAGAGTTTTTTTAGGTCTTTTAAAACTTCAACAATGCCCATGACCGATAATATTTCCATTGGATAAAAACTATGGAAACCCTCGGCAATCATTTGTGGACCACCAATCCCTTCAAATTCAGCATCAATACCTTGTTCACGAAAACTGCGCATGAGTTTTACACCCAACGTGTCTCCAGAAACTTCCCCCACTACAATGCCAATTTTTAGTTTTTGCTTTAACAAGACTAACGCCCCATTCAAAAGTTTAAAAGATTCTAACAGAATGATTTTACATCGAATCACAGCAAACAATGTAATTTGTTCATGATTAGTGAAGATCATTTTAATCTAATAAATCATTAATTGGGTGAATGAGCATCTAGATTTGCGATAAATCAGCAATTGCTTGCGTTGTATATAAACATTAATATAAACAAGAATCATTTACATGTGTGATTTTCTCTCCTTCTGCTATTTCTAAGTACATTTATGGCTAAATCCACTTCCCTAACATTTGCCTACCGACTGAGTGTGTTCTATCGCTTTACATTTATATTCGTGCTTGGCTATTTAGCAATGATGTATTTGAGTTTAAGCCTAACGACACTATTCAGCTATTTTCTAGATAAAGCAGAAGCAATTTTTCTCGCGGCATTTATCTCGATTTTGTTTTATTTACTCTTTGTTATTGTTGGATTTTGTTTCAACTCATTATTGAAGTTGACATTGCTCAGTTTGGCTTTGGTGGGACTCTTGTTTGGCTTATCTGCGGGTTTAAATTAAAATGCAAAATAAAGGCGTCCGCCAATCAATGACATGGTTACATGCTTGGACTGGCTTGGTTTTTGGATGGCTTTTGTTTGCCATTTTTTTGATGGGAACGAGTTCGTATTATCGTCATCACATAAATTTGTGGATGCAGCCGCAACTTGCACAATATCAAGTGAATCAAGATGTGGCGATAGGCACTGCGACTGATTATTTAGAAAAAAATGCGGCAGATGCGAAGTCATGGTATATCGGCATTGCCAATCCTGAGCAGCCTGTAAATAAAATTTATTGGGAAAAGGCAGATGGTGGCTATGAAAGTCGTAACTTGGATATTAATACTGGGCAAGAATTAAAATTATCAGCAACACAAGGTGGAGAATTTTTCTATCGTTTCCATTACCAACTTTATGGGATGCCGATCCTCATCGGTCGACTGATTGCGTGTTTGGCCGCATTTATCATGCTGATTGCTTTGGTTTCAGGCATTATTACCCACAAAAAAATCATTACTGATTTCTTTACCTTTAGAACCTTTAAATCACAACGCTCTTGGCTCGATTTTCATAATGTGTCTTCTGTTGTGGCACTGCCTTTTTTCCTTACCATTACTTTTACAGGTTTAGCGATATTCTTTTATCTGTATCTACCCTTAGGTATGAAAAAATTATATCCAGATAATCCATATCAATATTTCACTGAAATCAGAACAGTGAACCAAAGCAATGGCAATAATGCAGCACCTAAACCCGCTGAAACAGTTTCAATTGCAACCCTCCTCACCCAAGTACGGCAACAATGGGGAGATCAAGCGCTTGCAACGATCGAAGCAAAAAATCTAAATACAGATCAAGCAACCATTACATTTAAACAATTGGAAGATCGATCAATCACCTTAAATCAAGCGCAAATTAGCTTTGACGGTACAGGTAAAATTCTTGCAGATACTCGAAACAATAGTGCGGTAGCGACCCTAAACTTTGGTGTTTATAGCCTACATATGGCAACTTTTGCACAGCCTGCGCTGCGATTTGCTTTCTTCCTGTCAGGGCTTCTTGGTTGTTTAATGATTGCTTCTGGTTTGTTGTTATGGAGCTTAAAACGTCAGATTCAAAATAAATCAAATCAGTTCCATTTTGGCTACTACTTGGTTGATCGCTTGAATGTTGCTGCATTTGTTGGTTTGCCTATTGCAATGCTTGGCTATCTTTTTGCCAACCGATTGGTGCATCTAACAGAAACCATGCCTAACTATGAGATTTATACGTTTTTCATTGTTTGGGCACTGAGCTTCATTATTGCACTTATAACGAAACAACAATATTTATGGAAATCACAGATTCTCATTTTTGGATTGCTCGCAATTGCTTTGCCTATATATAACTTGCTTTATCTAACTCACCATCGGCTCATTTCAGATCTACAAAGCTATTGGCCTTTTTTGCGGATTGATTTATTTCTGATCACTTGTGCACTCTTTGCTGTATTTATTTATCGAAATATTCAACCTATTCAAGCCAAAGCGCACAATAAATTGAAAGCGAAACTTGACCGAAAAGAGACAAAAAAATGATGTTATTTGCACTTATCCTGATTGGCTTAGGCATGACGTTATTATATCAATGCAGTGATAAAGCGATCCGCAAAATTAAACCGAAGCGTCAACCATTCGTACAGCGCTTTCGGTTACAGCTAAGAATGTGTGCTTTTTTGTGTTTTTTCTTGGCAGGTGCTTTGCTGTGTTTAATCTACGGGTCTTCAATCGGTTTTGTAGGATGGTGGATCTTTGCCACACCGCTGACTTTTTTTGTGATTTTGACCGTGAATGATTTAAGCAATCAGCCACGTAAAAGTCATAAAAGTTAGAATTTGCAATATTCCTTTAGCATTTTTTTGCATAAGGAAATCACTATTCATCACAACGAGTTAGCTAAAAAAGAAATAAGATATGCTGTTTTTTGCATAATTTAGGCATATCGTCGATGTTTGGTCCAATGGAATTTATTTTAGCTGGTGTACTGGTTGGTTTCTGCGTTGGAATCACGGGTGTCGGCGGTGGTTCATTGATGACACCGATTTTAATCAGCTTATTTAAGATTGAACCGCATATTGCCATTGGTACAGATTTACTCTACGCCTCGATTTCAAAATTTTGTGGTTCATTGGTTCATGCCAAAAAACTAAATATTGTATGGCCGATTGTCCTTTGGTTAGCATTGGGCAGTATCCCTGCCTCTTTCGCTACTTCTTGGGTGTTAGAACATTATTTGAGTCAATCCGCACACTATAAACCAGTATTGACCATGGTTTTAGGGGTGATGTTGACTTTGACGGGTATATCAATCGTTTTCCGTGCTCAAATTGAAAAGTTCTTCGATCGTTTTAGAAATCGTGAACAAGCCAATATGGAAAGCGAACAACATGCCCTACAGCATAAACGCCGATATATTGTATTTATGGGCATTATTTTAGGCGTGTTGGTGACATTATCCTCCGTCGGTGCAGGTGCTTTCGGCATCATGGCATTAGTGATCATGTTCCCCAACTTACCGATGATTCGAATCATTGGTTCTGATGTTGTCCATGCGGTACTGCTGACTGCTGTCGCTGGTTTGAGCCACATGTCTTCTGGCAATGTCGACTTCAGCTTATTGATGTGGTTATTGGTTGGCTCTATTCCTGCGATTATTGTGGGAACATTGATCAGCTCGCATTTACCTGAACGATTTATCCGCAAAATATTAGGAATCACGCTATTTGCATTGGGTATAAATTTCATTATTAACCCTGTAAAAGAGAAACCGAAACCTGTTGAAACAACCCAAGTGGTTCTGATTCAGCAAACAACTCATTCTACAACAATAGTTTAAGTGTTAAATAGCCGATTGTTTATACATAAATGATGCGAATCGCTAGTTAATCAATCAGCTTTTCGTGCTATATTCGTAGACAAATTAACCTCTTCTTTCGATTGAATTTGTGACAGCAATGAATACTCTACAGTCAAATCCAGTTTCTCAGCCAGATATCGACGACGTTAACATTAAAAGCATTCAGACTTTGATTACTCCAGCAGAACTTAAAAGTGACCTTCCTTTATCAGAAGTTGCCTATCGAACTGTACTTAATGGGCGTAACACGGTTCGTAATATTTTAGATGGTAATGATAAGCGCTTGTTTGTCGTGATCGGGCCTTGTTCTATTCACGATACCAAAGCTGCGCATGAATACGCAGATCGCTTGAAAGTGCTCAGTGAAAAAGTAAAAGATACTTTATATATCGTGATGCGTGTTTACTTTGAAAAGCCACGTACGACTGTGGGCTGGAAAGGTTTGATTAACGATCCTGATATGAATGACTCTTTCAATATTGAAAAAGGCTTGCATATTGGTCGTGGGCTTTTGCTTGAATTGAATGAAAAAGGCTTACCATGTGCGACTGAAGCACTTGATCCAAACTCTCCTCAATACTATCAAGACTTAATTTCTTGGTCTGCAATTGGTGCACGTACTACAGAAAGCCAAACACATCGTGAAATGTCTTCGGGCTTGTCATCACCTGTGGGCTTCAAAAATGGTACTGATGGTGGTTTAACGGTTGCAACCAATGCGATGCAATCCGTAAAACATGGTCACAGCTTCTTAGGCTTAAATGAAAGTGGTCAAGTTGCGATCATCAATACCAAAGGTAATCCATACGCGCATGTGGTTTTACGTGGTGGTAATGGCAAACCGAACTATGATGCAACTTCTGTTGCTGAAGCTGAAGCAGCTTTAGCCAAAGCGAAAGTCAGCACTAAAATCATGATCGATACCAGTCATGCTAACTCAAACAAAGACCCGTATTTACAACCATTGGTTTTGAAAAACATCACAGAGCAAATTCTTGATGGCAACAAATCAATCGTGGGTATCATGGTTGAGAGTCACTTAAAAGGTGGACGTCAAGACATCCCTGAAAATCTGTGTGACCTCGTATATGGTCAATCTGTAACAGATGGATGTATTGATTGGGAAACCACTGAAAAAGCATTGTTAGAAATGCATGAAGCGTTAAAAGACGTTTTACCAAATCGTTAATCTTTGAATAGATCAAAAACAGGCTCTCATGAGCCTGTTTTTATTTTTGATAGATCAACTATGTTTTGAACTGTAACATTTTTTTAATTATACTGCTGCCACATTCCCCCTGCGACGTATCGCCGATATGAAGCCCAGTTTCCGTCAACATATGCACAAGTGGCGTACCTTATTGGGTATGATAACTTTGCTTTGTTTACTCTGGCATATCTTGTTACCAACGATGGTACATACAGGCGTCGTACCTGCACTTTATGCAATGCCATCCCATTGCCAAGTCACAGAAATTCAAAAAGTCACACTGTTATCGACACAAGTACACAGCAACGATCATAGTGAACATCACCACCATACGATGCAGCAGCATAATCATCACCTTGATCATGCTCAACACGGTTCACAGCTCAGTGAATATGCACAACAAGTCTATGCACTTGCCAGCCAGATTATGAAGCATTGCCCACTGTGTACCTATGGTTTAGATGCAGCCGCAATTATTCCATTGCTTGGCTTGATTATCATTTTCTTATTGGCTTGGTTTAGTCGTGTACGCTGTTTGTGCCATGCGTGGTCACAGGATCTGTATATTCCACGTATTTTCTATATTTCCCCCCTTAAACACGCTCCGCCAGTCGCTCTATAAATCGCAAACTTTTACATTCGTATCCAGTTCATCACTGCGATACAGCTCGTTTAATGCTTTTATAGAGTTTTAAAAATGACGACTTATTTTCGTTTGTCAGTCTTAACGGCTGCCTGCCTGTCTGTGACATACAGTTCATTGGCCATTGCTGAAGAAAATCCTGCACAAGATACCAAAACCTTAGCGACTATTGTGGTTACAGCAAGTCGTGAGGGTGAATCTCTCAATAATACCCCTGCTGCGATTAGCCAAATTACCAGCCAAACATTAGCCGATAAAAATGCCACTTTTATTGGGCAATTGGTCAATCAAACCCCTGGGGTATTGATGAATGACTTGGGTAATGAACAACATATGATGTCGATTCGACAACCGATGACCACCGCAGCGGTTTATCAGTATTTAGAAGATGGTATTTCAGTTCGACCTGTTGGGGTATTTAACCACAATGCACTCTATGAACTTAATCTTGCGGGAATTGATCGTATTGAAATCTTACGTGGTCCAGCCAGTAGCTTATATGGAAGTAATGCTATTGGCGGCACGATTAACTTTCTAACCAAAGCACCAAGTGCAACACCGACTGCTGAAATCGGTATACTTTCAAGTACGGAAGGTTATCGCCGTCTGGATCTAGGTGCTTCAAATACATTTGATACTGAATCTGGTGAACATGGTCTACGGTTGTCTGGATACGCAAGTGATCGTGGCGATAGTTGGCAAGATCATGCCGAAAGCAATAAACAAAGTCTCACCCTTCGGCATGATTGGCGCATTTCTGATGCCACACAAATCAAAAATATTGCCAGCTATAATCATCTAAAAGCAGACATGACTGGAAGCGTGAATGCCAAAGATTTTAGTGAACGTCCAGGTTATAGTTACCAGACATTTACCTATCGTGAAGTCGACTCTACTCGTTTATCTTCACAGATTAGCCATGCGTGGAATGATCTCAATCAATCTCAAGCAACGTTATATTATCGAGACAACACCACCGAACAAAACCCAAGTTATAGCATTCGTACTGATATGCGAAATGGTGTGCCTACAGGAACTTATACGGGCCAAACCACTTACAATCAGTTCAAATCTTATGGTCTAAATTTGCAACACGCCAAAAGCTTTGATCAAGTGAAGTGGATTGTCGGTGCGATGGCAGAACATACACCAAACACAGCAAAAACTAATGATATTGAAGTGTTTCGTGATCCGGAAACACGTATTTATACAGGTTTTAAACCACGAAAATTATTACGTGACTTCAATGTTGATGTCGATAACCAAGCCATTTACACCCAAGTCAATTGGCAAACATTCGATAACTTAAATCTAGTCGCTGGTGCTCGCTACGACTGGATTAAATATGACTATCAGAATAATTTAACGCCATCAAATGTTACGGGTGCACCGAACGAAACACGTCGCTTCCATAAAGCCAGCCCACAACTTGGCTTTATTTGGAATGCACATCCGCTATTGGATATCTATAGCAACTGGTCACAAGGTTTTGTACCACCAGAAATAAGCAGTTTATACGGTGCAAACTTAGTGACACCAAATTTGTCTGAAGCAACCTTTAACAATATGGATCTTGGTATACGCTTCAAACTTTTTGATGAACGTTTAGATGGTGAAATTACGCTTTATCGCTTAGATGGAGAGGATGAAGTCATTAACTATACTAAACCTGACAATACCCGCGAACCACGGAATGCAGGTAAAACACGACATCAAGGCATTGAAATTGGTGGAACGTGGAATATTACGGATCACTACGATCAGCGTTTGAAACTATCCGGAAGTTGGGCGAAACATGAATTTAAGCAATTTCAGCCATCAGCAAGCTTAAATTATAATGGCAATCGTATGCCAAGCGCTCCAAAGGCATTTGGTACAGTTGAATATCAAATTAAACCCTTTCCTGAGTTGTTGTTATCCGCTGAAGGTGTTTACGTCGGATCATACTGGATCAATGATGCCAATACTGAAAAATATGATGGGCATACCGTATTAAATCTACGCGCAACCTATCGCCGCAATGCTTATGAAATCTATGGTCATATCATCAATGCCGCAGACGCGCATTATGCTGAAAGTACCTCATTTAGTAATAACCAAGCGAGCTTTACCCCTGCTGCACCGCGTACCTATTTATTAGGTTTACGTTATCATTTTGGGAAATAAGCCATGAATGCCAACCAACTCAAAAAGCTACTGAGCTTTCATCGTAGCCTTGGAATGGTGTTGGGCATTTTGGTTCTATTTTGGGCTTTAACAGGTGTGTTGCATCCAATTATGAGTGCAACACAACCGCAGCCTTTGAAACGAATGCCTCCACCGCAACAACTAGATTTAAACAATGCTTTACCAGCAAAAACGGTCTTAGAGCAAAATCAGATCAAGCAATTTTCTGCACTTCAAACCATTCAAATAAATGCCGATCAAACGGCATATCGGGTATTGGGCACAGGCCAAAATATTGCTGAATATTACGATGCTCATTCGGGTCATCGTATTGAAGATGCAGAATCACAAGATGCCAAACGTTTAGCCGTTTGGTATACAGGTCTCGCTGAGGAACGTATTGTTTTCGCACAACTCGTTACAGAGTTTAGTGATGATTATCCGAGTGTAAATCGCTTATTGCCTATCTGGCGTGTTGATTTTGATCAAGGTTTACGTGCCTATGTTGATCCTAGTCATGCACGACTTGCCACGATTTCAAATGACCAAAAGATGTGGATGGCACGGATTTTCCGCTTAGGTCATACATGGACGTGGAATAATCAGCAATGGTTTGGTCAAACACTTTTGATGCAGTTTGCTCTGATTGGTATACTCGTCATCACGTGTATGGGAATCGGACTGTTTTTCAAAATTCATAACCGAAAAAACCATCGTTTACGTCAGAAACCAGTTCGATTTCTACATCGCTATTTAGGTATCAGTCTGAGTGTATTTATTTTACTTTGGGTGATCAGTGGTTTTTACCATCTTTGGCAAAAGAAGCCCGAGATCAAAAATATTCAGCCTATTTTCAAGACACAAGATTTAGATCAAACGTCGTGGCAACTAGCAACAGCTCAGTCAATACAACGATTACACCTCGTACCTATTTCATTTAGTCAAGATCAAACACGAGCTGCATGGATGATTCAACTCATCGGTAAAAAAGACATGCAAGGCAGTATGACCGCAGCCAAAGAACATGATCATCATGGTCAGAGTAAAAATCAGACACCTGCGATCCAATGGATTGATGCTGAACAAGCCAAACCCGTTGACGTGCTTGAGCAAAGTAAACAGCTCGCCGCCGATTATCTCAATGTACCGATAGAAAGAATTGGGCAAAGTTCATGGATTACCAGCTTTGGCGGGGAATACGGCTTTATCAATAAACGTCTTCCAGTGATTAAAATTGATACCCATTTAAACGATCAATTACGACTCTATATCGAGCCAAGTAGCGGTGTAATCGCGGCAAAATTCACGGCACAGGATGCACTCGAAGGCAAAAGTTTTACTTATTTGCATAAGTGGAGTTGGTTACCGATTGATAAAATTGTTCGTGATATCTTATTAGGTTTAATCGCTACATTGATTGCTATTTTGGTGATACTAGGCTTCTGTGCCTACCGTAAAAAAAGATAATGTTTTTTTGATCCTCTCACGAACAATGAGAGGATCAATATCTCTCGAGATTCAATTTCATGAGTCTAAGACAGATAGAAAAATGTAATCAGAAAACTGATCAAGACACCCATCTCTGATAACTCAATCGAAGCACCAATCGTATCACCCGTAATCCCACCAATCCTTTCAATAAACTTCGCACGTAGATAAAACAACAGCAGTAAAAATATTGCTAGGCAGAGAATGCCAGACCACCCAAACATACAAAGAAATGACAATGTAATGACAAATACCATCCATGCCGCCGTTTTTGGGATCAGATCAGCAATAGAACGCCCTAAACCTTGTTTTCGGACATAGCTTGTAGTTAGGAAAAGAAATAAAGCCGCACTTCGCCCAATTGCAGGGACAATAATCAAAATCGTAGATAATTGTTGTTCTAATAACACATAAATAGCGACAAATTTAAGCAAGCAAAGCATGATCAAACTTAAAACACCGATAGGCCCACATGCTGGGTCTTTCATAATTTTAAGTGTACGTTCAGGATCACCGAAACCACCGACCCATGCATCTGCGGTATCTGCTAATCCATCGAGATGTAATCCGCCAGTCAGCCAAATCCACAATACGAGGATAATACTTGCCAGCAATAAGGTTGGCAGTTTGAATAGCAATATTGAACATGCAAATAAAACTAAACCAATCAATAGTCCAATGAAAGGATAAAACAAAATGGCTTGTGCATTTTGTTGTGCGGTTGGTATATTTTTTAATTGAATCGGTAAAACAGTTAAAAATTGCAAGGCAATCCAAAAAGGTGTCATGCTAGAAATCTCAGCCAAGCTATATCTTTTATTCACCCATTATGAAGAAATAAAAATGGGAATAGCAAGCCTATTCCCATCCTAAGAAATTATGAAGTTAGATTATTGAATTTGATAGCATTGTTTAAGCTTAAAATAGTCATAATAAAAGCTATTTGTACGGTATCTTGCATAATCACAAGCGGGTTTAAATAAGGTTTCTTTTTCATTATAAAGCATTTTTACCAAAGTGCTGCCTTGAGCATTTTGATAAATATCCCACTGTAAATTGGCTGCCATAGGCGATACCAACTCACCTCTCCATGCACTATTTGTATAGTTATAGGTTTGGCGTAATGGTAAAGTTTGCATCATGTTATGCAACTCAAAAGTCGTCGCAAGCGGAATAATGATTTCAGCATGCGCAAAGCGTAAAACTGCACGATGTGATTGTTGTTTATCTACGACTGCATCGACCTGCTTAAATAGATCTTGTTTCAATCCCTGAGCAATTGCACTGGTGACTTGATTCGACTCGCTAAAGCTTGGACCTTTTTCATAGAAATCATTGGCATCATTAAATTCTGCATAGAACTTTGCTGCATCTTCAGGCATATATTTATCAAAATCGACACCTTTGAGTTCACTCTGCATACCTCCCATGATTGAATAAAGCTCATATAAATAAGCGGCTGCATCCACAGCACTAGTAATGCTATTTTTACCCTTGCCTTTTTCAGTAATGGTTTCACCATTCGGTGCGACTACGCTATATGAACCATTATTGCTAAATGTATAAGCCTCACTCGTCCCTAGCTTTTGAATAAACTCAGCTTTGAAAATTGGTTTAAGCACTTGCATTGCAACCGTTTCAGCACGCGTATCACCTGTCAGTTCTTTCAGCTTTTGAGCTAAATCCTGATCTTCTTCGGCAAATTTCTGGTAAGCCTGACTCGCATCATAAACGGCTTTTTCTTGCTCAGATAACGATTGAGCCAAATCTTGATCTGACGTTAACTTATGGAAATAAAGCTTGAAGCGATCTACGCCACCATCTTCAACTGTTGGCACACTTTCACTGGCTAGGCTAGTATATGAAATTGGTGTAATTTTATCTTTAAGCTTTTGGTTTTGTTGAATAAGTTCATCAGTAAAAAACTTAGCGCTATCCACGGCACGGTCTACACCCGAACTTTGCACTAAAATAGATGACGCTTGGCTTTCTACTGCTTTAAATAAATTTGGTAGGCGCTGCAATAATCGATCTGCAATTCCTCTATGCTCTAAAATCCCCGTCAAACTTTCATTGCCGTAACCAAACTGGCGAATACCCTCGACACCATAGCCTAACAGAATATTTGCTTTCATCATGCTTTCTAGATCTGCACCGAGTTTTTCACCTAACGGGGTCAGCGCATTTTCAGCCTTTGCCTGTTTCCATAGATTATAAAGTGCTAAATCATATTTGATACTTGATAAGCCTCGAGAACCATGACGTGCAACTAATTCAGTAAAAACAGATTCGAAGCCTTGTGGAATTGGCTCATATTTTTTTAGATCTTGTAAGGGCTGATAAGGTGTTTTAGTTTGATAATATTTTGATGGTGTACTATTTTCAGGCTTTGTTTGTGGTTGCTGATGATCATCATTGTTGCAAGCGACCAACAAGATACTTGCGCATAACACACTGCTTTTAAATAATATATTCATGAATTTTTTGCTTATAGATAAAGAAGTGCCATGTATCATAGACAGGAGCAATGACAGTTCTATTACACCATTCAGTAAAAAATTTAAATACAATCGTATTTCGAAGCTAAGGAATAAGTGACTTTTCCATAAAACCAATCTCACTTTCAGCTTCAAGCAACTCTAATCGATACAGTTTTCCCAGTTCAGCAGGCATTTTTAACAATTCATTTAAATCATGTTGTCTTGCTAAACAGGTTAGTAACTTTATTACTCCGCCGTGCGTAACAATCAGTGCTGTTTCCCAACGGTTTTGCTGCATTTGCTGACGAATTTGTTTAAAACCAACCAAAATTCGTTGTTGGAATCGCGCTAGAGACTCGCCATTTGGTGCTTGATATTGAGTTGGGAATTGCCAAAAATTTGCCAGTAACTCAGGAGTAGTTTCATAAATCGTTTGAGTTGAAATACCTTCCCAATCGCCAAAATACATTTCTTTGATATTTTCATTAATCAATAGCGAGCGTTGTAATTGATTTGCCAAATTTTCAGCAAAAAGACGACAACGTTGTAGAGGGGAACTAATGATAACATCCCAATGCTGCTGAGCGTCAAGATGGCGTTGAACGGTTGTTTGCATTTGCAACCAACCTTTCTCTGTCAATTCATCGTCTAGGTGTCCACGTAAAGTATGGCTTTGCGTTGTTTCACCATGACGCAATAGATCAATCCGCAACTTTATCACCTATCACAGCAGCTTCTGCAAAAGTTGCCATTTGATTATGAAGCGCACAAGCCAGTTGTATCACCGACAATGCTGCACCTGCACCACTGCCTTCGCCTAATCGTAGATTCATTTTGAGAATGGGCTCAGCATTGAGTTCTTTTAATATTCTTTGATGGCCATACTCAGCGGATTGATGTCCGAATAACATCCACGCTCGTACTTTAGGTTGAATACGAACCGCACATAAAGCAGCTACAGAACTGATAAAGCCATCCACCACGATTGGTAAACCAAGCTGTGCGCAACGTAAATAAGCGCCTGTCATCGCAGCAATTTCAAGTCCACCCACTGTAGCCAAGATTTTTTGGACATCATCAGCGACATCCGCCTTGTGTAATTTTACGGCTTGATCAATGACGTCGATCTTATGTCGCAATTGTTGATTGGTGATACCTGTACCTACCCCCGTCAATTGTTGGGCACTTTCATTTAATAACAAACATGCCAACGCAGAGGCTGAACAAGTGTTGCCAATGCCCATTTCCCCCGCAATAAAAATATCTGCGGCTTTTGATTTGGCTAAATCAACACTCTTTTTACCTAAGCTGAGCGCAGCTAAGCATTCTGATGCAGTCATCGCCGCTTGGTGTGCAAAGTTTGCTGTGCCAGCACGAATACAATGACGCTCGACACCGACATAATCGTAAACTTCACCAACAGTTCCGCAATCAATCACCTGCAACTGAGCATGATGATGTTTGGCAATCACGCTAATAGCAGCACCACCTGAGGCAAAATTTTGTAGCATTTGGCGTGTCACCGCTTGAGGATAGGCAGAAATATTTTCTGCAACCACACCATGATCCCCTGCAAAAACACTAATCCAAGGTGTTTTAATTTGCGGGTATACTGTTGCTTGCAATCCAGCTAAGGTAATCGCAATCTGTTCAAGATCGCCAAGCGCACCTGTGGGCTTGGTTAACTGCAATTGACGTTGTTCAGCTTGCAATTTTGCATTCATATCGGGCTGTTTAACAGGTTCCAACCACCATTGAACAGATTCTGTCATTCTATTTCTCATCTTTTAAAATCATTGGAAAGCCCGCCACACAAAACACAACTTTATGTGCTAACTGCCCTAAAACCTGATGTAAACGCCCTGCTCCATCGACAAAACGACGACTAATTTCACCCATTGGTACGACACCAAGCCCCGTTTCATTACTGACGAGAATGATTGTTGATTTTAACTTTGGTAATACATCAAAAAGTTTTGCGGTTTGTTGTTGCTGCAATTCAGTATCATCGTGCAGCAATAAATTCGTCAACCATAAAGTCAGACAATCAACCAAAATCAACTGATTTTCTTGATCCAATTGCAATAACTTCTCAGCGAGAAAGATCGGTTCTTCACAAAGCTTCCACTCCGTTGGGCGTTGTTGCTGATGGTGCTCTATTCGCTGTTGCATTTCGTCATCAAGTGCTTGAGCTGTTGCCACATACACCACAGATAAGCCGCTTTCTCTAGCGACTTGCTCAGCTAAACGACTTTTACCTGAACGTGCGCCACCTAAAATCAGTTGCAACATATTTAATCCAGTCTAATTTGGTGATAAGGATAAAGTAATCCTTGTAAAATCTGAGCTTTATAATAGCCGAAAGTGAGTTGATTGACCTGAATTTTAAATTTTCGTAGTGGCAGTTTTTGAATACGTTGCAGAACAAACTCACTTTTCCACGCCGCACGATAAAGTCCTAATGTGATGTGTGGACAATATACTGGCGCGGCAATTTCAATTGAAGTTTGCGAAAGTTGCTGACGGATTTTATTTAAGACATTATTTTTATCATGAATGTGCAGAAATAAAGCACTGCTAAAACTATCAATATGCATTACTTCGAGCTCAAAAGTATCGAGCTGTAATTTTTCAAGCTGTTCAATCTGCTGATTCAGTTTATAAACTTCAAAATCATCATCAAACTTCGGTGAACTTGCTGTTAAGAAACCTGCAACAAATAAGGTGATGTGGTATTGGCGTTGATTCGAAGGAATCAGCAGATCTGAAAATGTTTGTTGTAATTGTTCTAGATATTCAATCAGTTCAGGCTGATTGATTTCGATATACCACAAACCATATTTGACCCGACCATGATGCCATTCTGGATAATCATGAATACCTGTTGCCATCAGTTTTGTAAATGCTTGCAATAACACAACTTGTAGATCATTTTGAAGTTGTGTTATTCAAACATAAATTGCTTCATTCTTTAAAGCACTTTTGGTACTTTCATTTAAACGCTTTCTAGCCGAGTGACCAAGAGATTTTGAACATCAAGTTGCATACCATCTTCTTTCAATTGTGACTGTATCCCCCGATAGAGTACATCTAGCAAGACTTTACGCTGACTTTCAGAAATATCCAACTGCGCAATATTTTTTTGTAGATGCTGTACGATCACCATTTCATCTATATCCAGAACTTTTAAAGCATATACATAACCATAAATCGCTCCTTTCAATAAATTTTGATAAGGAATGTGCTGATGAATATGTTGCTCGATACTACCCAAAACGCGTTCATTAAGACTTAGCTTCCTTAAAGGATCTCTAGCCACGCGCTCACAAGGATCTTTGTAGGCCGATCGACATGAGTCCAAAAAGCTCTCTGCCATACGATCAAGTTCTTTGGCTTGATTTGGAACGACATTGCCTAGACCCAATTTAACCTCATCAACCAGTTGCTCAACAAAACGCTGCATTCGTTGATCAGACATCGCGATACCGATGGTTTCCATGTCATTTAGACTTGCATACCACGCCAACATGGCATGACAACCATTCCACAACCGATTTTTAATCACTTGAATATCGGCAATCTGATCGACTAAAACCATTTGGCGCATTTTACTTAAGAGTGGACTTCGATTTTCAACATAAATCGGCATATCTGCTTCACTGTTGAATAAAATGAGATCCATATTTTGTGTGCATTGACCTGCTTGAAATTGCTCTCGTAGCTCCTCCAAGCATCGTGTCATTTGTTGCTCGTGTTTTTCACTCAACGTAGTTTCATCTGAAAGCTCAATAGCATCTGCATTCAAGTTAGCTTGGCTTTGTATATATAAACGATGCTTAATGTTGAGTTGGCGGTATAGGGTTTGCTCGGTCAGTTTTGAAACCATTCGATTCACGACGGTATCGCAAAAATAGTGTTCACTTAGAATGTGTTCAGCGATATCTTCATCAGTTATTTCAAGTAAAGCATCACGAATATATTTGAGTACCAAATACTTTGCACAGACTTTATTGAGAATGATTAAAAATGTAATGGGTTCATTATTTTGCTGTATATCTTGCGACATAAACCGTGCAAGTAAGCCTTTTGCAATCACTCGCGCTTCAGATTCAATCGCATTTTCAGGGATACACAATGCAATCAGACTCGACTGCATATACATTTCAAGCATTTGCTGTTCATTGTTGGCATCAATGGCCGTTAAATTTTCAATTCGCTCATCATAAGAGGATTGACCATATCGAATGCTATACCCAGCAAATGTATTCACAGACTCGAGATACAAACGATTTCTGGTCGAAGCCAAAATCCGTTTAGGTCGGGTAAAACCATCCCAATGTGACAGAACTTGAGCAATATATCCGCCACCTATTGCCCCAAACCCATGAATACCAACTGTTAACTGATTGAGGCTTTGCGGAAAAGCTTCTTGTAAAATCGGCATTCCCATTTCAGGAATATATTGATCCAAAGCATTTAGACACGCATACATATCCTGATAATAGAAATTTGCCTTTGAAAGCATATCATCGTTTGGTTCTTTGATATCTTTAAGCAGAATAGTGATACCACTAGCATCAAATGCAGAGCGAATCCCATTTTCTGAATCTTCAAACATTAAACATGTCGATGTATCTAAATTTAACTGTTCCGCAGCTTTCAAGAAAATTTCGGGATGTGGCTTGCCTTTTTCGACTTCATCACCACAAACCAATACATCAAAAAACTTATACACGTTGGCATTAATTAAATACTCTTCGGCGATTGCCCGACGGCTTGAAGTCGCAACAGCCATCCTTAAACCAGACTTTCTTAAACGCTCTAGAACTTGAACCAATCCCTTTTTAATCGGTACACCGAGATGTCGGACAGACTCTAATTCTAATTCATCCGCACGCTTTCGAATTGCTTGATAAGGAACATCCTCACCATAAAATTTTTGAGCAAGTTGCTCAGCCGTTGTTGCACTCAAACCTAAACAGTTCATGAGATAATCATCTGAAAATTCCTGTCCGATGAGTTCTTGAGATGCCTGTTTCAATGTTTGAAACCGTAACCGCTCAGTATCAAACATTGTTCCATCCATATCAAAAATTGCCCCATGAACAGGATAATCATGAAAAATCAGCATTTTGACTCCTAAAATATTTATTACGCTATCTAGAGTAACCAATAAAGATGCCAATAATTCAGACTGTAAATAAATGAAATGAAATTGATTAAATATTAGTCAACAATGTGCTTTTCTCATCTTATTTTGTTAGAACCAAGCAAAATACTTGCTCTATTAGAAAAAATATGATCGTTTATTGAGCAAATTATGGATTCATTCGTCTGACCTTAAAGCTAAAAATATCTGCTACTAAAAAAAAAGAAATACCTGTAATAAATACAGATATTCCTTCGATCAGCTTAAATTAATAGTTAAAGGTATAACTCAAACCATAAGTACGCCCTTCTGCTGGAAGGCTCTCGACAAGCCCATATATCTTTTCAGCTTGCTGACTGTAGACAGTACGATAGTCTCTATTCCAAACATTATAGACACCAAAATCTACGCGGCCTTTCCATGCAGGAAAATGCGTTAAAACATCCATGGTTGCGTAACCTTTGATTTCTGCTGCACTTGGAGAAGCGTCTTCAAATGCTTTACTCGTTCCTTTTAGCGCAAGCATCTGTACCCGAGTACCAAAACCTTCATCGTTATTCCATTCCGCAAACACTGTACCTTTTGTTGGAGATACTTTTATCGCATTTAATTCTTTCCATTTATTGTCGACTTTATCCTTAAATTGACCACGCGTATAACCCAAGCTACCGCCAACTTTAAAGTCCTGCATAAATGGATAACTTGCGGTGAGTTCAGCGCCATAAATACGCTGATCGGTATCAACAATACTTGCCACTCTATTTTCAAACTTGGTCACTTTATCCGACGTATTATAGAAACCTGTTACTCCAAGATTTAGCCCTTGTTCATCATTCAAACGCCAACCCAATTCATAGCTATTTACACGAATCGGTTGTAAATCTGCTGTTGTGGTCAAGTTAAATGCATCACGCATCATGCGTTGCACATCAGGAAAACTAAAACCTTGTGAAAAGTTTGCAAAAACTTGTTGATCATCCGTTAGCTTATAGACTGTTCCTAAATTAAACAGAACCGTATCATCACTTACAGAACCGCTTGGCTGATCAACACCTCTGGCAGTATACGCTTCGGTTTTTGCTTTAATATATTGATAACGTGTGCCAGCTTGTACATTTAGTCGGTCTGAAAGTTCATAATCCGCTTGTAAAAATCCCCCTACACTTTGAATGGTTGTATCAGGCCCAGCATCAGAAGTCTTCCCCGTTGGTTTAAAGTGAAGTCCTGTATTTGATACAGCTAAGTGATCATAATATTGATCATCTTTTTCATGATCATAATCGATACCATAGGTCAGTTTCAGATCACGATTTGCAACGCTAAAATCACTTTGCATGGTGGAACGAAAACCTGCAACATCAATGTTAGACTGGCTTTGAGTTGCTTCGGTCATTGCAGCGCCCGTATAGACTGGATAGAAACGTGCATCCTCTTTACGATAATAAGCTTCAAGATTGAGTACTTGCCCCAATACATTTTGATTTTGATACTGTGTATTAAAGGCATAACGTTCAGTAAACGGCTGCGTCGGTAATTGTAAGCCTTTTTTACCTATATATGAGTTAGGTGCGCGACCATAAACATAGTCTTTACCATAATCAGGGCCATATGCACTATCTTGCTTATCTTTATAATACTGAGCACCAAAACTCAAGGATTGGGTATCGGTGAGGTCAATGCTGATACGTCCATTTACATCGATGGTGTCGGTATCTTGTCGGCTGGTTTGCATTGGTGCAATCGCAATACGATTATCATGACTATCGAACTGTGAACCACGGCTGGTAAAATTCGCGCCTAAAAAGCCGTTGAGATTATCTTTGCTAAATGCAACTGATTGCCCCGCTTCATAAGCTAAACCATCACCACGAAACGTATCTGATGATGTAATCCCTAATTTCGTTTCAAAGCTTAATGGTTGAGATGCATCTGCACGTTTAGTAATGATATTGATAATACCGCCTGTTGCACCAGAACCATAAATACTGGTTGCCCCTGAAAGCACTTCAATACGTTCAATCATACTCGGACTAATGCTGTTGAGCTGACGAGCCACATCACGTGAACCATTTTGTGATACACCATCAATTAAAATCATCACATCACGACCACGCATGGTTTGCCCATAGTTTGTGGTCGTGCCAGTACTTGGAGCAAGTGATGGCACTAATTGAGCTAACACATCTGCCAGTTTACGACCCGCACCGCTTTGCTGTTCAATTTGATTTTTTTCGATGGTTTGAACTGTACCCGCAATATCTGCAATATTTTTTGGTGTACGTGTTGCTGTGATCACAATTTTTTCTAACTGAGTCGTAGGCTTTTGATCAACGTCTGCTGTTACGGATGCACTCGAAGATACTGTTTCTGCATATGCCTGTTGGGCAAACATGGCTAAAACAGCGAGACAACACGGTGTTATCTTAAATAAAAACTGCTTTGTATTTGTTTGATTCTGTTGCCCAGCCCCGATGTCATTATTCATGCTTTACTTCTCCAAAAAGTCTTTTAAATCGCTAAACAAGCTTAAAAAGTGCGCCATTATAGACTTAATAAGAATTATTAGCATTAGCATTTATCTGACTCAAATAAAAACATCGAAGCCATTGCGATCATTTTGAAAATATTTAGGGATTAACTTTATTGCTGAGTAAGGTCTTCTGATTTGAAAATGATATAACCAGTAAATAAATCACCACAACGATCATCAGTATTAAGAGCGAATAAAATGGTAATTGAATGCCCCATTGATACAAAAAAGTGCTCAACAACGGCGCTACGATCAGGCCGATCGCTTGAGTGGCTGTACAATAACTTGCCATTTTGACTTGTGCTGATTGAGCAACAGATTGGGCTGCCCCAGTTGTAAATGCAGGTAAAAGGCTTGCCACGCCAACCCCATAGAACACATAGCTTGCTTGAAATATCCAAATATGCACCGCATATAACGATAGGATTAGTCCAATCATCATGCTAAATGTACCCAACAATACCAATGCCATCAATTTCAAACGCATTACTTTTACAATCAGGACCTGCGTAACCACCAAGCTAAAGCCAACGATGAGCATACATTGAGAAAAATAAATCGCACTTTGTTGTGTTGTTAATTGAAAATGATCTTGAATATAGAATCCAGCAGTCATATTCAAAGTGACGATCGCGACGAATGTACTAAACCCAAGTATCAACCAAGGCAGCGCTGGCTTCAGTGAGAAAGAATCTGCTTGTGTTATATCTTGTTGTTTTTCAGCAGTTACAGCAGACATCACCGAGTCTTTCTGAAAATAGAGCGTAATAATTAAACTAAAAACCACCAATAAAATGACAGCAACCCACATCGGCAATAGAATTCCACCGAACAATAACACTGAGGTCAGAAATGGGCCAACGATCATACCTAAACTATTCATCGCGCCATACATCGCCATTTTTTGACTGCGTTGTTGCTCATCTATGACATGTTGCATCACATAACTTTGTAGACCAATTTGTGGCATCGCCATAAAACCACCCGTACTGGCTCGACTAATCACTAACAATGCAAAAATAACCAAAACAGGTAATGTCTGTTGTATTCCCAAATAAAGAATTGCTGTAAATATAGCCCAAGTAATGGTCATGCCCCAGAAACCATAATTCATTAATTGATAAGGCGTCTGTATTTGTTTCCCTTTGGCGATCAGAATGGATGCAATTGCCATACAAATCGCACCTGCTGAAACAATCATGCCACCTTGTAACTCCGTTAAGCCAAGCTCCCGAATTAATGGTGCGAGTAAAGGCAAAATCATTGAGAAACAAGTGCCGTTGGCTAAAGTTGCCCAAGCCAATAATTTAAAATTTTGCTGCATAATGTGTATTCATTAAAAGAAAAGGCATCGGGTGAGGATGCCTTTTTGATTGGATTAATATTTGAGTGTATAGCTCAAACCATAGGTACGACCTTGAGCTGGTAGGCTAGAGATTGGACCATAAACGGCTTCAGCCGCTTGGCTATATACCGTTTTATAGTCTGTATTCCAAACATTATAAACACCAAAACCTACAGTTCCAGGACCAGCTTTTGCGTTGGCAATCACATCCATAACTGCATACCCCTTGATTTTAGTTGCCGCATTCGGGCGAACATTTTCATCATATTTGGCAACGAGGGAATCTTCATATGCTTTATCAGTACCTTTCACGGCTAGCATCTGAACTCTTAGACCATTGCCCTTGTCATCATTCCACTCACCAAATAATGTTCCTTTGATTGGGGAAATTTGAAACGCATTCAGCTCTCGCCAAGAACCGCTCGCATCTTTAAATTGACCTCGAGTATAAGATAATGTCCCACCGACACTAAACTGATCCAATACTGGCATGCTTGCATTCGCTTCAAGACCATAAATACGTTGGTCGGTATCTGCAACAGTTACAGAACGATCAGCTTTAAACTGGATGACTTTATCAGAAGTATTGTAGAACGTTGTTAATCCTAGATTTCCACCATGGTCATTTTGCAATCTCCAACCCAGTTCGTAGCTATTGACCGTAATTGGGTCAACATTGCCAGAGCGAACCACATAACCTGCTGACACATCACGTAATACACGTTGAATATCAGGTAAGCTAAAACCTTGTGAGAAGTTTGCAAACACTTGTTGCTGATCATTTAACTTATAAACAGCACCTAAATTAAATAATGTTTTGTCGTGCTTAACAGAACCCGCAGCGACTGTGCCTACAGGCTGTCCAGTAATATCGCCTTGAATTGCTGCAACGGTGGGTTGAAATGCACTGGTATCACTTTCAATACGTTGGTAACGTAAACCCGCTTGAACATTAAATGCATCCGTTAAATCATAATTTCCTTGAACAAATGCACCTAAGTTTTTAATGGTTGCATCTGGGCCAAAATCATAACTCCGCCCTGTATTTTGATATTTCAGACCATTATGAGTAAAACTATACAAATCAGCCGTTTGCTTATCTTTCTCATGATCATAATCAATACCATAAGTCAGTTTTAGATCACGATCAGCAACATTCAATTTTGATGTCATTGCAGCACGAATACCCGCGACATCAATATCAGATTCCGACTGGTAAGCCAAATAATATCCAGCAGGAATAAAGTTAGCTAGAACTGTTGGGAAAAAGCGAGCCTTTTCATTACGATAATACGTTTCAATATTTAACTCTTGACCAAATACATCTGTATTTTGATATTGCGCATTGACAGCATAACGTTTAGTAAATGGTTGATCATCGATTTCAAAGCCTTTGATTGCTTTTAAGCTCGGTGGATTGCCTTTTAAAACCGCAAAACCTGGACCATAATCAGGACCATATTCCGAATCTTGTTTGTCTTCATAATACTGCGCCCCCAAACTTATTTTTTGAGTATCGGCAAATTGCCAGCTTAGACGTCCATTTACATCAACCGTTTCAGTATCTTGGCGATCCGTTTGTGCAATCTCTGGTCCAATGCGGTTGCCATGACTGTCTTGGATTTCGCCACGTTTGGTATAGCCCGCCCCTAAGAAGCCATTCCAATCCCCTTGATTAAATCCAACTGATTGATACGCTTCATAGGCAAGTGCATCTTTTTTAAAATTATCGCCAGATGTAACCCCAAGTTTTGTTTCAAAGTTTACGCCATCAGTGCCTTTTTTAGTGATGATATTAATAATACCGCCTGTCGCACCTGAACCATAAATACTACTTGCACCTGAAACTACCTCAATTTTTTCAATTGAATCTGGGCTGATACTATTCAGTTGACGAGCAGCATCACGAGAACCCGTTTGTGCAACACCATCAATGAGGACAAGCACCTGACGGCCACGCATGGTTTGACCGTAGTTGGTGGTCGTACCACTACTAGGACTGAGTGACGGAACCAACTGCGCTAGAATATCTGCCAACTTTCGTCCAGCAGCAGCTTGTTGCCCAATTTGTTTTTGTTCGATTGATTGAACAGTCCCTGCAATCTCAGCAATACTTTGTGCTGAACGTGATGCGGTCACAACAATCGGTGCAAGCTGTGTTGGCTTTTGAACTTCTGTAGATGTTGCAACATTTGCTTGGATCGTTGTATCGATCTCAGTTGTTTGCGCATAAAGCTGAGCGCTCACCGCCAAGCTCAAAAGTGTTAATGTTGTCGAAAGCGTATGAACTTTCATAAATAACCCCTAGGTAAGTTGTTTCGATTGTTTTGCTTTGGAAATCAAAACCTGACTGAGTAAAACGCTCAAAATGGATGTAGCGGCAAGAATTAAATAAAAGTTTCCGTAGCCAAACGCTTTGGCTAAGAAACCTGACATCGCACCACCAATGAAATAAACCAATAATTCAAAACAAACTAAAATGGTAAAATCCGTTCCAGCTTGCTCTTTGGAACTGGTCTGCATGAAATGTGCATATAACGCCGTCATCGCGATATAACGAATCGCAAGAATGACAACAACAAATACGCCAAGTAATCTCTGCCATTGATCAAACCAACTGAGTAAAACAGCAACTCCCAATAAGGCATAAATCAAAGTTCGTGCCCAACCTGCCCAAATCAGTAATTGTGTTGCTGCTATTTTTTTCAAAAGAAATGCAGCAGATACGGCTGCTAACAACCCTACACCAGCTCCAATCACTGACATGAGGACACCAATTTCAGACAGTGACCATTTTTGATCAATCAGCATTGGGTTCAGCATTGCCATTGCTGGTGCTTCAACGATGCGATAGCAAACGATCAATGCTAAAGCCCATAACATTTCAGGGCGTTTAAAAGCTCGGATCAGACTCGGTGGTTGCTTTGCAATTTTCTCGGTGCTTGATTTTTCTTTGATTTGAGAAATGGCAAGCATAGTCAATGCAGTCATTGCAGCAAGAGACATCAGTGCCGTCTGCCAACCGTAAAGCTGATAAAGCCATAAGGTCGCAGCACCACCCACCATACTGCCAAGTGCAACGCCAATGCTTTGCGCCATACTCCCTAAGCGGTACTCAGATTCTGAAAAAGTTTCGACGGTATAGCCATCAATCGCAATGTCTTGGGTTGCAGCAAAAGTTGAAATCCAAAGCCCTACGATGACAAATACACCAAGTCCATAATCGAACTGCGTGAGTGCTAAAGCGACCACACCCAAGACCAATGCGATCTGCGTAAATAGAAGCCAAGTTTTACGTTTGCCAAGTGCTTTAAAATAAAAACGATCGATTAATGGTGCCCAAAAGAACTTAAATGCCCATGGAATATAGAGCAGCGACAACATCCCAATCCAGCGTAAATCTACACCTTGATGACGCAAAATCGCAGGTAATGCAACGTTGTAAAAGTACAATGGTAAGGCATGTGCTAAATAAAGCACGACAACAACAGATAAACTTAATGCAGATACTTTTTGAATATTGAGCGTATTTTGCTGATTCATAAATACCTCTGCATCGCCCATTGCATGGCATCAGTTTTATCGACACTCACAAAATATGGAACGTGCCATGCTTTATGCAAAGCAGGTGTATCTAATCGGATACGATCCTCTTCGTCCTGCGCAATACGAGCAAAACCCAAACAATACTGGTAAAAATCTTGTTTATATTGTTTGTACCACTTGCCCTGTATCGCGCGATATTCTTCAGGAAATGCTGTATTCACATCGGTCTGCATAATCAACACAAAATTTCTTTTTTGTTCAAAATAGTGCTGAATATGTGCTAGCCATTGTTCAAATTCTGCCACTGAGACTTGCGCCGCAAAGCGCATGTCTAAGATGTGCATCTCATTGATTGACTTTTCATTGATCAATAAGCTCATGTAACACTCAAGGATTTGGCTGGCTGTTCAGCGAGCTGTTGTTGAGAAGCTTGGTAATATTCCCCAAACTTGTGATAAAACGTTTCTCTATAGCAGTAATACAACATGGCAGTTTTCTCTGGCATCGGAATCAGACGTTGACTTTCATAGCAAAGCTCTTCTACTACCGCTGCATAAGGTTTAACCGTATGATCTGGTTCTCCTACGATTTTTTTAGCATTTGAATATTCAAAAATATAGAAACTCAGTAAACGAATCGTTGGACGCAAAAAGCCTTTGCCAAAAACAGACTTATCGCCAAATAACAAATGCCAACCTAAATCATCATCATCACCTTCATAATAACGACCTAAACGATCCCGTTTACCTTCATAGATTTCGGTATAACCCACATCTTTTCCATCAATACCCACAATGAGTAAACGGTGATGATCATCCGCTAGCATCTTGTCAAAATAAACTTGTAGTTCTAATTCAGACTTATTTAATTGCCATTGGGGGATCACATGTGGTTCATGCATCCATTTGTGTAATAAAGGAATATCTTGTGGATATTGGACTTGTCTTAAATAGTATTGCGTCCCATTCTCATAGTATTCAAAAAAATCAGGAAGTTGTCTAGAGATTGTTTTCATATCAAAACCTTCAAATTCAAAAATTGTTTACAAATGCTTAGCCTGCCTTAGTATTAACATTCTGGACTGACCAGTCAGCTAAGGTGCTCGGACTAACAGGATTCGCGATTGGATCAAGGAAAACAGGCACAGGACGTTCTGCTTCATCGTTATAACTTGTGGTAAATAAACGCACACGGTTTAGACAAATTTTGGTGTAGGTTGGGCGTAACATGGCAAACTTTTCAGCACGCTCTGCCAGTTCTGGATGTTGATGGTGAAATTCAACAATCGTATTAGAAATCGTTTGCCAAAAATCCAGCTCTGAATATTCAGGATAATCTTGCAAGAACACATTACAGATATAACGGTAATGCACCATGAATAGACCAGTGAAAATAAAGTGACTCAAATCAGAGGCTTCATGACGTAATAACAAATCAGCTTCAGATGGCAATTGAGCCAACTCTGGGAAATCCTCATCGACCAAATTAATATCATCAATAAAGTCTTTTAAGATCAATGCTTTTGGTACACCATTTTCATGTACCAGCATGGTGTTTTCCCCATGGGGTGAGAATGCCAAACCGTAGCGGTACAAACAAAGCAACAACGGGCTAAGACAAACTTGTGCAAATTGCGCTAACCATTGCAACGGATTGAGACCTGAAGCTTGAATCAACACACTGAGAATGGACTGCCCTGAAATATCTCGATGTAATAAAGCAGCTTGAGAAAGCACTTGTTGAGATGGATCAACATAGCGATCTACACTTTCGCGCCATAAGCAACCAAATAACTCTTTAAATTGATAAGGCGCACCTTCTATTCGATCAAAACAGGGCTGATGTATGGTTAAAGTCGCAACTTCACCTAAAAAAATGACACCTGTTTTCTGTAGATCTTGATCCTGTTGATGGATTTGTTTTAACCATGCCGTCACTGCTGGAGCAGCAAGATTACGCTTTGAAGGCAATCCTCGATAAACAGCCGTATTAAAAATACTGACAGGCATCTTAATGTAATGACGTTGTAGGTTTGATGTATTGCAAAGCGTGCGAATTGACTGCATCGGCACATAGCTATCTTGACTGATGCTCAGCTCAATAATTTTCTGATCCACGATTTCATTGGCATAAGTTGGAACAAGCCATTGATGCCATTGCCAAGCATGGACTGGAATCAAAAAGTAATCTTGTGGGTTTAGGTTTTTCGTTTGTAGAATACTTTGGAACTGTTGCAGTTCATTTGTATCAAATTCGTGTTGGTACAAATCACATGCGTTCCATTCTTGAGTACTGCGATATTCAGCTAAATCACGATGGACTGCTAACCAGAGCACTTTCATTTCAGGTGAAAGTTCTGGCGCTGATGAAAGATAATCATCATAACCAAAACCCATACGTCCTTTACTCATAATCAACCAAGGATGACCACGTAACATGCCTTCAACTTTATAATGTGGTTCCGTCAAAACCGCATGGCTTGCCAAGCGATTTACATCGAATAAATGCGCTTCAGCCAACCAAGTATTGTTCATTTCTTTAATCAAATACGCTTTGGTAAATGGCTTTACATTGGAGCTGTCAGCCATAGCAACAATAAATTCATGCAGATTCCAAGCAGGTTGATCCTGATCATGACTTAGATCACGTACAGAACCTTCCAAAATCTTCCAATGCCCAAGCAAATATGGATGACCTTGAAACTCATAGTGACGATCGCCTAGATCTAACTGGTAATGTCCAGCAGTTGAAGCGTTCACTTCAATAATTTCTTCATAGAGAAACTCTGCAATTGCCATTTCAATAAGACGCTGTCCTGCGGCACGCCATTGCTGCTGATTAATTTTTAACGTTGCAAAGTTCATATCAGTTTCTCATACGTTGGATGCGCAGAAGTAGTTTGAGTACGTTTATTGGAACAACGGCTGCTTGAATGTGCTATCAACACGCCCTGTTCTGTTTTCTTTAAAATCAAATGGTTTTTGCTACTCACTTTTTCACCGAGGCAATCATCTGAACGTACGTTTTCATCTGCTAAACAAATTTTAGGGTTTTGGGAGAGATTAAAATGTTGGAAAGTTTTCTCTTGCTGACCAAGATCATAGAGTTGCTCGCCAAGCAATTGATTGATAATTGTTGCTGCGCGGTATGCACCAAGCCCTAAATCAGGTGTCCCAACACCATGACTATGCATTTCCTGATTTTGAACAAAAATATTGCCATTCAAATGATGAACAACACGATAGTCCTCAGTGATTTTCCAGCGCTGTTTATGGTCAAATTCAATATATGGCTTCAGCAATTGCATAAACTCAAAGTCTGGTGTGAAATAGCCTGTTGCTGCGACCAAGAAATCACAATCGAGATGGAAAGCCTGTGCTGTGGCACGGTGTTGGAAATACAAACGAATTTTTTGCGTATCCAACACTTCTGCGTCTTTCAACTCACATTGGCTATGCAAATGCGTTTGTAAACGCTGCCCTGCAATGGAGCGGTGATAAAGCTTTTGATAAATTTCCCGAATCGTTTTTGCGCTGATGCCCTTGTACAACAAAGCCTGCTGCTGCAATTGCTGATCTTTTTGCTCTACTGGCAATTCGTAAAAATGCTGTGCATAGTCTGGACTAAAGTGTTCTAAACCTAATGGTGCATATTCCATCGGGAAGAAACCTTGAGAACGCGTAAACCAATGCAAATCAAATTGATGACGTGATTTATCCTGTTGTTCATCAAACAGATCAATAAACACCTCAGCCGCAGACTGTCCAGAACCAAGTACCACGATATCGCCGTGTAAATCCGCATCAGCGTGTGTCATATACTGAGCTGAATGCAGACATTGTTTAGGTTGCTGTTGCTGAACTTTAGCCAAACATTCAGGTAAATAAGGCACATTACCGCTACCGATTACTAAATGACGACATAAATAACTTTGCTGAACACCTTGTGATTCCACAACCACTTTAAAACCAATTGTTTGAGGCTCAATCTTTAAAACCCGCGATTGATATTCGATACAATCGAGTTGCTCAGCAACCCATCGGCAATAATGGTTATACTCACAACGTGGGATATGTGGTTGCTCTAAAAAATAGAATTTATATAAACGTTGCTGATGACGTAGATAATTTAAGAAACTAAAGGGGTTGGTTGGATCAACCATTGACACCAAATCCGCCATAAACGGCACTTGCAATATCGTATTGGGTAACTGCATTCCTGCATGCCAATCAAACTGAGCCTTTTGCTCGAAAAACACATAATTTAATGCGCTTTTATTTTGTAGCAAGCTAGCAAGACTTAAATTAAATGGCCCTAAACCTATTCCAATAAAATCAAGCATAACTGACATCCTTCTGTGAGATACACAGCGGATTTGGCAGTTGTACATAAACAGATTGATTTTCGACGGGTGAAATTAACTCATCTAGCTCATGCAACCGCGTCAGTAAATTCCCCTTATATGGCAAGGTGTCATTGAACAATAAACCTTGTAATAAAGTGCTCTCTGGATATTTCAGCAACTGCTCTTGTAAGAACACTTTTAAATACTCGAGCAGGATATCTTCACTGATATAGCCTGTTGCTCCAATCGCATTGATAATGCCAAATAAGGTATTACCAAAGAAATAATAACTAAAGCGTTCGTCCACAAAATCTTTAGGACCTACCGCAAAGGCTTTTTCTTTGAGTTCAGGGAGTGCTGCTAAAATTTCAGTGGCAAACTCTTCGATATAATAGAAACCTTGATTGTCACGTAACCACAAAGTTTTTGGGAAATGGTTCTCTAATTCAAGTAACACATTTTGTTGATGCGATTCAAATGCCATACCATGACGATGATAGACATACATCAAGGGTTGCAAACTAACCTCAAGGAAACGATTGAACCAATCCAAGGCAATGTCTGAATAATTTGTTTCATGATTTGCTTTGGCTATTTTTGCAAACAGTGCATTAAATCGGTTTAACGGTTTACTCGGATGATCCTGACATAAAGATGCAATACAGGTGACTTGCTGTTGTGGATGAAATGGCTGGTCTCTGAAGATACAAATACTTTCATTTACCACTTCTTCATCAATTTTCAACGCAATCCAAGCTGGGTCATTGACTGCTTTCAAGCTTGGGCACTGCTTTAGAATATTTTGACCAAATTCGCTGTGCCATAAACGATGTGTAAGTTCGCCACGATGACATTCTTTGGCTAAATTCACACGAATAGAATTGGTGATCATCACTGAAAGTGAAGGTTTAAGCATCCACGGTGCATTGAAACTTGCTAAAGTTCGAATCGATGTCGTAGGAGAAAATTGCCAGCCGCGCAAACCAATATCAAGCAATTGCCCTGTTTGCTTTAAACGTTCAAACCACGGTTTGCTTTGTAAATAACGTGCTTGCCACGGATGTAAAGGGAGTAATTTATATTCCGTGTGTGTTCTTAGGAGACTTAGATCCGCTTCAGACAAATACCACTGTAACGCTTTTTTTAATTGACTAGAAATACGCTCATCTGTTGCACTACCTTCCGCAATATAGTCCTGATGAACTAACCAATAATACATCTGCGTCAGGCCTTTATTTTCAGGAGAAAACTTCAGCCAATCCTCGTGAACAAAGCCCGTTCTACTTTTTGGCGCAGGATGCATACTATGCCCCAAAATCAAAGCTTGCTCTGTTTCAATAAAGCTTTGCCCTGCTTTTATTAAATCATCAAATTCATGTTCACGATTTTGTAAAAACTGTTGTAGCGCATCACGACTTTGAATCCATTTCTCGACTAAAGACGAGGCATCTAAGAGAATAGACGATTCAAAAACCAGCTCTTCAAGTAAAAGCCCCACGATCGAGACTGGGCTTAAGGTTTTAATTTGTCCATGAATAATAATCTGTGGAAGATCGGCTAAACGATGTCGTCCGACTCGACTGACATAAGATAAAGGGAAATAACATTGTGCATGTATCGAATGTATCGGTAACGATAACAGCGTCAAACCTTGGCTAAACGCTAGTTGTTGCGAATTTTGCTGATTTTGATTTAGCAAGTGACCTTTGCCAGTTTCTTGCGTATATGCGTTGACGAAATGTTGTATCGCCAACCGATTAGCAAGTGATTGCATCTGTCGGTATCCTCTTATGAAGAGAGTAAATTTTTTTTCGAAATGTTTTGAGCTCTAAACAAACCTTAGCATAAAGTTTTATGGTTAAGATTATATTAATGATAATAATTATCATTTATAATTTCAATTTAATAATTAAAATAAAGAATTATTCTTAATCTGTTGATTTAAAATGTTTTTAAGAGAAAAATGCTTTAAAAAGATACAAAGAAGAACAATCGTTATTATTAGATAATATGATCAATCCTCAAACATCAATTGTTTTTATAGATATAAAAAAATTTGAAAATATGCCGAATTAATATACTTTTCACATATTAAACATCCAAAACATCAAAAAAAGCAGCGCTAAGTATTTGTGCTAAGTCGTGCGGAGCAAGCCCTATGTCCAATCCTCTCTTCCCACCACTTACATATATCTTGTTAAAAGCTTTCGCCGTTGCATCAATCACTGTTTTTAATCGTTTCTTCTGCCCTAATGGGCTAATTCCTCCAACCAAATAACCAGTTAAACGTTCAGCATCTTTTGGATTTGCCATTTGTAGCTTTTTACAGCCCACTGCGGCAGCAACTTTTTTGAGGTTCAATTGATGATTTACAGGCAATACCGCCACAAAATAATTTTTCCCATCTGTTACCATGAGTGTTTTAAACACTTCTTCCACATTCAAATTTAACTTTTCGGCTGCTTCTAAACCAAAACTTTTGGCATTAGCATCATGCTCATACTCGTGAACTGAAAATGCTATTTTATTTTTTTCCAATAACTTACATGCTGGTGTCATAGTAGATCTATGTTCTTCATTTGATTTTTAAAAGTGTTAATAGTGTAGCATTCTAATAAACAAGATTAAATTTACTTAGGCTATTTTAGACATAAAACTATTCTTGATAAATTGCATGTCATCCTCATATATTTCTTAAATGTAAATGATTCGGTACAGCAACTCATGAGCTACAAACATAACAATTTAATGGCAATGCGCCATAATTACTGGGAAGATGAATCATCCACTGCTGTACAAGCTGAAAAGCAATTTCTAAAAGATACTTTAATTGAAGAAGGTATTTTTCAGAATGCAACGTTAGAAGACACTAAGTACTTCTTTTTCACCTTGCCTAGCATCATTATCGTTAAAGCGCATGCGCTTGGTTTCCATCACAACTTTGTAAAACAAATGTTGATTAAGCATATTCATTCAAATCGTGAAGCTCTGATGCAGAAATCAACATTGAAGATTCAGTTTAAAATTTAGGACATTTGTATATCAATGTGATTCAAAAGGTTAGCAAATTACTTAGGCTATTTTGAACCATTGATCTGTTTCACGAATTTAGACTGATAATTCAAACGATTGAACTATTTTAATACGTTTAAAAGCTGTAATATCCACTACAATTTAGCTCTCGGCTTCACTCCCTTCGATTTCAGCATAGGATTTTTCTTTCATGTCCGATCAGAACGATAAGCTTAAGAACCTGAAAACCTCGTCTGTGGATCGTCGCTTATCGATCGCAAAAGCTTCTTTACTCGCTGGCACACGTTGGGCAACAGCTAACGCGACTTCTATGTTTTCCAATGAGGAAGAAAAAGAAAAAAAACGTAAAAAAGCCATGAGTGATCAAGCCAATTACCTCGTCGCAGAAATCGGTAAGCTCAAAGGGTCGATCGTCAAGATTGGACAAATGATGGCTTTATATGGCGAACATTTTTTACCTGAAGAAATCACACAAGCATTAAATACGCTCAACAATCAAACTGTAGCGTTAGCTTGGCCTGCGATCAAAGTACATTTGCAAGCACAATTAGGTTCGAGATTAGACGACTTGACCATTGATCATGAGCCGATCGGAACAGCTTCACTGGCACAAGTACATCGCGCTACACGTAAATCCGATGGTTTAGAATTGGTTTTAAAGATTCAATATCCAGGTGTTGCTGAAGCGATTGACTCAGATATGAATCTGTTCAAAAACATGTTGAAACTCACTCGCATGGTGCCGCAAACACGTGAATTTGATCAATGGTTTGATGAAGTTCGTGAAATGATGCATCGTGAAGTGGATTACGGCATCGAAGCAGCCACAACTCGCCGCTTTGCCGCACGTTTAAAAGAAGATCCTCGCTATATCGTTCCTCAAATTGTAAATGAGTTCTGTGCTGAAAAAGTGCTCTGTATGACCTTCGAGCGTGGTGTGCCGATTAACAGCCCTGTTATGCTCTCTCTACCTCAAGAACGTAGAAACCAATTGGGCGAAGCTTCTTTAGAAATTGCTGTACGTGAACTGTTTGAATGGGGTGAAATGCAGACCGATCCAAACTTTGGTAATTATTTGGTTCGTCTAGGCAATGGCGATGATGTAAGGGATAAAATCGTTTTACTTGATTTTGGTGCAATTCGCAAATTTGATGACAATTTACTCTCTGTGGCACGTAACTTGATTCAAGCCGGTTATGAGCATGATAAAGCTGCAATGGTAAAAGCCATGACAGGTTATGAGTTTTTTGATGCGATGCCTGAAAGCATTAAACCGGGTATGGCAGATGTGTTTTTGGTTGCAACTGAAGCATTTAGCTGTCCAAGTAACAATCCAAATATGCCAGCAGGCATTATGGATGATCAAGATCGTTATGATTGGAAAAAAAGTCAGCTTCATAGCCGCGTTATGCAACAAGCAGCACAATCCATGGCTTCACGTTATTTCTCGGTGCCACCAAAAGAATTTATGTTTATTAGCCGTAAGTTTATTGGTGCTTATACATTTATGACTGTGATTGAAGCAAAAACCAATGTACGTAAAATGATTCGTCAGTTTGCGTAACTCATCCTCATAAAAGTCACTTTGACCAATCTGATTTGTCAGTTTGGTCAATTTTTTTTAGATTAATTTTTTAGTATTTTTATTTACTTATTTAAAAACAAATAGATAAAATAAAACCATCATGCAAATCACCCTTTATCTATATCCAATCAGCAGGTCAAAGAAGACATAGTCTTTCGCTCTAGAACATGTCAGCATAAAATCACAACCATCCTCTAGGATAAAAACATGTCGAATATGATGAATAAAGCTCAAGGTATTGGGCTATCTTTGATCACAAAACTTGCAGGAAGCGATGTGCTTGATCAACTCAAATTACGAAAATTTGTAGAAAAATCATTATATCAAGGTTCAAAAACTGGTTTTAAAGTACTTACAAAAACGCAGAAAGCCTTTAAAGCACAACCTATTGATAAACAACGTTTACCCAATCAAATTAACAAAAATTTATTTGATCTCAGTTTAACTGAAGAACAGCAAATGACTGCGGATGCAATGTCACAATTTGCACAAGAAGTGTTGTATACACTTGCTCATGATGCCGATCACAATGCACAGTTTCCAGAACAACTCTGGCAACATTTAGTAGACTTAGGCTTAAACTACTACGCTCTACCTGAAGCATTAGGCGGTGTTGCAGCCGAACAAAATATCGTCAGCAATATTCTCATTGCAGAAAGCTTAGCAAAGGGTGATTTTAGTTTAACTGCAGGCTTACTGAGTACATTCAGCGTCATTAATGCCATTACCCGTTGGGGTTCAACTCAAGTCCAGTCGATGTATCTCCCGTGCTTTGCTGAAGATACTGACGTGACCGCAACTTTTGCAGTTCAAGAAGCAACACCTGCATTTAATCCATTCCAATTGAAAACCACAGCGACAGAATCAAATGGTCAAATCCTCATTAATGGTGAAAAAACTTTAGTTGTGCTTGGTGATACTGCCGATGTTTTCTTGGTGAGTGCCGAGTTCGATGGAGAAGCAAATATCTTTGTCGTGCAGTGCGATGACAGTATTTCGATTAAAGCCAATCCAGCTATGGGATTAAAAGCAGCCGAAACCGCAACATTACGATTTAATAACACCCCTGCTTTACCTTTAGGTGATGCAGATTTTGACTACACTGCATTTGTCGACCTGGGCAATCTCATGTGGTGTGCAATGGCGGTTGGTACATGTGAAGCGATCAAAGCATACTGTATCAAATATGCCAATGAACGTACCGCATTTGGTGAGCCAATCTCTCATCGTCAAAGTGTTGCATTTATCATTGCCGATATGGCGATTGAAATTGATGCCATGCGTATGTTGGTGCTAAACGCAGCGAGTTTGGCAGAAGCTGGACAACCCTTCCATCGTGAAGCATATTTAGCTCGTTTACTCTGTGCTGAAAAATCAATGAAAATCGGTACAGATGGCGTACAAATTCTAGGCGGGCACGGTTTTACCAAAGAGCATCCTGTTGAACGTTGGTATCGAGACTTACGCGCAACTGCAATTTTACATTCTGGCTTACATGCTTAACTGATCACCTGAGGATAATACGATGAACTTACAAAATCCTAAAAAATTCAAAATGATGGTCGATCAAGCACATGAAGTCGCGTTGAATGTATTGCGCCCGATTTCTCGCAAGTATGATAAAGCTGAACACGCCTATCCAAAAGAGTTGGATATGCTAGCCTCTTTGGTCGATGGTATGAATGAAGGTGGTGAAGGCATCAATGCGGGCGCGGCTGTTGGACAACGTGGTGCCGCTGAAACAGGAAATAAAAATGGCAATAATATGTCGACTGCACTTGGTATCATTGAGATGTGCTATGGCGATACAGGTTTATTGCTCAGTATGCCACGCCAAGGTTTAGGTAACTCCGCCATCGCTGCGGTCGCCAATGATGAACAACTTGAACGCTTCAAAAATACTTGGGCAGCGATGGCCATTACGGAGCCGGGTTGTGGATCCGACTCTGCTGCTATTCGTACCACAGCGACTAAAGATGGCGATGACTATATCCTCAATGGTGAGAAAATCTTCGTTACCTCTGGTGAACGTGCTGACTCGGTTGTCGTTTGGGCAACTTTAGACAAAAAACTTGGTCGCGCTGCGATTAAATCCTTTGTTGTACCAAAAGGTACTACAGGAATGAAGGTAGAGCGTCTAGAGCATAAGTTGGGGATCAAAGCATCGGATACCGCAGTAATTAGTTTCATCGACTGTCGTGTTCCTGCTGCCAATTTACTGGGCAATCCTGAAATTGATATCGCAAAAGGTTTTGCAGGCGTGATGGAAACCTTTGACAATACTCGACCGCTAGTCGCTGCAATGGCGATTGGTTGCGCTAAAGCTTCATTAGAGCGAATTAAAGAAATATTCAAAGATCAACTTGATCCTGACTATAAAACACCCTATCTCCAAACTTCAAACTTAGCTGCCCAAATTTATCGCATGGAAGCTGAGTGGGAAGCTGCACGTTTGCTAATGATCAAAGCAACATGGATGGCGGATAACAAGAAACCAAACTCCAAAGAAGCCTCGATCGCCAAAGCAAAAGCTGGACGTGTGGGCAATGAAATCACCCTAAAATGTGTCGAACTGGCTGCAAGCCTTGGTTATGGTGAAGATGAGTTATTAGAAAAATGGGCACGCGATTCAAAAATTCTTGATATTTTTGAAGGTACGCAACAAATTCAGCAACTCATTATTGCTCGTCGTGAGTTAGGTAAATCTTCGAGCGAGTTGAAATAATTTCTGTCTGTGAAAGTACAGAATTAAAAGGACGTTGCTATAACGTCCTTTTTTTAATTTTGATAAATGAAAAGCTGATTTATCTCATCGTCACAAACTCTTCAGCAGAGGTCGGGTGAATTGCCACGGTATTGTCAAAGTCCTGTTTAGTCGCACCCATTTTCAATGCAACCGCAAAACCTTGCAAAATTTCATCCATCCCAAAACCTATGCCATGAATTCCCACAATTTTTTCTTCTTTGCCAACACAGACCAACTTCATTTTTGTTGGCTGCCGATGCTGGGTAATCGCACTAAACATCGCAGTAAAAGATGAGCTATAAACTTTCACTGATTGTTTACCGTATTTTTCAATTGCTTCAGCTTCAGTGATCCCAACTGTGCCAATCGGTGGATGACTAAACACCACGGTTGGAATATTGTCATAATCCAAATATTCATTAGGTTTATTATTAAACAGTCTTTCGGATAAGCGACGACCAGCCGCTACAGCAACAGGTGTTAATTCCATTTTCCCAGTAATATCTCCAACTGCATAGATACCAACTTGAGTCGTATTTTGAAATTTATCGACTTTGATATAGCCCCTTTCATCGAGCTGAATATTGGCTTTATCTAGATTTAAATTTGATGTATCTGGTTTACGCCCTGTTGCCCAAATCAGACAATCGACAGTATGTTGTTCTTCATTTTCCAGATGTAAAATAACAGAACCATCTTGATTCTTTGTGACACGCTTAGGCACTGCCTGCGTATGTACCATGATTCCATCTGTTTGCATCACCTCAAGCAAAGTTTCACTGATGAATCGGTCAAAACGACGTACAGGTAAATCCTTACGAATAAACAATTCCACCTTTGAGCCTAAGGCATTCAGCACACCAGCAAGCTCAACTGCGATATAGCCAGAACCTACAACGGCTGTTCTTTTAGGCAAAGCTGTTAACTCAAAAAAACCATTTGAATCGATGCCATATTCAACGCCATCAAGCTGAGGTAAGGCAGGCTGTGTTCCTGTTGCAATTAAAATATGTTCTGCTGTGTAGCGTTCAGCATTGACTTCAATGGTATTTTTATCAATAAAAGTTGCAGCGCCATGAATTATATCAACGTTATTATTACTTAGGCTATTTTGATAAGACTGATGAATCCGCTCAATATAAGCTTGTCTATTCTTAATTAAGATCTGCCAATCAAATGACTCTAGTTTGCTATTGAAGCCATAATCAGGCCCGTATTTTTGGATGGTTTCAGCGACTTGCGCTGCATACCACATGACTTTTTTAGGTACGCAACCAACATTGACACAAGTTCCACCGATTTCGCTCCTTTCAATTAAGGCGCATTTTTTACCGTACATCGCTGCTCGATTCACCGATGCAATACCACCACTACCGCCACCGATCACAATATAATCATAATGTTTTGTCATTTCAGCCTCTTAATATCAGGATTTTTTAGTTTTACGTTATGGATAGGTATACAGCAACAGGATCTGAAAACAGCCCTTTTTTATTTTTTTAATACAAGAAAATAAAAAAACACCGATCATTGCTGATCAGTGTTTTTTGTTTTGGAAGCTTAAAAATTAGTCTGTAACAGCAACTTCAATGGATGCTTGTTCTAAAGACTGGTCAGCCACACCAAATTTTTTCAAAATTTTAGCACGACGTTTTGGATAGATATTGGCTTTATTTAAATCACCTTTGTAATGATCAAATACACGCTTATCCATCATTTTGAACCATAGTGGTGGAATCAACGCAGGAAGTAACATGCTTGCATAGCCACTTGGCAACTCTGGTGCTTCATCAAAATGACGTAATGCTTGGAATGGACGAGTTGGATAAGCATGATGGTCTGAGTGACGCTGTAACTGATACAAGAACAAATTGGTCACAATATTATTATTGTTCCAGCTATGTTCTGGCATCGTGCGTTGATATTTCCCATCTGCATTTTTCTGACGCTTCAAACCATAGTGTTCGATATAATTAATAATCTCGAACAAAGTAATGCCATAGAATGCCTGAGTTGCTAAATAAGGAATTACCCCCTTACCAAATAAACCAATCATCGAGCCGTGGAATGCTGCACTCATTCCCCAACCTTGAAGTAATTCATTATCTTTAGACCAGAATTCTAAGCCCTTACGTTTTAAACGATTGGTCTCGATCTCGATTGCTGACTTAAAAGAACCGAAGACTGTACGTGGCCAAAACTCATAAAATGTCTCACCCATTTGTGAAGATGCTGGATCTTCTGGTGTCGCCGCACGTTTATGGTGGCCATAAGGATGTTCTATACGGAAATGATTGTACCCTGTTGGAACAAGTGCCAAATGTGACAAAATATGGTCAATGCGATCATGTTTATGGCTGAGTTCATGTGCGGTATTAATCGCAATACCATTAATCGCACCCATTGAAATACCAAGGAAAATTTTATCAATGAATGATGTTTCTTTTCGACTTGTTAAATAACATGCATAAAAATTCGCTGCATACTGTAACGGAATAAAGCTTTTGACTAAACGCGAATAGTATGGATCTTTCTCTAAAAGCTTAATATCTTCTTCAGATGGATTATTGGCATCTTTACCAATGATTGTATCAATTGTTGGAATGACAATATGTAAAACAATCGGCCCACCCAATGCAAAGATTTTCTTCAATGGACGAGGTGCAAATTGGTAACCAGCTAAAATACCAATACCGATTACAGGTAAAGCTGGACTAATTGCCCATAAATAACGTTTACGGTCCAACTCCATTTTTGATTTTGGAATGCTTACTGGCGTAAGTTCATGCTCAACATTTACTGGCGCATTCATCATCTTTTCCATATCTTTTCTATATACTTATATTTTCTAGGAAAATGTAGCAGATTACAGTTGCAAGCGTCCAAAAAACCTATTTCAGCGTCTTTGGCATTTTCCCCCCTGTTTTTGTCCTTTAAGCACATAAACAGATATTGAGTTATCTCCATAGCACTCTATAATTTAAGAATAACTACATCATGTAAAAATCATATGGATGCCCTAAGTAAAATTTTTGCTGATATTCATTTAAACCACACTGAATATATCTACTTGAAAACTCAGGGAGAATGGAGTTTTTTTTGCCAAGATCAAAGCGCTTTGATTGTGCATATTGTTTTGGTTGGTTCGGTTTATATTCAAATTGATGCTCAGAACAGTTTGACTGCTCATGCTGGCGAAATTGTGATTATTCCTTCTGGGAAAGCGCATATTGGTGCAGACAATGCGATTACCAAGCTCGTTGATGCGATTGATATTTCAAAATTCTTCGATGGTCACAAAGAAGATGCCTTAGAGTTTGGTACAGAATCTTCGAATAAAAATCTAATTTTAACGATCCGTTGCCAAATTGATACCATCATGGCGCGCCCTTTTGTTCAAGCACTTCCGTTATTGATTCATCTGCAACAAGGAGATGCGACCGCACCTGAATGGTTACAAATAGGATTGCATTTCCTAGCATTGGAAACTCAGAATATTCAGGCAGGTCGAGACATTATCATTGACCACTTGGTGAATATTTTATTGATCAAATGTATACGTGATCATATCCAACAAATATCAACTCAACACGGCTGGCTCAGTGCACTCAACCATCCTGAACTCAGTAATAGCTTAGCTGCTATTCACAACCATCCCGAAGATGCTTGGACCGTCGAATTATTGGCAGAACAATGCTGTATGTCACGCTCAAAGTTTGCCAGTTTATTCCATGAAGTTATCGGCGAATCACCGCTAGCCTATTTACAACAACATCGGATGCGTTTAGCCAGCCAATATCTACGAAAAAGCAGTTATTCGATTCAACAAATTGCAAATAAAGTCGGATATTCATCGGAAACTGCCTTTAGCCAAGCGTTTAAAAGAACCTTTGAAGTATCACCTAAACAATATCGACAACAATTCATTGAGGACGACGACTAAAATGCAAAAAAGACACCTCAGTGTCTTTTTTCTTATCTATTAACCGCACTGAATCAATTAACGCACAATACCGCGCGTTGATTTTTCTAAAGAGTCAATAAATAGTTGCGCTTCTGGTGTATTCACCAGTACTTCATTACGAATCTGTTCAATAGCCTGCTCAGAGGTGAGGCCAGACTTATAAATCAGTTTATAGGCAGCTCTTAAGCCTTGAATGGTATCTCTTGACCAGCCTTTACGTCGCATACCTTCAATGTTCATACCATATGCATGCGCTGGGTTTCCTGATGCCATCACATAGGCAGGAACATCTTTGAGAATCAATGCAGCACCACCAATCATACTATATGAATCAATACGGCAAAATTGATGAATACCAGCATTACCACCGACAATAATATGATCACCAACATGTACATGGCCTGCAACGCCGACATTATTGGCAAAAATATTGTGATTCCCAATCACACAATCATGTGCGATATGGGTATTCACCATAAATAGGTTATGACTACCAATCTTGGTAATGCCTTTATCCTGAACTGTACCTCTATGCAAGGTACAATGCTCACGGATAATATTGTGGTCGCCAATTTCCAACCACGTTTCTTCACCTTGATATTTCAAATCTTGGCAAATTTCCCCAACACTAGAGAATTGGAAAATATCATTATTTTTACCAATCCGCGTAAAACCACCAATCACTACATGTGAGTGTAATTTTGTCCCCGTGTCAATACTTACATTTGGGCCTACAATACAATACGGTCCAATCTGCACATCTGATGCGATTACTGCAGATGGATCGATAATAGCTGTAGGATGTATTAAATTTTGACTACTCATGCCTGCTCAATTTTTTGGTGTGAAATAATAATCTCTGCCGTTGCAGCGATAATACCGTCAACGCTTGCAGTACAATTGTACTTGTAAATGCCGCGTTTTTGCATAACAAGTTCAGATTTTAAGATAAGCTGGTCACCGGCAACAACCTGTTTCTTAAATCTTATTTTTTCTGCACCAGCAAATAAGAACAACGAACCCGCTTTTGGCTTTTGATTTGTTAATACAAAACCTAATATACCAGAGACCTGTGCTAAAGCTTCAATGATCAATACACCAGGCATAATCGGATAAGTGGGAAAATGTCCTTGAAGAAACTCTTCATTAATAGACACATTCTTATAACCGACAATGCTGTTTTCAGTCACTTCAGTCACACGATCAACTAATAAAAAAGGATAGCGATGAGGTAAATATTCGCGAATGGTCAAAATATCCATTGGCAATTCAGGCATTGTAAATGTTGGTAATGTAGATTCGGTCATAATAAATTATTTACGTAACTTAAGGGTTGATTCAAGGGACTCTAATTGAGCTTGCATATGATCGAGTCTTTTCGTGATTTGGGTCAATGGCACATCTGCTAATTGTCTTAAGCGCACAATGGTCTTTTTCCAATGACTATTTTCAAAAAGTCCAACACCAGAAGAATACGTTCCAGCTTCATAAATATTTTTTGTGACCATTGACATTGCTGTAAGTGTCACATTATCCGTGATTTCAAGATGCCCAACCACCCCACAGGCTCCACCTAGAATACAGTTTTTGCCAATTTTCGTACTGCCAGCGATTCCACATTTCGCGGCAATTGCTGTATTTTCACCAATATGTACATTGTGAGCGATTTGCACAAGGTTATCAATAATGACACCATCTTTCAAAATCGTGTCATCCAAAGCACCTCGATCAATACTACAATTTGAGCCAATACGCACGTCATTACCGATCTGAACTGAACCAAGTTGAGCAATTCGATGCCATTTCCCTTCATAAGGTGCAAAACCAAAGCCTTCTGTCCCGATCGCAGTATTTGCATGGATCCGAACACGATCTTTTAATGTCGCTTGTCCCGTAATGGTGACATGAGCATCAATAAAGCAATCTTTTCCGATCTCAACACCGTCATCAATAAATGAATGGGCTTGAATAATTGTATTTGCTCCAACCACACAGTTTTCGCCAATGATCACATAATGTCCAATATAAACATCATCGGCAATGATTGCTGAGGGATGAATTTGAGCCGTGCTTTCAATACCACGTTGGAGGATTTTTGCTTCGAATAGATGCGTGAGAACTGCAAATGCTAAATAAGGGTTATCAACAACGATAAAATTTTTCTTTTGTGGAAGTTGCTGCTTCAATGTTTCCGTGACGATATAAACACCAGCATGACTTGCTTCTGCTTGGGCTAGATATTTTTCACCATTCACAAAACTAATATGCTGGTTCTGAGCCAGCTCTAAACTTGCCAAATTGGAAATTTGAAAGTCTTTTTCACCAAAAAACTCACCTTTTACAAGGTGAGCAAGTTCTTCTAAACGATAACGACTTCTATTCATTGATTATTTCATTGCATTAACCTTTTGAATCATTTTATCAGTTAAATCATACTTAGCGTCAGAGGCAATCGTAGAATTTTTATTCATAATAAAGTCTAAATTGTTTTCTTTACGCAGTTGTTCGGCTGCTTGCTTAACACGATTTTCAAAAGTCGTATTCATGGTTTGCAAACTTGACTGAACTTTAGTCTGTAAACCTTGTTGAGTTGTATTGAACTCATTTACTTTTGCCTGATATTGTGCAGAAAGTTTTTGTAAATCAGCTTGATTTGCAGATTGCGCTCTTTGTTGCAAACTCTCGATTTCTTTGCCTAACTGTTCCAATTTGGTCGATGTCGGTTTTACCGATTGACCGAGACTGGCGTTCTGCTGTTTCAAATAGGTACTACTTTCAACAACTTTTGCTAAATCGACGACAGCAATACTTGCTGCATTACTCATCGCAGATATCGTTAAACCTAAACCGAACATGACAGCGGTTAATGTTTTCATGATTCCATCCTTTGTATATTTTTCAAAAATTAAACAAGGTCGTACTTAGAATGTACGACCAATTTCAAATTGGATTGATTTAGTGTCATCACCCTTCTTGTCATTAAGCGGGTAAGCATAACTCAGCGATAACGGTCCAATCATAGTGATCCATGTAAAGCCTGCACCAACACTGTAGCGCATATTTCCAGCATCAAAATTGTAGTTGTCTTTACAGTATTGTTTTATATCGACATTGCTACCATTTACTGAAATGTTACCTTTAGGCACATCACATTTCGTATCAAATACTTGTGCACCTTCAGCAAACAGTACAGGTCTGACTTGACGTGCCCAATCCCCTTTGAATGGCACAGGTAAGGCGAGTTCAGTACCAAACTGGACTAGTGCATTACCACCGACTTCTTCAGGATCTGGGTCATTTCTACCTGTTTCTTGGAAAATAACACTTGGATATTTTGGACCCAAAGAGCTGTTGTCATAGCCACGAACTGAGCCATAACCACCTGCATAGAAATTCTTGTAGAATGGTAGATCATTACCAAAACCTAACTTACCATAACCTCGAAGTACAAAACCTTTTGGTAATGATTTAAATGCTTGCGCATCATAAGTTAGTTTTTGATAGTCAACATCACTACCTGGAAGACCCACTTCTAGGCCAACACGATGCGACATACCTGATGTTGGGAAAACTGGTCGGTTCAGCGTATTATATGACCAGCCCAAATTAAGTGTATAAGTTAAAAATTCACCTTCAAACTGATTGCCGTACTCTTTCAACTTCAAAGCATCGAACTTGTCATCTACACAATGTGTAGGTAAATCATATCCTTCTGGGGGATCAGATGGTGGTGGATCGCCTTTTTCAATATCAATTTCTTTTTGCGACTTGTAAGAGCCCTCACAAAATGAGCTTGAACCTGTCTTTTTACCACCATTTGCTAATAAATAGTCACGGATGTAAGTAGATACGTTTGGTCCCGTTCTGACTTTAGTCTTATCAATACCCACCGATGCACTTAAACTTTGGTTTTCATCAATCGGATAACCAAAACTTAGACTACCGCCCAAACTGTCAGTCACGTAGTTATTGACGTTAAAGTCTTTATTTAGCTTGGTTTTACGATAGTAAACATTATAACCACGACTCACACCATCAATCGTGAAATATGGGTCGGTCACACTTAGGTTGTAATAATCTTGTGTTTCTGAGCGAGATAGATCGACTGCAACACGGTTACCTGTCCCCATAAAGTTAGTTTGACTTAAACCTGCTTGGAAAGTCACACCACCATTTTGAGAGTAACCAACTGCCAAAGTTGTAGTTCCTGAATGTTGCTCTTCAACAGCGACATTTAAATCAACTTGGTCAGGTGTGTTTGGTACACGAACAGGCTTAACATCAACGGTTTTAAAGAAGCCTGTACGCTCTAAACGAATTTTTGATAAATCAATTTTTTCGTTACTTGCTAACGCACCTTCCATTTGGCGCATTTCACGACGTAAAACCTCATCAGCAGTCTTATTATTACCTGTGAAGTTCACACGACGTACCGTAACTTGTTGCCCCGGATTGATATAGTAATTGAGATTCACCAATCCAGTTTGGTTATTAATCTCAGGTACGACATTCACCTCAGCGTAGTAATAACCAGCATTACCATACTTTCTCAGTAATAGTTGCTTAACGGCATTCACTCTTTCTTGTGAATAGGTTTCGCCATCTTTATATAGTTTTAGTGCTTTTAGTTCTTCAGGCTTATAAAGTGCATCACCTAAGAATTTGGTCTCGCCAAACTTAAATTGACTACCTTCATCAACAGAAACTTCGATAAAGATATTCTTTTTATCTTCACTGATATTCAGTTGTGAATTAATAATATTAAAATTGATATAACCTTTGTTGAGATATAACGCACGTAAAGCTTCTAAGCTTGCTGCCATTTTTTCACGTGCATAGCGGTCATTACGAGTTACAACAGAAGCCCAGCCACTTTCTTTTACTGCGAAAGCTTGCTTGATATCACTGTCACTAAATACAGTATTACCAATGATATTAATATCGAATACTTTAGCTGCTGTTCCTTCGTTGAAGTTCAATAACAACTCAACACGGTTGTTTGGTCGTGCAACTGTTTCTACTGTCACATCAGCATCATAACGACCTTGCTGGGTATACTGTTGTTCAAGTTCAGTTTCAATGATCTGTAGCGCAGACTTCTTGAACACTTCGCCCTCAGCGATTCCCATCTTCTTCAAGCCTTGTTCCAAAGCTTCTTTTGGAATAAGTTTATTTCCTTTAAACTCCAACTTGGAAATCACTGGACGTTCGACGACTTTGAACACCAATACATCGCTTTCTTTATAGACTTTAATGTCATCAAATAAACCTGATGCATATAAACTACGAATAGCCTCAGCAATCATTGGATCATTGACACGATCACCACTATTTATTGGCAACATCGAATAAATACTTGCAGGTGTTAAACGCACTAGCCCATCAATTCGTATATCTCGTGCAAGAAACTCATCTGCTGCGTATGCTTGTTGTACCACTGCCATCGCACTGACCAGTGCCAAAGGCATTAATAAATGTGTGTGACGCATGCCCATATATTTTCCAGTAAGTTAAATTCCATTTGCGTTTTTTATAAACGCATGAAGTCGTTAAATAAAGCCAAAAGCATCATGCTACCGAGCAGTACCATACCAACTTTTAGACCCAATATCTGTATTTGTTCGGAAACAGGTTTACCACGAATGAGTTCGATAAAGTAATAAACCAGATGTCCACCATCAAGCATCGGAATCGGCAATAAGTTCAAAATCCCCAAACTCACACTCATCAGTGCCATAAAGGAAATAAATGTCTGCCATCCCATTTCTGCACTTTGACCTGCAACTTTAGCAATGGTAATTGGTCCTGACAAATTATCTAGCCCAATTAATCCACGTACCATTTTGACGATCGAGTTAAAAATCATACTTGAAAGCTGTACGGTTTTATCAACCGCGACACCAAAAGCCTGGAAAGGTGAATACTGAATGGTTTGCTTATAATCATTCGGAATCGTGACTTGACCTGCATCACTTTTCACTCCCAGTACACCAGTCACATTGCCCATATTGTCACGCTGACCACGGGGTATCATCTGTAAATGTACCAGCTCACCTTGTCTCATCACATCAATATTTAATAGCTTTTCAGGTGATTTTTGAACCACACTCACCACATCAAACCAGTCTTTCATGGCAACATCATTAATTGCCACAATTTGATCGCCTTCTTTCATCCCTTGGCGAATCGCAGTGCCATCGGCAGTTAGTTCTTTCACGACAGCAGGGATCATTGGACGATAAGGCAGGAAACCCAATGCGTCTAAAGGTGATTGACTTTGATCTTTGAGAAAGTTTTGGATCGACAAGTTAAATTGTTTTTCAGTACCGTCTCGCTCAACCAGCACCGACACTTGACCAGATTCACCCACACGGTTAATTAAAGCAAAGTTTAATTTTTCCCATGTCGGCGTCGTTTGACCATCCACAGCTAGAACTTTATCACCGACCTGTAGGTCGACCTGAGCGGCAGGTGTATTTGGCATGATTTTACCAATACGCGTATTCAACTGTTCTTGTGCAGGTAGGAACAAAATCCAAAATAAAAAAACTGCAAAAATGAGATTAATTAAAGGACCCGCAGCAACAATTGCAATACGCTTCCACGGTGGCTGTCGATTGAATGTATAAGGAAGGTCTTTTTCTGCGACATTTCCCTCACGCTCATCCAACATCTTGACGTAACCACCTAAAGGCAACGCAGAAAGCTGATATTGAATACCAGATTTTTTAGATTGCCATTTCAGTAAAGTTGGACCAAAACCAATCGAATAAACTAAAACTTTTACACCAAGCTTGCGTGCAACCCAATAGTGACCAAACTCATGAATTGCGATCAGAGGCCCAAGCAATAAAATCGCTGCAACAATCATAAATAGTGCATTCATACGATTTAGCCTCCTATATCCACAATGTATTTCTCTGCAATCCGTCTAGCGATCATATCAGTATGCAAAATGATGTCTATATTTTCTGCTTTAGCATTTTGTACAGCATCTAAGCTCTGTTCGACAACTTGAGCAATTTGCGTAAAAGCGATGCGGTTTTGTAGAAATGCAGCCACTGCAATTTCATTTGCTGCATTCAAGATCGTAGGTGCTAGACCACCTGCTCTCATCGCCTGACGTGCTAGATTTAAAGCAGGAAACTTAACTTCATCAGGTGCTTGAAAGTCCAACTGAGCTGTCGCAAATAAATCCAATGCAGGAACATGTGTTTTTAGGCGATTTGGCCATGCCAATGCATGTGCAATCGGCGTACACATATCGGGGTTACCCATTTGTGCCAAAGTTGAACCATCCACATATTGAACCATTGAATGAATGATACTTTGTGGATGCACAACAACTGTAACAAAATGTTCTGATATTGAAAACAAATGGCATGCTTCGATCAGTTCTAGACCTTTATTCATCAAAGTCGCTGAGTCTACTGAGATCTTTTGTCCCATCGACCAGTTTGGATGTTTGCACGCTTGTTGTGGTGTTACTGCACTTAATTGTTCTAATGTGTGATTGAGAAATGGGCCGCCAGAGGCTGTCAACAAAATACCAGAAACGCCTAGCTGTGGCTGCCCTGTTCGTTCAGTGGTTAAGTAATCATGTGGTAATGATTGAAAAATCGCATTATGTTCAGAATCTACGGGTAATAGTAATGCATTATGCTCACGTGCAGCCTGCATCATAATGTCACCCGACATCACCAATGCTTCTTTATTGGCAAGTAATACACGTTTACCCGCTTTAACTGCGGCAAGTGTCGGCAATAAACCAGCAGCACCAACGATCGCTGCCATGACAATATCAACGTCAGGATGTTCAGCAATCTCAATTAAGCCAGTTTCATCCGAAAGAATTTCAATTTGTTTTAAATTTTCTTGGTTAAAACGCTGTTGCAGTTCACTGACTTTTTCATTCGGTACCACAACAATTTTAGGATGAAATTTTCTACAAATCTCTAAAAGCTCATCTAAACGACTATAAGCAGAAACCGCAAATACAGTGTATTGCTCTGGGTGCTGCGCTAATACTTTTAAAGTACTTTGTCCAATTGAACCTGTCGCACCCAATATACAAACAGCTTGTGTCATTTATAGATCTACACCAATAAGTTTTAAGATATACAACCCTGTTGCAAAAATCGGGGCAGCTGCGAGCAAAGAATCTATTCGATCGAGCACACCACCATGTCCAGGGAGTACGCGACCAGAATCTTTAATCCCAGCACGGCGTTTAATCATCGACTCGAACAAATCGCCCAATACTGAGGCAAACACGGTAATGATAGAGAGTATTAAGAATAAGACGAGCTGTACAGTGGTTAAATCTAAATAAAAATACTGCACAACAAACATAATAATGACAGTCGTTGCAATACCGCCATACAATCCCTCTAGGGATTTGTTTGGACTTACAAAAGGTGCAAGTTTCTTTTGACCAAATTTGCGTCCAACAAAATAAGCACCACTGTCCGCGCCCCAAACCAGCAAGAACAAATACATTAACCACCACGGCGAGCTAAACCATAGGGCATACAATGCAGTGACTGCAGCAGAAATTAAGATAAAGCCAATGATATATAATGATGGATTGTACCAACCATCCGATTCAGGAAAGTTTTTAACCCAATAAATACTTCCCAACCAAGTGAGAATAGAAGCAGCCCAAAGCAGTAGTGCCACATCATCGTAGAACAATGCCAGTGCCGATACGAGTGCTACACAACCACCATACAACCAAGCCTTAGGTTTTGGCACAGTGGTCGCAGTACGTGGCATAAGCTTAAACCACTCATAACCTGCCACCCCCGCAGCTAAAATCATAAGCATAAACATTGGATAATGTGATTGCGTTGCAAACATGCAACTTAAAACAACAGCAACTAACACCAATGCGGTAATAATCCGCTCTAACATTATTAATTCTCTATTTTCGCTTGTTGAATCTGTTCAGATGTCTTACCAAAACGTCTTTCACGTCCCGAAAAAACGCGAAACGCATGATCTAATTCTTTAATTGTAAATTCTGGCCATAAAGTCTCAGTAAAATACAATTCTGCGTATGCTGCTTGCCAAAGTAAGAAATTAGACAACCGATAGTCACCACCAGTACGGACCAACAAATCGACAGCAGGTAGATCATTTAGACTGACATATTTATCAAATAAATCAACATTTATCTGATCTGTTTGAAGTTTTCCAGCCAGTGCATCTTCAGCAATACATTTTGCAGCATGAGCCATATCCCACATACCACCATAACTTACGGCGATGGAAAGTGTCATGGAATCAAAAGCGGCGGTTTTTTGCTCTGCCACTTGCATTAAATCACGCAACTCATTTGACAACCGAGAACGATCCCCAATGAAACGCAGTGCAATGTTGAACTTTTCCATCCGCGGAAGCTGCTCATGAATGGTTTCTTCAAGCAATTGCATGAGCAAATCAACTTCATATTGGGGACGATTCCAATTCTCACTGGAAAATGCAAAAACGGTTAACGCTCGAACACCCATTTTTTTACAATGTTCGACGATAGGATCTAAGACATTTTTGCCTTCACGATGCCCATCACCTTTTTGCATTTGCTTTTTTTTGGCAAAACGATTGTTGCCATCCATAATGATGGCAACATGTTGAGGAAGAAGCGGTTCTTCTTGCAAGGTCATAGAATTAGACCTTCATCAATTCTGCTTCTTTTGCCGCAAGACGTTTATCAACCTCTGCAACATATTTGTCTGTAATTTTTTGGATATCATCACCTGCACGACGATCATCATCTTCAGAAATTTCTTTTTCTTTCAATAATGATTTGATGTCACCCAAAACATCACGACGAATGTTACGAATCGCGATTTTTGCATTCTCAGCTTCGGTACGTGCTACTTTTTGCATGTCACGGCGTGTTTCCTCAGTCAAAGCTGGTAACGGAACACGAATAGAATCAGCAGTGATTGGATTCAATCCCAAGTCACTTTCACGAATCGCTTTATCAATTGCAGAAACCATTGTACGTTCAAATGGCTGAACGACTAGCGTACGCGAATCCTCTACACCTACGTTCGCAACTTGGTTAAGTGGCACGTCAGAACCATAGTAAGAAACCATTACACCATTTAAAATAGATGGATGAGCACGTCCAGTACGAACCTTTGCAAACCCCTGCTCTAAAGATTCAAGGGTTTTCTGCATGCGCTGTTCGCTGTCTTTTTTGAGATCGTTAATCATATGATCTTCCTTACTTATTCAATAGGTATTACAAGAAAATTATGCGTAGTATAAAGAGCTTTATGCTGCACGTATATTAGTTGGTGACGTGAGTACCTTCTTTTTCGCCCATTACGACCGAAAGTAATGCGCCAGATTTATTCATATCGAATACTTGGAGTGGAACATTGTGGTCACGACACAAGCAGATCGCAGTCAAATCCATAACACCCAATTTCTCATCAAGTACTTGATCGAAAGTTAAGTGATCATATTTAACTGCATCATCATATTTGCTTGGGTCTTTATTATAGACACCATCAACCTTGGTTGCTTTAAGGATCAAGTTTGATTCGATCTCAATACCACGCAAACACGCTGCTGTATCCGTCGTAAAAAATGGATTACCTGTGCCTGCAACGAATACGCATACTTCGCCTTGGCTTAGATAACGAATTGCATCACGGCTAGAATATGACTCAACTACTGTACCGATCTGTAACGCAGACATTAAGCGAGTTTTAATATTACGGCGTACCAATGCATCACGCATTGCCAAACCGTTCATTACTGTTGCCAACATTCCCATTTGGTCACCCGTTACACGACCCACCAAACCATCTTTTTGCAATTGGCTACCGCGATATAAGTTACCACCACCAACCACAATACCCACCTGCACACCTAAACCAACTAAGTGCGCAATCGACAATGACATTTGATCGAGTACTTGGGCATCAATACCCATATCTTTGTTTCCTGCGAGCGCTTCACCAGAAAGCTTGAGCAAGATACGTGCATAACGTGGATTCTTAGAAGTTGACATACTTTTATACTCCAAACCGAACAATCTCAAAAATTCTTAAATTTAATCCAAAATCAAGCAGATTTAATCTGAATCAACTTTGCAAATAAATCATATTCATCTGCATCGGTAATTTCGACTTCAAGCAAATCCCCTGCTTTAATCAGGCTTTTATCAATATCTTCAACAAAAACATTACCATCGATTTCTGGTGCATCTGCGTATGAACGTGCAACAGCAACTGGAAATTCGTCTTCTAAGTTATCAACAAGTACAGTCATGGTTTGACCAATTCGTTTTTGCAACTTTTCCGCTGAAATTTGCTGTTGGACTTCCATAAAACGTTCATAACGTTGTTGTTTAATTTCTTCAGGAACATGATTAGGCAGATCGTTGGCTGTTGCACCTTCTACTGGCGAATAAGTAAAACAACCAACACGATCAAGTTGAGCTTCTTTCAACCAATTCAATAAAATTTGGAAATCTTCTTCTGTTTCGCCTGGAAAACCAACCACGAATGTTGAACGAATCACCAAATCAGGGCATTTTTCTCGCCACAATTTAAGGCGCTCTAACGTGTTTTCACTATGTGCTGGTCGCTTCATCAATTTTAAGATACGTGGACTGGCATGCTGAAAAGGGATGTCTAAATATGGCAAAATCTTGCCTTGACCCATCAGGTCAATCACTGCATCAACATGTGGATATGGATACACATAATGTAAACGCACCCAAATTCCAAGTTGACCGAGTGCTTCACACATATCATAGAATTTAGTTTTTACGGGCTGACCATTCCAAAAGTCCAGCTTATATTTAGTATCCAATCCATAAGCAGACGTATCTTGAGAAATCACCAGGACTTCTTTTACACCTGCACGCTTCAGCGCAGCTGCTTCTTCCAACACCGAACCTACAGGACGAGAAACGAGATCACCACGCATACTTGGAATAATGCAGAACGTACAACGATGGTTGCAACCTTCTGATATTTTTAGATAAGCATAGTGTTTTGGTGTTAAACGAACACCTTGCTCTGGAACTAAATCGACAAATGGATTGTGCTTTGGTGGTGCAGGTACATATTCATGTACTGCTTCCATCACATCTTGATATGCTGCCGCACCTGTTACTTTAAGAACATTTGGGTGCATTTGGCGTATTTTATCTTCGTCTTTGCCTAAACAACCTGTTACGATAACTCGACCGTTTTCGCTCATGGCTTCGCCAATCGCGTCTAAAGACTCTTGTACTGCAGATTCAATAAAACCACAGGTATTAACAACAACCAAATCTGCACCGTCATAATCTGATGCAACTTGATAACCTTCAGTCTTTAACTGAGTTAAAATTCGTTCAGAATCTACCAATGCCTTAGGACAACCTAAAGATACAAAACCGACTTTGGGGGTCTTCATGAATCTGCGCTCCACTTGAATCGGCGTATTGTATGACTTTTCTTGGCTTACGCATAGCTGCAAAAACATCTCTTTGTGTAATGCACCAAAATACAACCAATCTTTTAAATAAAATCCATTAATGCACTATTTTAGAACATGCAAATATATTAAATTAAAGCGATGTATGTGAAAAATACCGTATAAATAGATCACTTCATAAATAAGCTATTGAAATTTAGCCAATACAAAGTTGGCGTGCATTTTGCATAAACTACACTTTAGAAGTTAATGGCTATTCATTCAAATTGATATTTATTGCGCCATTTTAAAACAGGACGATTCACAAATGGATCAACACAACACTATCGACTATCGACTCTTAGTAGATAATCTGACAACTGCCATTTTATTGGTCGATAGTAACCTTAATATTTTTTATTTGAATTCTGCTTGTGAAGCATTGTTTGATATCAGTCTACTCCGCGCCTCAAGACAACCCGTCTTGAATTTATTACACGCTCATGATGATTCATTCAATACACACGAAGCTTTATTAAAAACATTAAAAAGCGGACAACATTACACACGTCGTGAAGCAGTGATCAATGTAAGTTTTAAATCAATTCACGTTGATTATACGGTTTCACAACTTAGTACTGGGAAAAACCATACTCCATTATTACTCATCGAACTCAACCCTATTGATCGCATGCTAAAGATTTCCAAAGAAGAAAACTTAGTTCAACAACATCAAGTCGCTCGTCAATTGGTTCGTGGTGTCGCCCATGAAATCAAAAATCCTTTAGCAGGCATTCGCGGTGCAACTCAACTACTCGCACGTAGCTTAAATGATGATCGTTATGGAGAGTTTACCGACATTATTATTAGTGAAGTGGATCGGCTCACCAATTTAGCAGACACCATGCTCGGTTCACGCCAATTGCCAAGTTATGAACTTGTAAATGTGCATGAGCCTTTAGAGCGCGTTAGATCATTAATCACGAATCAAACCAAGAAGAAGATTAAAATTACACGTGACTACGATCTTTCATTGCCCGATGTTATGGCAGACCGTGATCAACTCATTCAAGTCATGCTCAACATTAGCGTAAATGCCGTTCAAGCCATGACAGAAAATAAAGATTTCTTTGTGGATTCTGAACCTGAACTTATTTTACGAACCCGTATACAACGCCTAGTGACCATTAATGGTTCTCTTCATCGCTCAACCGTTCGTGTTGATATTGAAGACAATGGACCCGGTGTACCTGAAAGTATTTTAGAGTCTGTATTTTATCCGCTGGTCACTGGACGAGCGAAAGGTACAGGTCTAGGCCTCAGCATTGCACAAAACATCATGCATCAACATAACGGAATGATCGAGTGTCAATCCGTTTCTGGAAAAACCGTTTTTAGCTTATATTTACCTTGGGAGTCGGACCGTGTCACGAAATAAAATTTGGGTAATAGATGACGATCGTGCCATGCGCTGGGTACTCGAAAAAACTTTCAAAGAAGAAGGTTTTGACGTTACCAATTTTGAAGAGGCACAAACCGCACTAGATCGCTTACATGAAGATGCACCAGATGTCATTCTGACGGATATTCGCATGCCTGGTATTGATGGTTTAACTTTTTTATCTAAAGTTAAAAATACCCATCCTGACCTACCTGTAATCATCATGACTGCTCACTCTGATCTGGAGTCAGCAGTATCTAGCTATCAAACAGGTGCTTTTGAATACCTACCAAAACCTTTTGATATTGATGAGGCATTAGCACTAGTCAATCGTGCTATTTTGCATATCAATAAATTACAACAGCAAGAAGCGACTAAAACCGCAGCAGCAGCACCTATTCAATCCACTGAAATTATTGGTGAATCACCTGCCATGCAGGAAGTCTTCCGTGCGATTGGACGTTTATCACAATCACATATTACAGTGTTGATTAATGGTGAATCAGGGACTGGTAAGGAACTGGTTGCACATGCCTTGCACAAACACTCACCACGTCGCGCTAAGCCTTTTATTGCACTCAACATGGCTGCAATTCCAAAAGACTTAATTGAAACTGAGTTATTTGGACATGAAAAAGGTGCATTTACGGGTGCGAACACCCAACATCAGGGACGTTTTGAACAAGCCAATGGCGGTACATTATTCCTAGATGAAATTGGTGATATGCCATTTGAGACACAAACTCGTTTACTTCGCGTCTTAGCAGATGGTGAATTTTATCGCGTTGGCGGACATGTGCCCGTCAAAGTTGATGTGCGTATTGTTGCTGCAACCCATCAAGATCTGGAAAAGTTGGTGAATGATGGTCGTTTCCGCGAAGACTTATATCATCGCCTAAATGTCATTCGTATTCATATTCCAAAACTTGCACATCGTAGCGAAGATATTCCTATGCTGGCGCAACACTTCTTAGCCCGTGCAGGTAAAGAGTTAGGCGTAAGCCCAAAAATCTTACGTACTGAAACAACCGACTATATGCAACAACTACCTTGGCCGGGAAATGTCCGTCAGTTAGAAAATACCTGCCGCTGGCTTACTGTCATGATTACAGGTCGTGAAGTCTATCCCGAAGATCTCCCTGCAGAACTCAAACAAGTCTCTGTACAGAAAATCTCAAGTGACGCGACATCAACAACTTCTACTACCAGTCCAGCCTTAGTTGACCGAATGGCAGTTCATCACTGGGATGAGTTGTTGTCTCAATGGGCAATTCAAAAACTCAAAAATGGTGAAATGAAGATTCTCGATATCGCCACCCCGATGTTTGAACGCACATTGATCACTGCCGCATTACAACAAACCCGTGGTCGTAAACGCCACGCCGCTGAGCTATTAGGTTGGGGTCGCAACACACTCACCCGTAAACTTAAAGAGCTAGGGATGGATTCAACCGAGGAAGATGAAGAAGAGGAAACCCGCATAGTCTAGCGCTTCAACATCTTTAACAAAAAAAGCGAGTCATTTAGGTGCTCGCTTTTTTGTTTTGTAATGGGAGTGACATATACCTCAATAAGATCACCATACAATGCATATGGTTTTTGCTATAATGAGGATTACCCAACATATGAGTATCGAATACGATGACTGATATTTGTTACCCAAATTGTGAACGACCTCAAACCCGTCGAGGTCAAGAACGTCGCCTTGCCTTACTTCTTTGTGCAACCGACATGTTTCTTGAGAAAGGTTATGATGCTGTCTCTTTGGATGATATTGTCAATCATGCTGGTGGATCCAAGACATCCATCTATAAATATTTTGGAAACAAAGAAGGGCTTTTTAGCGCAATTTGTGATTACCGAAGAGAGGTTTTCTTTAACGGGGTCTGCTTACCTTATGCCTCAGAAAAGATCAGCTTAAAAAATTACTTATCTAAGACGCTCCAGCGCTTTTACCAACATATTATTCAACCTGAAAATATCGCATTTATGCGTATGTTTACCGAGCAATCACAAAAAGATGCACAATTAGCAAATTATTTTTATAACAAATGTGCCTCCAACATTCAAAACACGATCGCTTTTGCGCTTGAACAAGCACATTCAGACAATGAGATTTTTTGTTCACAACCCCATTTTTCAGCCACGATGTATTTTGGGATTCTACGTGATGTAGAGTGGCGTATTTTGATGGGTCTAGACGTGTCAGATAATGATGCTGAAATATTTGATTATATTAATTATTCTGTAGAACTATTCTTAAAAGCTCATCAAAAGGTCTAATTCTTTTGCATTTTTTTAGACCTATAGTATAGTAGTCAATTCTTTTTTATTCACCACCCAATAAAGAGCAATTAGTTATTGTTTTTATTCAATAATTATTGTGGGAGTAACTATGGCGCTTCGGCATTTTCTAACTTTACGTGACCTATCTTCTTTGGAACTGCAACGCATTTTAGATCGCGCGCATGAACTTAAGCGTATGCAACATAGCAATACGGTATATCAACCTTTTGTTGGTAAAGTTTTGGGAATGATTTTTGAGAAATCGAGTACGCGTACACGTATTTCTTTTGAAGCTGGTATCGACCAGTTTGGTGGTAGTGCTATCTTTTTATCTCCACGCGATACCCAATTGGGCCGTGGTGAACCAATTGAAGATTCTGCACGTGTTATTTCAAGCATGCTTGATATCGTCATGATCCGTACTTTTGGTCATGACATTGTCGAACGTTTTGCTTCTTACTCAAAAGTTCCTGTCATCAATGGTCTCACTGATGATCATCACCCTTGCCAATTACTCGCTGACTTACAAACCTTCCAAGAACATCGTGGCAGCATCGAAGGTAAAACAGTTGCGTGGATCGGTGATGGCAACAATATGTGTAACTCATATATTGAAGCAGCACATATGATGGGCTTTAAACTAAAAATTGCTGCGCCTGAAGGTTATGAACCACAAGCGAAATTTTTAGCCGAATTTGCCGATTGTGTTGAAGTTTTCAACAAAGCCGAAGATGCAGCCGTTAATGCTGACTTGATCGTGACCGATGTTTGGGCAAGCATGGGCCAAGAAGAAGAGCAAAAACTTCGTGAGAAATCGTTTGCTGATTTTCAAGTCAATGAAAAACTCATGGACTTGGCTCATCCTGATTGCTTATTTATGCATTGTTTGCCAGCACATCGTGGTGAAGAAATCTCTGAAAATATGCTTGATCATAAAAATGCCGTTGTTTGGGATGAAGCAGAGAATCGCTTACATGCACAAAAAGCATTGATGGAGTTCTTACTGAACGAGAATCTAAAAAAAGGTTAATTGCCAGTATCAAAAAACAGCATCATTTGATGCTGTTTTTTTGCATCTTATATTTTTTATTTGAGCCTTATAAATTGAACACTTAAATAAAAACACTTATAGTAATCCATGCCCTTTAGATTAAGTTTCTCTTTATAAGAAAACTTCAATGACGACACAGCGGATCTTATGACGACACTTGAGCAAGCTTTATCTGAAATACCAAGTTTCTCCGTGGTGCATGAGCATTTATTTAGCTCAGCTCAACCAACTGCAGAACAATTACAGCAGATCAAAGAGTATGGTTGCAGTACAGTCATTAATCTCGCAACCAGCAAATCCGAGAACCATTTACTCAAACAAGATCAAATTTGCTTAGCGCTTGGATTAAATTATATGCATATCCCAATCGACTGGGACATGCCTTGTTCAGAACAATGCCTTTTTGTATTGGATCTCATTGATCACTTAGTACAAAACGAAGTCGTTTGGTTACACTGTGCTAAAAATATGCGTGTGAGTAGCCTCATGTATTTGTATCGCCAATTCTATATGAACATTGACCTACCAGAAGCCCAAGAACTGTTACACCAGATCTGGGAACCAAACGAGACTTGGACTGGTCTAATCCATAGCATTGCTTTACAACTCCAAGGCCGTAAAGCAACTCAAGAATTGCAACAAGCTTTGATTAATACAGATCATTTTGCTTGATGTGAAATCAATACTGTAGCTGTTGCTAGGATGCCTTCTTGGCGACCAGTAAAACCAAGTTTTTCAGTGGTTGTGGCTTTAATACTAATTTGCGTCACCTCGACATCTAGCACATCTGCAATACTTTGACGCATTTCTAGATTATGTTTAGCCAGTTTCGGACGTTCACAGGCAACTGTGATATCAGCGTTATTTAAATGATAACCACGATCCAAAATCAACTGATAAACATGTTTCAGCAGCACACGACTATCAGCACCTTTATATTCTGGATCAGTATCAGGAAAGTGTTGCCCAATATCCCCTAAAGCCAAAGCCCCCAATAAAGCGTCGCTTAGTGCATGCAAAACTACATCACCATCTGAATGTGCTTTTAAACCGTGTGTATGAGGGATTTGAACACCTGCCAAGGTTACAAAATCACCTTCTTCAAAAGCATGTACATCTATCCCTTGTCCAATACGAATCTGAGCAACCATAACATTTTCCTTTTACAATATACCGAACAAATCTTGTATTCAGGCTTTCTATTTCGCTATAGTACGTTGAGCAAATTAGACTGAAAGTATAAGTGATTATGCTGTTGAACATGGTAAGAAATCAATTAAAGAAAGCAGGTTATATCATCGCATTGGGTTGTTTCTGCTCAACATATACATTTGCCCAATCTATCGATTGCTCTAGTCGCAATTCTGACCTCAAAATCATATGTTCCAAGCAATATAATGAGCACCGACTAAAACTCAACGATAAATTTTTAACGGCTTATCTAGTCACTGATGCCCCTCTGCAACTTTTACACGATACTCAAAAGTTATGGTTAGGCCAAATACGAAAATGTAAATCGAAAGCATGTTTTCAACAGCAGTTCGATGCGCGTTTTGATGATTTGAATTTTTATACGTCAATGAATCAAACGCTCACACAGCACTATTTAAAATACGAACATGGCAAACTTGCAGCGCAACCTGTTCATTTACAGATTCATCAGCTCGACAAAGACAAACTTAAAATTGAAGGGATCGCCTATCGAAATCCTAACAATCGTTTGGAAACACAAACATTATCTTTGCTTGCTTATAGCACCCCGAATGAGAAAAATCAGATTACCGACAACGAGAAGATGTGCCAATATCATTTTGATTTTCAGAAAGCTTTATTGGTGATAAAAACCGAACAAAAAGGTTGCGAACGCTTTGCAGGTATTTATCGCTTATATGATTGATCTCAAAATGACGAATATGAAGCCGATGTATCCATCGGCTTCATAAAAACTTAGCTTGGAAACTTCTGCGCAATTTCTTGGCTTATCAAAACTGCCGTAGCGGCAGATAATGTCCAGCCTAGATGACCATGTCCTGTATTGTAAAACACGCGCGATTGCTTACCTTGTCGCACCACTGGCAACATATTTGGCATCATCGGACGCAAACCCGCCCAAGGCACAACATGCTCTGTTGAAATATCAAAATTTTGATTGACCCAATTAACCAAAGGCTGGATGCGATCAGCACGGATATCACGGTTATAACCATTGAACTCCGCTGTTCCAGCAACACGAAAACGATCAGCACCCAATCGCGAAGTCACAATTTTTGCGCTTTCATCCAATAAGCTGACCCAAGGTGCATTGTTTACACTACGCTCGTCGTTAAGCTGGACTGTAATTGAATAACCTTTTACAGGATAAACATTAATCGTATCTCCAAGCATATCGGCCAATTGATAGCTACCGACACCACCACAAACCACAATCAAATCTGCTTCGATTTCAGTGATCTGCTCTGAGTCAGGATGAGTATTTTCCGAGCTGTTTTTACACTGGACGATCACTTTATCTTGTAAACATTGAACATCAACCACATCCAAACCAAAGCAATATTTCGCACCATACTCTTGGGTTTTTTCAGCTAAACCCACAGAGTATTTATGAATATCTCCTGTTGCATCTCCAGAAGTGTAGTATCCACCAAAATATGTACCTGTTAAATTGGGTTCAATTGCCTTCATTTCTTCGGGCGTGATCGCATTACGTTCCAGTTTCCCTTCGACTAACACATCATTCACTTTTTTTGCGATTTCAAAGTCTTCTTTGGTATGGTACATGTGCAAAATACCACGTTTTTCCAAATCAAAAGAAATGTTCTCTTTCTCTGCAATTTCAAATAAACGTTGTCTCGCCAATAACGCTAAACGTACAGTCTCAATGGTGTTAGCTTTATAATTTTTAATGTGAGTCAAAAACTCAACGAGCCAGCGATATTTGTGCACACTAAAAGATGGATTGAGCAATAATGGTGCATCTTTTTTGCCCATCCATTTCATACCTTTCAGCACAGTTGCTTTTTGATTCCAAACTTCGGCGTTACAGGCAGATAACTGCCCACCATTGGCAAAGGATGTTTCCATTGCTGGAAATAAGTGTCGATCTATTACCGTCACCTCATAACCGAGTTTAATCAATTCATAAGCAGACGTTACACCCGTAATCCCCGCACCAATTACAACAACATGTGGCATAGCAAACTCCTAGAAATGCATAACATTCCTTAATGCGTAGCCCCATCTGTCATGGTACCTGAGAGTTTTGGCAGATGATTACCAATTAATCATTGAGCCTTCCCCTTCGGTGAGTGTTTTTCATAGAAGAAATAAATTAAAATATATGTTTCTACAAATTGAGCACTGCTCTCCAGATTGTATGTCTATTATTACAGTCCTTCTGCCTGAGAGTTTCCGGGGTCGTTGCTCCTTCGGCGAGTTCATTGAAGAACTTCTCTCCCGCAATAATATTTATATCCCTACAAGCAATATATATGCCGCTTGAAAATTCAGACACTAAAATCTTGTAACTGTTTGTATATGTATGTTTTTTCTAGGTCAACATGATTAATCAAAAAAAAGCAGACCCTAAGTCTGCTTTCCGTCATTAAAATTTACATTGCAAAATTTGCTCTGAGAATTGCCCTTTCCATTGCTGGCGCAATGTAGGTAAATAGAACTTTTCTCCAATCGTTACCAGTTCTGCATCGATCAACGCATGAATTTCATGCATCAACACATAGTCCAACGCAAGTAATGACAGTTGAGTTTGTTTTTGTGCAATCCGTTTACGTTGAGTTTGGGCTTTTTTTACCAGCTCATTTGCAAAATCTTTATCTTTATATGTGGTAATTGCACTTAAACGCAATTCGATAACACCCCAACCTTCCAGTAACTTTTTAAAAATTTCAAAATCTTTTGAATTGGCTTCCCACGTTAAATTTTCTAAGTCGTTATCATCAGGCAATACTGGCAATAATAAATCAACGGTACTTGGAAATATTTTCTTTAAATTCAACAGAAACTTAACAGGGTTTTCATGAGACAGACCAGAATATTGAATATGAGTTTGAGTATCTGTTAAATAAATATTAAGCATAGTAAAACAATGGTCTAGTCAATCAAACCAATATTGTACGCAGTTCACTTTGTAAAAACCACTCATAAAAAAGTCCCCCCATAAATGAGAGGACGTACAATTAAGATAAAATCACGACTTACTGTTCGGCGATACCATATTTTCAGGCTTAACAACCTCATCAAATTGCTCAGCGGTGACCAAACCTAATTCAACTGCCACCTGTTTTAAGGTTTTATCTTCTTTATAGGCTGTTTTGGCAACTTTGGCTGAGTTTTCATAGCCAATCACAGGATTCAATGCAGTGACTAACATTAAAGAGTTATGTAAGAAATGGTCAATTTTCTCACGATTTGGCTCGATGCCCACCGCACAATGATCGTTAAAACTATTACATGCATCACCCAGCAACTGAATCGACTGTAATAAGTTATAGGCAATCACAGGCATAAATACATTTAATTCAAAGTTACCAGATGCACCTGCCACATTGATAGTCGTATCGTTCCCTAATACTTGAGCAACCACCATGGTCATGGCTTCGCTTTGAGTCGGATTGACTTTACCCGGCATAATGCTTGAGCCAGGTTCATTCTCTGGAATACGAATCTCACCAAAGCCACAACGAGGACCACTCGCCAACCATCGAATATCATTCGCAATTTTATTTAAACTCGCAGCCAAGGTTTTTAATGCACCTGATGCAAATACGGCTGCATCGCGTCCAGCTAAAGCTTCAAATTTATTCGGCGCAGTGATAAATGGAAGTCCCGTAAGCGTAGATAACTGCTCTGCCGCTTTGACTGCATAATCAGGATGGGCATTTAAACCTGTACCGACAGCCGTACCACCCAAAGGTAATTCATATAAACCAGCAAGTGCTTGATGTAGACGCTTCACGCCATGCTCTAATTGTGAAACATAACCACTAAACTCTTGTCCTAAAGTCAGGGGGGTCGCATCTTGTAAATGTGTACGACCTATTTTGACGATATCATTAAACTCATCTGATTTACGCTGTAAAGTAACTTTGAGTTTTTCAACTGCTGGAATGAGCAGCTCATTGATTTGAAGACTTGCCGCAACATGAATCGCAGTGGGGAAGGAGTCATTGGTGGATTGAGCACGATTGACATGGTCATTCGGATGTACAGGATTTTGTGCACCGAGTGCTTGTCCCAATTTCTGATTGGCTATATTGGCAATGACTTCATTACAATTCATATTGCTTTGCGTGCCTGAGCCTGTTTGCCAAACCACCAAAGGAAACTGTGCATCCCATTGTCCAGCAATGACTTCTTCAGTAGCACCGACAATATATTCGCTCAGATCTTGAGGAAGTTGTTTCAGCTCAGCATTGGTGATTGCGGCTGCCTTTTTGACCAAGCCCATTGCACGTATCATTGCGCGTGGTAAACGCTCTTGACCGATCTTAAAGTTCTGTAAACTTCTTTGCGTTTGCGCACCCCACAAGGCTTCATTGGGAACTTCAATCTCCCCCATGGTGTCGTGTTCAATTCGCATTTGCATATCATCAACCTCTGCTCTATTTGGTTAAAATTTTCACGGGCTGAAGCAAATAGATGCTTTGGCTAGCTCAGTCGTAGAATATCTCTATAAATGTCCGACAACAGGCATCATTATCGTCAAACAGGTCATTATTGTAAATAAGAATCATTAACTTAATTACCTTTTAAAGTATTGAGATAAAATCTCCATTCATCTTCAAGCATTCTAGTTAAGGAACGTTTCGGTTCCCAATTCAGTACTTTTTTTACCTTATCAATATTTGCGCCTAACTGAGCCAACTCCTGATTTTGATAAACTGCTGGCTGAACACGAATCTCAGCCTGCGTCACTTTTGCGATTTCATCTAATAAGCTTTGAATAGAAGTTAGCTGCGAATGTGCAATGTTAAAAGACTCTAAACAATTGCTTTGTGTTTCTAACCAATTCATCGTCATCAATATCGCATCACAAGCATCTAACACATGTAAGAAACTACGCTCTACCGTGTGATCCGTTGTTTCTGCTTGGTTTTGCAACTCGATACAATCTCTTTGCATCGCTGCAACTTGTAAAGCAAGAGGCACAATATTTTTAGGGAGTTGAGTAACATACTCACCCAATACGCCATGCTCAAATGCACCAACAATATTGGATAAACGAAAATTCACGATTTTCCATTCGTGATCAACTTTATAGGTATCGGCTATAATATCTTCAACGATTTGTTGGGTTCGAATATAAGGATTGGCAGAACGATAATTAAATTCTGTGTCCTCTGATAGCTGAGAATCAGACTTCCCGTAAACAGCCAAACTAGATAAATTCAACAACTGCCTTACACCCATTCGTTGCATGGCACGTAATAAACTCATGATACAACTGACATTGTCGTTATAATACTCAAGCGGTTTCAAAGCAGATTCTTCGAGAGATTTAAAACTTGCAGTATGAATAACAGTATCGATTGAGTATTGTTCAAATACTTTATTTAGCGCTGGTGTATTACGAACATCCAACTTTACAAATGGAATATACATACCTGAGATATATTCCAATCGCTCTAAGGTCTGTAAGGTAGAATTAGCTAAATTATCAACAATAACTATTTCTTTCCCTTGAGCTAATAAACTCAAAGCAATATGTGAACCGATAAAGCCTAAACCACCTGTCAGCAAAATCATTGTATAATTACCTTCTTTTTAATTATGCCCACCTTCATTTCGCCTATATGACCATAGTGAATATTCAATGAGTACACTACTGCTAATTACTTCTGCGCCTACTTCAGTAATGGCTTGGCACGCATTCGGTTTAGCGCAAGCATTACGAGATAAGCATGAAGAAATTCGTGTCTTCTTTTACCAAGACGGTGTTCAGGTTGCGAACGATTTACAGTGGTTTCCTGATGATCAACGCAATCTGAAACAAGAATGGCAAAAGCTCGGCATTCGACTCCCTGTCTGTGTCAGTGCTGCCCTTGCTCGGGGAATTACTGATGCGAGTAATGCACAACGCCATTCACTTCAACATCACAATCTAGCGCAGGGTTTTGAGCTAGTTGGACTAGGTGAGCTTGCTGATGCAGTGCAAGATTGTTCTCGTCTAATTCAATTTTAATTTAAGTTCTTTAATAGAGTGTTGCTTTTAAAAGGTAAATTGTGTGAAATCTGTACTTGTCATCCTAACGCAGCCCAATTTAACCAGTTTGCAGGTCAACGAAAGTTTGTCTGCAACTATGGTTTTAGCAACCTTTGGTATTTCTGTCAAAGTTTTATTAAAAGACGCGGCACTAAGTTTATTGAACAATCAGTTAACATTCGATCAACTCAAGCATGCGTTTAAAGTCGCATCAAATATGGTCGAAAGTTTTGAGTTTTATGATTTAACGCCTATTTTGATCGAAACAAAAAATCAACAACTCAGTGTGATTCAAAATACTGAACAAGACATCGAATTTATTGAACTCAATCCACAGTTCATTCAATTATTTGACCATGTATTGTATTGGTAAGGAATCATTCGATGCAAAATACAACTTTATTTTTGATCCAGTCACCCTATTCACAACTTGATAAGATGTGGGCAGATTTATGTCAAATGGCTCAAACTGATGACTCGATTATTATTATGGGTGATGCAGCGTTGCATATCCCCCAAACTATTTTAGATCGTTTTTTTCATCTTTATTGTTTAAGCAGCGAGCAAAGCTTATTAAATGTTGAAATTAAAGAGTATGTGAAAATCATAGAATATACTCAATTCGCTGATTTAGTTTTACATTTTGATCGCTGTGTGACGTTGAAATAATCCATTTCCAGTTTTAAATTTACTTAGGCTATTTTATGCAATTAGAGTTAGATCAAGATGGTCATTTGCTTGATTATACAATTTGGAATCAAGAAGTCGCTCATGAATTGGCTAAATCTTTGGATTTAGAACTAACAGCATGGCATTTTGAAGTGCTTCATGCGGTACGTCAGTTTTACCAGCAATTCGGGCACTCACCAGCAACTCGTCCATTGATTAAATTTCTAATGAAAACGGTCAGTCCTGAAATTAATAATGCGGAACTACAGCAGCGATTTAATACAGGTTTAGTTGCTCGTCATTTGAGTCGTTTGGCTGGCGTTCCTAAACCTGCAAATTGTTTGTAATCCTTTTGAATCAAGCAAATTTCTTAGCACAAGTCACACAAGCAATGACTGCTACGGTCACCACAAACATGGTCATACTTACCTGCTCATGTAAGATGACTGCTGCAATCGCCAACCCAAATATCGGTTGTAATAGTTGTAACTGCCCGACTGCCGCAATACCACCAAGTGCCAATCCCTTATACCAAAAGAAAAAACCGATAAGCATACTGAAAATGGATACATAAGCTAAGCCCAATGTTGCAGACCATGAAATTTGTTCAAAACTGGTAGGGATATACAAATAAGAAATAACAAGCATGATGGGTAACATCAAAATAAGTGCCCAACAGATCACTTGCCAACCACCTAAATGTTTTGACAGCTTTCCACCCTCAGCATACCCAAATCCGCAGAGTATGATGGCTAGCAGCATAAAAATGTCACCATAGTTAAATAGCCAACTTTGGGTTTGAATCAACATAAAAGCAAACACAAGTGCTGCCCCTAAGATTGCAAATAACCAAAATGCAAAATTAGGCCGCTCACCGCCTCGTAACACACCAAAAATGGCGGTGGCCAAAGGCAATAATCCTACAAAAACGATGCTATGGGCAGCACTAACATATTGCAGCGCTAAAGCAGTAAACAGTGGAAAGCCGATAACAACACCAATTGCAACATACAATAGCGGCATCCAGTCTTTTTTCTCAGGTAATTTTTGACGTGATAAGAGGATTAAAATTAGCCCTAGCACCCCTGCAATCGCAGCCCTTGCGGCAGTTAAAAATGTCGGACTAAAATCCATGACTGCAACACGTGTTGCAGGTAAAGAGCCCGCAAATATCACGACACCTATGAGTCCATTCACCCAACCATTGCTTAAAAACTTCATTTCATCACTCCACATCTATATGGAGAATTTAAACTGTGTTAAGGTTTATGTACCACACACAGTACAGTACAATTTTAAATAACCGTACTGTATAAATCACCAATACAGTTCAAGAGCGAATGGATGAAAACAACAAAAATTGATTTCGTTATACAACATGTCCATGAGCAGATTAAAAATCGTTCATTGATGCCTGGTTCGAGATTAATGTCTGTACGTGCTTTGGCTAGTCGACTTAATTTATCGATCTCAACAATTGTTGAAGCATATGAACGCCTTGCCGCTCAAGGCCTAATCGAAGCTAAAACAGGTTCAGGGTATTTTGTTGCAGGTCCTCTCGCGCCATTATCTATTTCGGAAATTCACCCTAAGATAGATCGAAACATTGACCCATTATGGATTTCAAGACAAGCATTAGAAGCAACACAAGATGTTCTGAAACCTGGATGCGGCTGGTTACCCGATGATTGGATGCCTCATGAAAATATTCGTAAAGCGGTTCGAAAAATTTCAAAAGCCAATGCAAAAATCCTGACCGATTATTCAACCCCGCTTGGTCTACCTGCATTACGTGAGCTACTTTCACGTAAAATTTTAAATAAAGGAATCGAAGCCAGTCCAAATCAAATTTTACTCACTGACTCTGGCACGCAAGCGATTGATTTAATTTGTCGCTATTTTTTAAAACCGAATGATGTCGTTCTCGTCGACGATCCTTGTTATTTTAATTTTCATGCGTTACTTAAAGTTCATCAAATACAAATCGTTGGTGTACCTTATACGCAAACGGGTCCTGATATAGCAGCATTCTCCCAAGCAATTAAAACCTATAATCCTCGTTTATACATAACCAATTCAGCAATTCACAACCCAACTGGCGCAATATTAACTGCTTCAACGGCGTATCAAATTTTAAAGCTGGTTGAACAATCCAATTTGATTGTAGTCGAGGATGATATTTTTGCTGATTTAGAATTACATACAGCGCCACGACTTGCTGCACTGGATGGATTATCACGCGTCATACATATTGGGAGTTTTTCTAAAACCTTGTCTGGTTCGGTTCGAACTGGATATCTCGCCACTAAATCTGAATGGATTGAAGATTTAACCGATATAAAGATCGCAACTTGCTTCGGTGGCAATCAGTTATCAGCTGAAATCTTATATACAGCATTAACGGATGGGAATTATCGAAAGTATTTAGAGGAATTAAAAATACGCTTGTCCAGAGCAATGGATTCAACCATCAAGCAATTAGAAACACTCGGCATAAAACCTTGGGTTAAACCACAGGCAGGAATATTTCTATGGTGCAAATTAGCAGATCATTTGGACAGTACTCGTATTGCCAAAACCTGCCTTGAACATGGTGTAATTTTGGCGCCGGGAAATGCATTCAGCCAAAGCCAAAATTATCAAAATTTCATTCGTTTTAATGTCGCACAATCTTTAGATCCAAAGATTTTCGATGTTCTATCCCATGCAATTCAAGATGAAATAAAACGACAAAAATAGGGTGATGGCTGAAATGCCAAAAGACCCTAAAAATCATGCACTTTTTTGCCTTTGATCCATAAATGCAAAATAACCTGGCCCAGCTGTCGCCCGTACATCTTTAACTTGAATAGGCTCGTCACATTCTGAGCAGACCATTCTAGGTATCATTTTCTTTCCACAGTGCTTGTGAGTAAACTCAATCGGCTTTCCAAGCCCCATATCCATCCATTTATCCGCCCATTGTACCATCGACAACATAATCGGATATAAGTCTAAACCTTTGTCTGTCAATCGGTATTCAAAACGCTCCTGTCGCTCCACATAGGGAACTTTAACCAGAATACCATGTTCAACTAAACGCTTTAATCGTTCAGAAAGAACATGTCGTGTTAAACCCAAGCTACGTTGGAAATCATCAAAACGATGGATACCCATAAACGCATTACGCAAGATCAACATCGTCCATCGATCACCCAGCACAGAAAGCGCTCGCGCAACTGAACAAGGTTGATCACCGATTTCTTCCCATTTCATTATTATCACCAAATCATTATTTTAAAGTTTTAAAAGACATTGAACCTTGTCTTGAACCGTAAGCTTAGAAACTAAGCAATATAAAATACAGTAACGACCTCAGCGATCAGATGCAATATTGGTACTGAGCTAAAAGTGAAAAAAAACAATTAGTTTACAGAATACAATCAAATCCTAATCGTGAATAAATAGCCCAGAGACCAGTTGTCCTGCTTCTATTTTAATATTGGCAGGAATACGAACCAAACAATTTGCATGCATGAGATTACTCAGCATATGAGATTGCTGTTTAGCCAAGCTTTGTAGTTTAAGTTGCCCGTATTCAAAGTAGGCATGCATTCTCAAAAAACGTTCACGCGCATCTGATTTGAGTTCATGCGTCAGGACAGCGCTAAACCACTCTAGTGGCTGATCTTGATTTTGTAGAGCATCTAATAAAGTTTTGCCATAAATCTGCATTGCTACATATACGGCGGCTGGATTTCCCGGTAATCCAAGTAAATAACAAGGTTGGCCCTCACCATTTAGTGGCTTATATTCTGCAAAAAACAGCGGTTTACCCGGTTTTTGTTTTACTTTCCAAAAAACTTGCTCAAAACCCGTTTCAAATGCACAAGGACGTACAAAGTCATAATCTCCAACTGAAACACCGCCAGTGGTAATAATCACATCATACTGTTGTTTCAACTGTTCAAAGCAGTGTCTGACTTGTTCTGCTTCATCAGCAATATGCAAAATCTCCACATCTAGCCCATAATCATTGAACCATGCTTTCAACAATGGGCCATTAGCATCGAAAACTTTACCTGCTTGTAAATCCGCTGTCGTTTCCGCAACTTCATCACCTGTAACCACAACGGCAACTTTGGGCACACTAAACACATCGATGGTTTGTACGCCAGCCATACTCAGTGCAGCAAGTGCACCAATATTAATTTTCTGGCCAACATCAGCCAATTGTTGGCCAACTTGGATTTCTTCACTAGTAAATCGAATATCTGCTTCTGGTTTGATATGTTCAGCTAACCGAATTTTAGCATCAGACTCAACAACGACGATTTCCTGTCGTGCAACATGTGTTGTACCTTCAGGAATTTTTCCGCCTGTAAATATCCGAATCGCTTGCCCCTGCTGCAACGGACGATCAGATACACTTCCTGCTTTGATTTCGCCCTTCAGCTCAAAATAAGCGTCTTGGAGATACTCAAGCGAAGTATTCAACGCATAGCCATCGACTGCGCTTTGCGAAAAATTAGGGAGATTCACTTCTGAATACACAGCTTTGGCTAAATAACGATTAAGACATTGCCCTAAAGGCAATGTCTCTGTCGCAAGTACTTGAGGTCGTGTTTGAATCAGTTGTAATGCTTCATCAATACTGATTAAACCTTTTTCAGCACCACATCCAGACATTATTCATAACCTCCAGGATGAGGTAAGTCACGGCACACATCAAAAATATGGACTAACGCTGGTAAAATTGCGGCCATTGATTCACTTGCGCCACCGCGACTACCCGGTAAAGTCACCACCAATGAACGATCAATAAAACCAGCAACACCACGAGACATCGCAGCATAAGGGGTACGTCTTTGACCAAATGCACGAGAAGCTTCCATCAAACCATCTAATTTACGTTCCATGAGAGGTTCAAGTGTATCGACGGTAATATCACGCTTACTAATCCCAGTACCGCCTACCGTCATAATACATGCATAGGACTTGGTCAGCTCTAAAACCAAATCTTTCAACTGATCTGGTTCATCGGCTAAGATTTGATAATGAATCGGATCAAATCCAGCCTCAGTCAAAGTATCAACCACGGATTTACCCGCAGTATCAGGTTTACGCCCTGCTGCAACCGTGTCAGAAAGAACAATCACAGCCGCCGAAACTGGCTGACGCAAGGTGCGTTTAAAGTGAGACTTACCACCTTTTTTCTTCAGCAACTTACACTGATCTAAACAAAGTTCGTCAGGCTCACAATGTGGTTTTAACATATCGTAAATGGTCAACCCAGCTAAACTCGCAGCGGTTAACGCTTCCATCTCAACCCCAGTTGGCCCAATGGTTTCTACCGTAGTCAAAATCACGACATGATCATCTTGTAGGTCATATTCCACATCAGCACGATAGATCGGTAAAGGATGACACAGTGGAATAAGTTCATCTGTGCGTTTCGCCGCCAAAATACCTGCGATACGGGCTGTTTTCAAGGCATCGCCTTTTTCGGTATTTCCATCACGCAGCAACTGAATACAATGTGGTGGTGCATATAAAATTGCTTGTGCTTCTGCGACACGATAACTTTCAGGTTTCATCCCAACATTTTTCATTTTAACTTCCTAAAACCTTATTCGTGTGTATGCTCATGTGTGCAATGGCTATGAACATGAGGTTGAGTCTCGACTTCAGTCGTATCTTTGCGGATACAACAACCCTCAACATATTGGCTGGTGCCATCCATAAAGAATTCCTCTTTCCAAATCGGCACTTCATGCTTGACCCGTTCCACTGCTTCTTCGCAAGCCTGAAATGCTTCACGGCGATGAGCAGCATAAGCAATCGCAATAATCGCGGTTTCGCTGACATCCAAAAAGCCGATACGATGCATAACTCGCACATATGAAACCTGATATTTATCTTTTATTTGCTGCTCGATCTCACGAATCATTTTTTCAGCGACGGGTGTATAAGCCGTATATTTTAAGGCTTTAACCGCTTTTCCTTCATGATGATTACGCACCGTACCAACAAAAATATCAATACCACCACATTCAGGAAAGCTTTGAATTGGATCAAAACAATCTAAACGTAAAGCTTGATCTTGAACTCTAGCAAATTCACGCATTTTTATCCTCCTGCGACTGGTGATAACAGCACTAATGTACATGAAGAAGCCAATGCTGTTTGTCGAGCTACGATGTCCTCCCCAATAGCACAAGCGCATTTTTCCATCGCGGTTGCAGACTCAGGATAAAGTGATACTACATGTGTGAGCACATCTTGAACCAATTGACCAGCAGCAAACTCAAATGCCAATGCCTTTGGTAATAATCGCTCTATAGCACCAAAGGCTTCAATTTTAATTTCAACAGTTTGCATTTCTTCTCCAGACCACATTTTCCAAACTAACCACCCAACATATGCATACTAATCTTACGTAACTGCTGATGTTGTATCGCGTGATAACCTTTCGCTTTTTGCCATATATAAGGCTTTATTTGTAAATCGAGTTGATGGAAATCAATCGCTTTATCTAAACCTTGTTGCCGAATTGCATCTAGCAAATAGGGCTTAATATTTAAGCCTTGTTGCGCAAAAAGACAATTATATAACTCACCCAGTGCAGTCAATCGAATCCGATCACATTCACCACAAAATGAATGGGTAATGGTCGAAATAATGCCGATACGATATGTTCCATCGAGTTGATATTGACGTGCAGGTTCATGTTGTTGTTGGATGAGCTGCTGAATATCATAGTGCGGTTTGAGTTGTTCTAAAATTTCCGCCTCACTGACCACAGCTTGATCTGTCCAATGCTGATCACCATCCAAAGGCATAAACTCGATAAACCGTAATGGAATATTGTGATGTTTTGCCCATTTCACCATCGGCAAAATTTGGTCATCATTCTGACCTTTCATCAATACACAATTGATTTTAAATGGCAGTTGGGCTTGCTGAGCTGATTCGATCCCCGCTAAAACAGGCGCTAAATCTTTTTTTGTTAATATTTTAAATTGAGCAGCATCTAAGCTATCAAGGCTAATGTTTAAATCATCTAAACCCGCATCTTTAAGCTGTTGTGCATATTTTGCGAGATAATGTGCGTTAGTCGTGATCGAAATACGCTTCAAGCCTAAAGCTCTCAAAGCTTGCAAATCACGAATAAAGTGAACGACGCCCTGACGCATTAATGGCTCACCACCCGTAATACGGATGTTTTCAATGCCTTGTTGAACCATATACTGGCAAAATACCAACAAAGCCTCAAAACTCAGTAAATCTTGTTTTTTCATCCATTCTGGATGTTCAGGCATACAATAAATGCATTTGAAATTGCAACGATCAGTCACAGAAATCCGTAACTTCCGTTTAATACGACCATACTGATCCTTTAAAATCGGTAATGGCGTGTTGGCTATCTCATGCGTCATTATATGCACTCATATTGTGAATCTTCCCACTGTGGTTAGCACAAATGCTGTGCATCATCGTTTGACTAATCGCTGTGGGTTGCTTTTTTACAGCAATAATTATTCCAATCTATAATAATTGATGCGTGTTGTGTCGTTTATTCGTTCAATTAAGCAACTTCTTCAATCATAAAACAACGATTAATGTAGTTATGCATCATATCGTCCCCAACCATAGCGCACCATCTTTTACCACTATTCCGTAAAAACGAAACAAATGAGTGCGGCATCATTCTTGTCTCACGACGCTTGTACAAGCTCTAAACGCACAGGTACATACTTATGATATGGCGTCTTGGACAAGGGATCACAATGCTGAGTAGACGTTAGTCGATTTAGCTGCGGTCCTATTGGCTCACCGCCACGATAACGCAAACCATAACCATGTGGTAATGACACTACACCCTTACGCATCCCCTCATCAAGCTCAACAGTAACTTGAATCTGCCCATGCTCAGAAAGACATTGCAAAGAATGACCTGTTTCCACCCCAAGTTTCAATGCATCTTCAGGGTTCATTCTTAAGCGTCCTTCTGCATCAACTTTACGCCATGCTGGATCACGATAGATTTGATTGGCGTTATAGCTACGACGTTCACCTGCCAATAGAATAAATGGATAATCATTCGATAAATGTGGTGATTGTTGAGCCAATTGTGCCAACTCGACAAACATTTCAGGAATCGCTAGGCGAATTTTCTGATCTTTATAAGCAATCAAACGCCATACATCTGCATATTCATGTTGTGACAACACCACACCTGAACGTTGTTCTAAGATGGTTTGGAACAATTTAACACCTAAATTGAGACGATTACCCACATATCCTGCTCGCTTCACAGCTTTATAATGCTGAGCCGCATACTGCATACATAATGGAAGTAACAATGCGGTAGACGCAGCGTCATTTGGTAAAGTCTTGCCTAAAGTGCGATACACAATAGATGCTGCAAAAGGAATTAATTTCTTATTTCGAGCGAAACTCACTCCAAGTGCTGCAAAATACGCTAGATAAATCCGATTCGCCGAATCTTTTGCTGCAATCTTACTCAAAATAGGAAACTGTTTCGGCATCACCTGCATCGCTTCGAGCAAACGCGTGTAAATTTCTGCTTCAGTCAGGGTATCGCCCTGTGCTTGAAAAAGTGGATGGCGTAAATGGAAGCCATTTTTAGGAAATTCCAAATTAAACCCCGTAAACTCCCATTTCTCGAACTGAGTATGTGCAGGCAGGATATAATGCGCCAAACGTGCAGTTTCTGTCATCGCCACATCTACCACGACTAAGAGATCAAGCGATTGAAAAGCCTGTTCATAGGCTGAAGTATCGGGATATGTAAGTAACGGATTACAACTATCGACAAATACCGCACGAACCCGTTTTTCACCTGCTTTTAGAATTTCATCAGGTAAAATATTTGGCGGGAAAAATCCAGAAATCGGAAACATTTTATGATGAACTGTACGACGATATTTAGGGTTTCGCTCATCGGTATCAGTCAAAATCGGAATGAACATCGTATGTAAGTTATTGGTCCCTTGTTTACCAAAATGCCCTGCTAATAAATATAAAAGCTTCTCTAAATAGCCATTCAAGGTCGTATTCAAAGTATGTTGAATACCTAAATCAATTCGTACACAAGCACTTTTTGCTTTGGCGAAATCGCGAACAATTTGATAAATCAGCTCAATTGGAACATCTGCTTTTTGAATGTATTCTTCCACAGGAATGTTAAAGAAAGCCTGCTTAACTTGTTCAAATCCATGGGTATGTTGTTGAATAAACGATTGGTCGTATAAGTTTTCACGTAACATGATCGCGATCATGGCTGACATTAGATAAGAATCTGTTCCTGGTTTTAATTGAACATGAATATCAGCTTGTTTGGCAGTTTCTGTCCGCCGCGGATCAAACACCACCATGGTTCGATCGGGATCTTTTTTGATATGTTTTAAAGTATCCCGTGCATTTGGAATACCATGCGCCTGAAATGGGTTGGTTCCAATAAACAAGACATAATCAGCATGTTCAACATCTTCTGTGGTATGACAAGCTTGGCTTCCAAACAAACGACCATTTACCCAAAAATCACCTGTTTTTTCCTGTGCCAAAGAGTTATATGCATAAAAACTTTTCATGGCATATAACAACTGACGACCATAGGCTGCGCCTAAGTGATTGCCCTGTCCACCACCACCAACTGAAGCGAAAGCAGTTCCACCATAGGTGTTACGGATCTGTACCAGTTGATCAGCAATCTCCTGAATCGCTTGCCCCCAATCAATTTCTATAAACGAACCATCAGCTTGGCGTTTAAGCGGCTTAGCTAACCGATCAGCATGTTGTTGGTAATGCTGTAATCGTGCTGCCTTTTGACAGATATAACCTTGTGAAAAATGATGCTGAGGATCACCTTTGATTTTCTTAAATTGGTTATTTTCGATTTCTACACTCAGTCCACAATTTCGTGAACATAGAATGCATGCGGTTACATCCTGTCTCGATGCTGGCGTTGTTATTGTCATGTGTTTTCACCTTATCCTTGTTATGAAAATTGGCCCATTAAACAAATTTTCCTTGCTGATCTCATAACATCTAAAAAATTTTGATCATATTCAACACTGGTTTCGACATGATTGTGTTGGGATGGTTAATTTAAAGCTTATTTGCACATGTTCATCTGAATTAAAATTAATCGAGTTCCAAAATAGAACTTATTTAAAAAAAGGTCAAGAACACTGGTCTTAAATTTAAAAAAACTTTACGCTAGGCTGCATTGTTATTTTATTTAAACCTGATGAGCACACTTATGGATTCAGATCAGATTAAGCTCCTGATTACACAACATCCGATCATTAAAGATCTGATCGAACTCAAAGAGACAATTTGGTTTAATTCCCAATTCACATCACTTAGCGAAGGCTTGCCCTACGTTGGACTCGATCAAACAGATATTGATGATGCTCGCGACCGTTTAAAACGTTTTGCTCCTTATTTGATGGCTGTATTTCCTGAAACAATAATCACAAAAGGTATCATCGAATCTGAGCTTATAAACATTCCTAATATGCAACACGCAGTTGAAGCCCACTTCGGGGAAAAAGTTTCCGGTAAACTCTGGCTTAAAAAAGATAGCCATCTACCAATCTCAGGTTCAATTAAAGCACGCGGCGGTATTTACGAAGTGCTCTACCATGCTGAAAAGCTTGCACTTCAAGCAGGTTTATTAACAATTGAAGATGATTATTCAAAATTAAGCCAACCTGAGTTTAAACAGTTTTTTAGCCAATACAGTATTGCCGTCGGCTCAACAGGAAACCTAGGGCTTTCCATCGGAATAATGAGTGCGAAACTTGGCTTTGATGTCACTGTGCATATGTCAGCAGATGCACGCCAATGGAAAAAAGATAAGTTACGATCACACGGTGTCACTGTGATTGAATATGAGCAAGATTACGGTGTTGCTGTAGAAGAAGGTCGAAAAGTAGCCTTAGCAAATCCGAATTGTTTTTTCATTGATGATGAAAATTCGCAAACTTTATTTTTAGGTTATGCAGTTGCAGGCGAACGTTTAAAGAAACAGCTAGCACAGAAAGATATCGTTGTGGATCAAGATCACCCTTTGTTCGTTTATTTGCCTTGTGGTGTTGGTGGTGGCCCTGGTGGCGTCGCCTTTGGGTTAAAAATGGCTTTTGGTGATCATGTGCATTGTATTTTCGCTGAACCCACGCACTCACCATGTATGCTACTAGGTGTTGCTAGCGGTCTACATGATGGAATTTCTGTTCAAGACATTGGGATTGATAATATTACCGCTGCTGACGGTCTCGCTGTGGGTCGTGCATCAGGATTTGTTGGTCGCGCAATGGAAAGATTATTGGATGGCTTTTATACAATTGAAGACCAAACGATGTATCTATTACTTGGCATGCTTAACCAATCTGAAAACCTCAAGCTAGAACCCTCAGCTTTAGCTGGCATGTTAGGCCCAATATTGATCAGCCAGCATCAAGAGTATGCCATTTTACACCAACTAACAGATGATCAGCTTGAAAATGCCAATCATATCGTTTGGGGAACTGGCGGTGGCATGGTACCTGCTGAAGAAATGGAGAATTACCTCAAAAAATCCGAAAAGTAAGTCGTTTTCTTTTAAAGTGATTTAACAGAAAAGACATACAACCATTAATTCGAAATAAGCATCCGCTTAAAATCTTTGATCTGCTGATATTGCTGTAATTCATCTAGAGAATTTATGCTATGACAAAATAAACTTTGCTTCTGAAATGAGACATTTTGTGCATGTAAAAGTTTAAAACATGCACGTAAACTTAATTTATTTGCTGTTATTTGTTTTTCTAAAATCTGCAAACTTTGTCTTTTTAATAAGCAAAATGGATATAAAGCATCGCCATTAATCATGACATATGCCACTTGAGCGAGCGTACTTTTCTGCAAAGCACGATGAAGTTTTGCCAAAACCTGATTTGGGATATAAGTCACATCACAAGGAATGAATAGAACATAGTCTGATTGCACCTGTGACCAAGCGCTTTTCATTCCCATCAAAGGTCCAAGGAAACCACTTTGATCATCTGCATAGCACTGAATATCAGGTTCAATATGTTTATAAATCGAACTATCACGGTGACTATTGACCCAGATATTTTGCACTTCAGCTTTAAAATTTTGACAGATTTTTGAGAGTTGAACTTGGTCATCAAATTGTTGTAAAAGTTTGTTCATACCGTTCATACGGCGTGCTTGCCCTCCCGCCAAGATCACCAGATCTGTAGCGGGAAACTCTGTATTCATACTTCTGCCTCCAATTGACAGGTTTTGATCAAGCCACGAATCTCGGGTAAACATGAACCGCAATTTCCGCCTGCTTTTAAACATGCAGTCACTTGTTTTTCATGCGTGATATTTTGGGTTTTAATGGCTTCGATGATTTTATTTTTACCTACTTTAAAGCAACTACACACCAATGGTCCATCATTGTTCGCCGCCGACATCGGCATACCAGCCAACAAAGCTTTACGATGTAACGCACTCAATCGCTCACGTTTAAATAGCGTAGCAACCCAATCTCGATCAGGCAACAACTCTGCTGGTGCGATATATAAACTAGCAATAAGAATGCCATCCTTCAAAATCACACTATGACTCAATTGTGCTGAAACATCATCCAGACTTAACCACTCATAGGTTTCATCGACAAAAGGTAAGAAGTTTTTAAGATTTCGTTGCGTTTGATCAAAATTATGGCGGTCTGCAATTTCATAACGCATTGCTTTAGCCGTCTTAATCTTGGTCCACCAAGCACAGGTTTGTAGTGAGTTTTTGATGTGATGTTCAAACCCCTCTCGAACATACAATACCCCTTGCCAAGTGGTATGGAAAGGCTGAATCGCCACAGGTGTATGTTTAAATTCAGGTTCACCTGAAATGGCATCTACCACTGGGTTGACCACCGTACCAATTCGAGCATCGGAGGCCACTTGTTCAGTCCAATGAATCGGTGCAAAGATTTGTCCACGGCGTACACCATGCGCCAGCGTCACACGTAATACACAACTGCCCCATGCTGAACGCACTTCGACTAAACCTTTATCACTAATACCAAACTTTAAGGCATCATTGGGATGAATCTCACAAAAAGGTTCAGCTCGGTGTGTCGTCAAATTCTCTGATAAACCTGTCCGTGTCATGGTATGCCATTGGTCACGGATACGACCTGTATTCAATATCAATGGATAATCTTCAGAAGTCGCATTGACAGGATCAATCGCAACCGTTGGAATCAATTTGGCCTTGCTATTTTTATGGCTAAAGCGCCCTTGATCAAAAAGTTGCTCAACCATAATACTCTGGCCTTTTTCCCAAACGGGCCATTGAATAGGTTGTAAGTGATTATATTCATCTACGCTTAAATTCATTAAGCCTTTCAAGTTGAAATAACGAAAATTTTCGACCTGATCACGCTGATCTAAGCTAGCATTTTCATAGGCGGACAGCGCTGCATGTTCATTAAAAATATCGCAGGCATTATTAAAATCAAAGCCACTAAAACCAAGCTTCTTCGCCACCTCACACACGGCCCACCAATCTGCTTTGGTTTGTTTTGGTGCGGGTAGGAAAGCACGTTGACGAGAAATACGGCGTTCCGAGTTGGTCACTGTGCCATCTTTCTCACCCCAACCTAAAGCCGGTAACAGCACATCGGCATAAGCAGTGGTATCTGTATCTGCACATATATCAGAAACAACCACAAACTCACATTTTTCCAAAGCACGTTTGACTTGATCAGCATCAGGTAAGCTCACCACTGGATTGGTCGCCATAATCCAAATGGCTTTGATCTTTCCACTTTCTACCGCTTGGAACAAATCAACCGCTTTCAAGCCTGCTTGATTGGCTATCACTGGGCTGTTCCAAAAGTTTTGTACAAGTGTTTGATGCGATGGATTATCAATATCCATATGCGCTGCCAGCATATTCGCCAAACCGCCAACCTCACGCCCACCCATTGCATTGGGTTGCCCTGTCATTGAGAACGGCGCTGCCCCCAACTTACCAATTTTTCCAGTCAATAAATGGCAATTGATAATGCTATTGGCTTTATTTACCCCTTGAGAGGATTGATTGACCCCCATAGAAAATAAGGTGACGACTTTTTCAGTATTGGCAAACTTATCAAAAAACAGTTGTAATTTTTCCGCAGAAATACCCGTACGTTTCACCAAGGCATTAAAATCTTGTTCGCTGTGACTCGCCTCTAAAAGTGCTGATAAACCTTCTGTATAAGATTCAACAAAATGATGATCTACAAAATCATTGTGATATAAATGCTGCAATAAACCATTAAATAAAGCGACATCCTGCCCCGGTAAAATTGGCAAATGTAAATCAGCTTGTTCACAGGTACTGGTGAATCTTGGGTCAACCACCACTACAAATAAATCTGGATTTTTAGTTTTTGCCTGCATGATGCGTTGATATAAAACAGGATGACACCAAGCCGTATTTGAACCGACCAATACCACCATATCAGCATGTTCAAAGTCTTCATAACTTGCAGGGACGATATCCTCGCCAAAGGCACGTTTATGTGCAGCTACGGCAGATGACATACATAGACGTGAGTTGGTATCGATATTCGCCGTGCCAAGATAACCTTTCACGAATTTATTGACCACATAGTAGTCTTCAGTCAGTAGCTGACCCGACACGTAAAATGCAACGCTGTCACGACCATATTGATCGATACAGGCTTGGAATTGGTCTGCAATTTTCTCAATGGCAGCATCCCAAGTGGTGGCGGTCCGATGATTTTTACGCCCGAACATTGGGTTCAAGACACGTGTTTCTAAACCTAAAGTATCTGCTAAATTACTGCCTTTGATACACAGTCGACCAAAGTTTGCTGGGTGTGCTGTATCTCCAGCTACCTGTACAGTTGTGGATTGTGCTTTATGCTGGACGGTAACATCCACACCACAACCAACACCACAATAGGGACAAGTTGTTTTTGTAATGATTTTTTCTACATGATCGGAGCGAATGTGTTCTAAATTTTGAATACTGTTCATGACTGCCCCTTACCTAATTCATTTCTGCCTACATTTCACATTCTATTTTTGGCTTAGGAGGATCCCCCCCTAAGCCAAAGAGGATTACCCAGCTTTTTTCATTGCAAAATCTTTACCAAATAACAATTTATTTCTAAATGTCGACACTGGCGTTTGATCTGCAATCAGTTCGGCATACCACATGCCATCTTCGGTATCACCAAATAGAACGGCACCAATCACTCGATCCTTTTGGATAATAATGCGCTTGTAAATTTGGCGTTTCTCGTCGTTGAGAATGATGTCTTCATAGTCATCTTTCAGTTCAAAGTTACCCGCCGAGAAGACATCTACACCACTGACTTTAAGCTGCGTTGGAACCGTTGGTGATTTGAAAGTCAAACTACCATGCTCTGCCAAATGAGTTGCACAGATAAATGCTTGTCCCCATAGCGGCTCAACCAGACCAAAGGTTTGATTACGGTGTTCGATACACTCACCTACCGCATAGATACTTGGGTCGAAGGTTTGCATGGTGTCATTGACCAAGATACCACGATTACAACGTAAGCCTGCGCTTTGTGCCAATGCGATATTTGGACGGATGCCCACTGCAAAAATCACAAGATCAGCGTCTAAAACAGTCCCATCTTTTAAACGAACTTGTTTAACATGATCATGTTCATCCGCAATCAAGGCTTCTGTATTTGCCTCAGTAATAATATTGATGCCTTTCTGTTCGATACTATGGCGTAACATCGCACTTGCTCGACTATCAAGCTGACGCTCCATGATACGATCCATCAAATGCAATACAGTGACATTCATACCACGCTGTACCAGACCATAAGCAGCTTCTAAACCAAGTAAGCCTCCACCAATCACCACTGCATTCTTCTTGCTTTCAGCATAGTTGATCATGGTATTTACATCGTAAATATCACGGAAGCTGATCACACCTTTTAGATCGACACCTTGAACTGGCGGAATGAATGGCGACGATCCTGTCGCAATAATCAGACGATCATAATCAACACTTTCACCTTTTTGGGTATGTACGGTTTTGCGTGTACGATCGATCTTTACCGCAGGATCATCAGCGATGAACTTGATGCCTTTATCGCTATACCATGCATGTGGATGCAGCATAATATCATCGATGGTTTTCTCACCTGAAAGTACATGCGACAACATAATGCGGTTGTAGTTGCCCCAAGGCTCTTCACCAATTACGGTCACTTCATAACGATCTGGCGCCATATCAAGTAAGTCTTCCAGACAGCGCATGCCCGCTAAGCCATTACCGATAAGCACCAGTTTTAATTTTTCTTGAGAAGCACCGTTATTGGTGATGTAAGTCTTTTGTGGGACTGGACTCACCCATACCCGACCTTCTTCAATTTTAGTTGGAAAGACCAAAAGCTTTTGATCTTTATCTTCCAAACAACGTCCCGTCGCTAAACTGAAATGCTGCTTATAGATCGGCGATGCAATCACACGCTCGCCTTGCAAATCACCAATAATGCCACGACACATCACATTCGCTTGACTAAACGGATCTTTATTGCTCAATGCATAAATACGTTTTTCATGACCCACACGGAACAAGGCCACTGTTTGCTCACCCACCAATGCCCCAACACCTGTATTCGGTGTAATGTCATTCAAAGCACAGACATCAATCCATTGATCTTCAGGAAGCATATTTAAATCTTTTAAGTTCGTCATTTTAATTCTCCTTATGCTTCAACCATTGGAATACGATCAACTGAACGCTCTGCGTCATTTAAAGGACGGATTTGATCACGTACTTGGGTAAACTGAATGTGTGGATCAGCTTGTTCATCTGCACTTGCATTAATATAAGTTTGGAAGCGTTTGCGGATTTCAGGATTTTCCACCGCAGTACGCCATTCATCTTGATACGTACCAATCACATGACTCATACGATTTTCAAGCTCTTCTGCTAGACCCAATGAATCATCGACAATTACGGCTTTCAAGTAATCTAAACCACCTTCCATGTTGTCACGCCATACGCTAGTACGTTGTAAACGATCTGCGGTTTGGATATAGAACATAAAGAAGCGGTCAATATAGCGAATCAAGGTTTGAGTATCTAAATCTGATGCCAGTAACTCAGCATGGCGAGGTTTCATACCGCCGTTACCACAGACGTATAAGTTCCAGCCTTTCTCAGTTGCAATCACGCCCACATCTTTGCCTTGCGCTTCGGCACACTCACGCGTACAACCCGAAACCGCCATTTTCAATTTATGTGGTGAACGTAAACCTTTGTAACGATTCTCAAGTTCAATCGCTAAGCCTACAGAGTCATCAACGCCATAACGACACCATGTGCTACCCACACAAGACTTCACAGTACGCAATGATTTACCGTAAGCGTGACCAGATTCAAAGCCAGCCGCGTTGAGTTCTTCCCAAATGAATGGAAGCTCATGGATTTGCGCGCCGAATAAGTCGACACGTTGACCGCCAGTAATTTTGGTATACAAATTATATTTCTTAGCGATTTGACCGACCGCAATCAAACCATCTGGTGTAACTTCACCGCCTGCCATACGTGGCACAACTGAATAAGAACCATCTTTTTGGATATTACCCAAGTAGTAATCATTACTGTCTTGTAAGCCTGCATGACTTGGTTCAAGCACAAAATCATTCCAGCACGATGCCAAAATATTGGCAGCCGTTGGCTTACAAATATCACAACCTAAACCATGACCATGTTGATGAATCAAATCATCAAAAGTTTTGATTTCATTGACACGGACCAAGTGATACAACTCTTGGCGTGAGTACGGGAAGTGTTCGCAAATATGGTTATTGACTGTAACACCTTGGCGTTGTAACTCAGACTTTAATACTTGAGTTACGAGTGGCGCACAACCACCACAAGCGGTTGCAGCTTTAGTGCATTTTTTCAAAGCACCGAGTGAGGTTGAACCATCACAGATTGCTTGACAAATATCAGCTTTAGATACGTTATTACACGAACAAATGGTGGCACTATCAGGTAGTAAGTCAACGCCACTACCGCCTCCTGCTTTTGCACCTGAATCAGCAAAGCCCGGCATAATTAAACTTTCAGGCGTTTCAGGTAATGCCAAGCCATTCAGCATCATTTGCAATAGATCGTTATATTCGGCTGCATCACCCACCAAAACCGCGCCAAGCAGTTTGGTTTTATCAGCATCGACCACGATCTTTTTATAAACCAAGGCGTCTTCGTCAGCATAGAAATAGCTGAGAGAGTTTGGAGTCATACCATGTGCATCACCCACTGATGCAACATCGACACCCATCAATTTCAGCTTGGTGCTCATGTCGGCACCTGCGAAACTGTGCGTTTCCTCAACCAAAATATGTTTTGCTGCAATACGTGCCATGTCATAGCCCGGTGCAACTAAACCATAAATTTTGTTATCCCACAGCGCACATTCACCAATCGCATAAATGTTTTCATTTGAGGTTTGGCAGTAATCGTTGATTTTAATACCGCCACGCTCACCGAGGACTAAACCACTCGAACGAGCCAATTCATCACGCGGACGAATACCTGCTGAGAATAAAATAATATCGGTTTCAAGCTCGCTGCCATCAGCAAACTTCATCACATGCGTTGCTTCTGCACCTGCTTCAATAGAAGATGTTGCTTTTTGGGTGTGAACTTTCACCCCAAGATTTTCAATTTTACGACGTAATACTTTCCCACCCAAATCATCAATTTGCACTGCCATCAAGCGTGGTGCAAATTCAACAACATGTGTTTCTAAGTTTAGATCTCGTAATGCTTTCGCTGCTTCCAAGCCAAGTAAGCCACCACCGATCACCACACCTGTTTTGGCATTTAAACTTGCTGCGCGAATCGCATCCAAATCTTCAAGCGTACGGTAGACAAAGCAATTCTCACGATCATTACCTGATATTGGCGGAACAAAAGCATAAGAACCTGTTGCCAAAACTAATTTGTCATAGTGAATCACATCCCCATGATTCGTGGTAACAGTCTGTTCAATTGTATCAATCGCAGTTGCTTTGGTATTTAAGCGTAAATCGATCCCGTGTGCATCGGCAAAATCAAAACGTGCAAGTGACAAGTCTTTTGCCGATTTACCAGAGAAGTACTCAGTCAAATGTACACGGTCATAAGCAATACGTGGTTCTTCTGCAAGAATGGTGATTTCTAACTCATCATCAGCTTTCTCTAAAATGGCTTCGATGAATTTATGACCTACCATGCCGTGACCAATCATCACTAATTTCATTGTGTTTCTCCTAAAATCTGATTTCGATTAAGCTGCGCTGTTTTGTTCTGCGTGGCGTTCTACAAGAGCTTGTTCAAATAAGCGTTGTTCTTTTTCTTTATGCTCTACCGAGAATCGAATGAACATCACAGAACCCGCAGTGATCACAACTAAGCCACCTAAAACCATTAAACATGTTTGGATATCCAACATGCCTTTCAATAAAAATCCTGCTGCAACAGCACCGACGTTACCACCTGCACCAATAATGCCTGCCACACCACCTAGAGCTTCACGATCAATAAATGGAACCAGTGCGTAGGTCGCTCCACATGCCATGTGAGTGAACAATGCGAAGATGGTCATGCTAAGAATAGCTAACGTAACGCTGTTCATTTGAGAGAAAAGGATCAAGAACAAACCCTCACCCAAAATCAGTAAAAATAGAATCTTAGTACGTCCGTCCAAACCTCGCTTCAATGCGACTTTGTCTGAAACCATGCCACCTAATGCACGGGCAAATAGTGCCAACAAACCAAAGATACCTGCCGCTAAACCCGCTTCTTTTAAACCAAAATCAAAATGTGTGACGTAATACATGGCGATGATGTTATGGATGAAGATCTCAATACCAAAACACGCTGCATAAGAAACAAATAAGATCCACACACGATAGTTACGCGCCGCGTGCATCAGAATCGCCATCCCGCCTTTTTTATCGCTGCCAACCGAGACACCTTGTGCACGAAGCTCTTTAAAGTTGCCTTGTGGGCAATCTTGCGTGTATTTCCAGTAAAGTCCCCCGACAATAACCATCAACAGACCAGGAACAAGCAGTGCGATTCTCCACCCCATTGCCTGCTCAACACCGAACATCACCAACGCTGCAAGCATCAATGGCATTAAGACTTGAGTCGCACCGCCACCAGCATTACCCCAACCAGCAGAAGCAGCATTTGCAGTCCCCACCACATTCGGCGCAAACATAATGCTGGTGTGATATTGCGTAATCACAAAACTGGCACCGATCGCACCAATCAATAAACGGAAAAATAAGAAAGATTCATAGCTATTTGCAGAAGCAACACCAAATACAGGAATACTCCCGATCAGCAATAATGCGGTATAGGTTTTGCGTGGACCGTATTTATCACACAGTGGTCCAACGATAAGACGAACGACAATCGTGATCGCGACAGCTGCAATATTGATATTGGCAATTTGATCTATGGTTAAATTGAACTCACCTGCAATCACAGGCATAAGAGGAGCACAAGCAAACCAAGCAAAGAAACAAACGAAGAATGCAAGCCAGCTCATGTGGAATGCACGCATCGCTGGTGCGGAAAAGTTGAATAACTTAATTGATGTGGCTTTTTTGGCCGATAAATCTAAAGACATTGCCATCTCTCCTTTACTGAACGTGTACTGTGTTGTTGACACAAACATTGTGTAAACAAACCGATCAGATCGGACATCGTTGGCCGTCTTACAATTTTTTTTGAAAAGTCGTCTTTGACTCAGTATTTAACTAGCAAATGCTGTGCCAAACAAACCAATATAAAAGTAAAAACAAGGTTAACCATTGTTTTATATGTATTTGTTAGTAAATTTCAGACATCATAGATATAAGTGAAACACATCTTTTACCCCTAAAAATTGTGATGACCTGTTTTAAAGCACAATTCACCTTGCTTCATAACAACACTTTTTACGCACCAAAAAGGCTCATATTCAGTTTTTTAACACTTCCAGCCCAGATTTCATTTTTTTAAAAAAACGAGCAGCGATACAATAAAGCGCATAAACTATCTACTTCTGGGGCGTTTGCACCGAATCGGAAGTTTTCTGATGGCATTAATATTGCTTAAAAAAATAATAGGGTCTGTCGACATTTCAGCCATGCATTGCGTTATCGGCGAAAACGACACAAACAAGGCATGAAATGCAGGCAATGGCGATCCCCTTGTCAAGTTTCATAACGAAGTTTGGGGAAGTTTTAGCTATAACCCTGCGGGACAGGAGCATTTTTTGCCGCTACTACGTTATGCTTTGCTCATTTAGAATGACTAAATTTCACAAACCATGCCTTGTACCGTCTAAAAAATGTTCTCTGTCGCAAGCATCTGTGAAATTTCAACAGCCCCTACTCACAGCACTTTATTCAGAATGTGCATATACCGACAGTTTGACTCTTATACTTATGCCGAAACTCAAAATTGTTCTCATTGACGATGATCAGGCTCGGGCGGAATACATTAAAACCTGTTTAACAGAACATGACTTTGATGTAGTCGCTTGTTTTACCTTAGATCACCTTAATATTTTTAATCTAGAACACCTTCAAGCAGATGTCATTTTGCTTGATATGGATCACCCGCATCGCGATGTGATTGAGAACTGTGTCAGCAGTTTTGACTTACCTACGGTACTTTTTACCAAAAACACGGATAAAGACACCATAAAACAAGCGATTGATGCGGGGATTACAGCCTATATCGTCGATGGTATTGACCCTTCTCGCTTACACACCATTTTAGAGATATCCATTGAGCAATATAAAAAGCATAAAAAGCTAGAAGGTGATCTTAAAGATGCAAAAACCAAACTTGCAGACCGTAAAGATATAGATAAAGCCAAAGTATTATTGATGAAACTGCACGGTTTGAGTGAAGACACTGCCTTTCAATTACTTAGAAAAAATGCCATGAGTCATCGTATGACTATTGGTGAGATGGCTCGTCGCTTGCTCGATGCGCAACAACTATTAAACAACCAATTAAAGGATGAATAGATGAGCCATTTAGCAAAATTAGAAAAAACCCAATTACAGCTCGGCTACATCCCTTTACTTGACTGCGTTGCATTACTTTGGGCTAAACAACGTGGCTTCTTTGATGATGTTGGCTTAGATATTAGCTTAGTACAGGAAGCATCTTGGGCAAGCCTACGTGATCGACTTGCTTTTGGTTTGCTTGACGCTGCTCATTGCTTATCGGCAATGTTACCTGCAGCAGCAGTGGCAGCCGATCAAATTGGCATCCCATTACAAACCCCTTTAGTTTTGAGCGAAAACCGTGCATTTATCAGTCTAAGTCAAAAGCTCTGTTATGAATTAAACATTCAAAAACAAGACTCGGCTGAAACTTCTGCACAGAAATTGGTGCAAAAAATAAAGACAAATCATCCTATTTCCTTAGCCCACGTATTTCAGCACTCTATTCATCACTATTGCCTAAGAGAATGGTTAGCGTTGGCCGATGCGGATTTGGCACACTCCATTCAGGTAAAAACGCTTCCACCGCCCTATATGGCTGAAGCGCTCAGCAATCATTTAATTGATGGTTTTTGTGTCGGGGAGCCATGGAATACTCAACCTGAACTGCTTGGATTAAGCCATATCGTTTGTTCAAGCCAAGATATTATTCCCAACGTTGCAGATAAAGTATTGGCAGTTACCCAAGAATGGGCACAACAACATCCCAATACGTTGATCGCTTTAACCAGTGCCATTATTAGAGCACAACGTGAACTTAGGGAGATCGAAGATTTTGCACCCGTCTGGCAGCTTCTGATTGAATTTGAGATTATTCAATTCAACTGCTCACCAGAGGTTCATGTTGAAAAGTATTTTAATATTCAAAACATCATACGCAACTTCATTCAAGATGATGCTGAACCCAAGCAAAAAGACTTTGCATGGTTATTTGAACAAATGCAAAAATGGCACAGTCCTAAGATCAAGGCATCTTCATGTACTGATCCAGCACAAAACTGCTTGTTATTAGACACTTACTCTGCCGCAATGAATGAAGCGATAAAATCTTAGCGTAAAAAAAGCTGCCTTTAAATATAAAGACAGCGCTGAAAGACCCAAAAGAGACCACGCCAATCAAAGTAGTCTCTCAAGTAATAGTGATATTACTCAAATAAAGCTTATCTTTTTCGGACATTTTCATGTCATTAACTGCCATCCAAAATATAGAAATGCATCACTTTTGCCAATTCATAAACGCAAAGTGATGCCTAACAAACCATCAGCTTGGCAGATTTAGCTAAATCTAGCCGCTGATTCAGCGGTAACATGCAACAAGCCAAGCGCTGATATGCATAAACATCTAAATAATTAGGGTTAACCCATATGTAGAAAAAACAATAAAAGCAAATAAAAACAATATATTAAATTATTATACTCAGGCTTATTTTTTAATTTGAATGTGCTTAGGCTTTATAGATCTATGGATCATAAATGAGTTAAATATCATAATATTTGATGCATATTGACTGTCAAGTTACACAAATCCTCTGAACCAATTGGTGTAATTCAGTTTAGAATATTAAAAAATAAAATAAGGTGAATTTTGTCATTTTTTAACATTGCCAATTCCTTGCAAAGTTTTCATTATATGCACCATGCTTGGTATGCGAATTTCTTAATTGACGAAAAGAAATTATAAAAAAATTGTAGAATTTTGTGCCATAATAAGCAAACTTTGCAGACATCTTGCAAAACACATTTGCAGTTTTAGAATTGGAGCAGGCTGAATGAGCTCAACCATTTTGGTGATTCACGGACCGAATTTAAACTTGCTAGGAAAGCGTGAACCAGAAGTTTATGGCCATCTCACTTTAAGTGATATTGACCAACAACTCACCGCTCAAGCTAAAAATGCGTCACTTATACTAGATACATTCCAAAGTAACTGGGAAGGTGCGATTGTTGATCGTATCCATCAGGCACAAAATGAAGGGGTGAAATTGATCATTATCAACCCCGCTGCCCTGACCCATACTTCGGTTGCATTACGCGATGCACTACTTGGTGTTGCGATCCCATTTATTGAAGTTCATTTGTCGAATGTTCACGCACGTGAAACATTCCGTCATCACTCATATCTATCAGATAAAGCCATTGGCGTGATTTGTGGCTTAGGTGCTAAGGGTTATTCCCTTGCACTCGATTACGCTATCGAAAAAATTCAATCTACTAATTAATTTAAACATTTCAGGAATGCTCACTCATGGATATCCGTAAAATCAAGAAACTCATCGACCTGATGATTGAATCTGACTTACAAGCGATTGAAGTTAAGGAAGGTGATCAATCCATCTCGTTGACTCGTCCAACACCTGTTTATGCATCTGTCGCGGCTGCACCTACGGCATCAACGCCAGCAGCACCCGTTGTAAAAACGCCACGCGGTGCGGTTGAAACCTCGCCAATGGTCGGTGTGTTCTATGCAGCACCAAGTCCAGGTGAAGCACCTTTTGTCAAAATTGGTCAAACGGTATCTGCAGGTGAAACCCTAGGGATCATCGAAGCAATGAAGATCATGAACCCGATTGAAGCAACACAAAGCGGTGTAATCGAAGAAATCTTAGTGAAAAACGGTGACGTCATTCAGTTCGGTCAACCACTTTTCCGCTACCGCGCCTAATACATCTGGGGATTTCTATGTTGCAAAAAGTATTAATTGCAAACCGTGGTGAAATCGCTTTACGAATTACTCGGGCTTGCAAAACACTTGGTATTAAAACCGTTGGTATTTATTCTGATGCTGACAAAGATTTGATGCATTTACGTTTTGTAGATGAAGCAGTATGTATCGGACCGGGTACCACAAGTGAAAGTTATTTAAATATTCCTGCAATTATTACTGCCGCAGAAATCACTGGTGCTGATGCAATCCATCCGGGTTATGGCTTTTTATCTGAAAATGCCGAGTTCGCTGAGATTATAGAAAGTTCAGGGTTCACTTTTATTGGTCCTCGTCCTGAGCATATTCGTCTCATGGGGAACAAAGTTTCAGCAATCATTGCAATGAAAAAAGCAGGTGTACCAACCGTACCGGGCTGTGACCACGCTGTTACGATTCATAATGCACTTGCCGAAGCCAAAGAAATCGGCTTCCCACTGATCGTAAAAGCCGCATCTGGTGGTGGTGGTCGTGGTATGCGTATTGTTGAACGTGTGGATACACTGCTTGAGTCTGTTCAAGCTGCACAACGTGATGCGGAAATGTGGTTCGGTGACGATACGGTTTATATGGAACGTTTCTTACAGAAACCTCGTCATGTCGAAGTACAAATCCTCGGAGATGGTAATGGCCATGCGATTCATTTATATGATCGTGATTGTTCATTACAACGTCGCCATCAAAAGGTTTTAGAAGAAGCACCTGCACCAAATCTACCTGAACAAGCCCGTGCTGATATTTTAGAGGCTTGTGTAAATGCCTGTAAGCTTATGCAGTATCGTGGTGCTGGTACATTCGAATTTTTATTTGAAGATGGCGAATTCTTCTTTATCGAAATGAATACACGTGTTCAAGTTGAACATCCAGTCACAGAAATGGTGACGGGTATTGATATTATTGAACAACAACTTCGTATTGCTGGTGGCTTAGGCTTAGACCTTCAACAAGATGAAATCGAAGTCAAAGGTCATGCGATAGAATGTCGTATCAATGCCGAAGACCCGACCAACTTCTTGCCTTCTCCGGGTAGAATTGACAACTTCTACGCACCGGGTGGCGCGGGTATTCGTTTAGATTCTCATATCTATCCAGGTTATAGCATTCCGCCCTACTATGACTCAATGATTGCAAAACTCATTGCACATGGTAAAGATCGTGAAACATCTTTAGCGCGTATGCGTCAAGCATTAGACGAAATGATTTTGACAGGGATTAAAACCAATATCCCTTTGCATAAAGATCTGATTTTGAAAGATAAGAATTTCTGCGAACAAGCGATGGATATTCATTATCTCGAAAAACATTTACTAAAACAGCTTGAACCAAAAGCTGAAAAAGTTTAAATAAATGCTGCAATAAAAAACACCGCTTATGAATCATAGGCGGTGTTTTTTATTTATTGAATTAAATGGTCTAAGGTAAAACACGGCGTAAAGTTGCAAAGCATTTTTCGCCTTTCTCGTTCGCACAGAAGTCAATGGTATGTGGGTTCGACCATTTTACAAAGTATTGAGAAACTTCCCCAGTTTGATCGACTTGCTGACCTGAACAGTCAATTTCATTATTATCATATTTGATTTGTAGGATCAGTGCTGGCAAACGCTCATTATGATCCTCTGACGGCTGATAGTCATACATGCCATACGACCATTCTTTGCCACTTTTTACCACAACTTCATTCATTCCACGAAAGTTATAGTATTCAACACATTTTTTATTATTGGGTATTTCCATTCCCCACAACCCCATAATTTCAGGGCGATTGGTGACACGTATATTATTCACCGAAGTCATAGCTTGAGCTTTTACTGCCTTCGCGTTTACTGCTGTTTCAGCGATTGCCCCTGTTGAGCAAGCCCACAATAATCCAATAATATAAATATTTTTCATAGATTTAATTAAGTTATCATCTAAACTTTCCATGGCTTTAACTTAGCATATTTTTGAGTAAAAACACTGAAACATAACCATATCAACACAATATTTTTGTGCTGATATTTATTTGATTGTTCCGGTTTTTTAAGGTATTCTTATTGAATACAAATATTTAATTTATAAAAGTTTAGCTTTAGGGATATAAAGCCATGAAATTTTCTGAATACATCCAATATGATGGTTTAGGTTTAGCTGAGTTGGTCAAAAATAAGCAAGTTCATCCATCAGAGTTACTTGAAATTGCATTGCAACGCACAGAACAAATCAACCCTAAACTAAATGCAATCATTATCCCAATGTACGAGCAAGCCAAACAACGCGCCCAACAACAACGTACAGGTCAATTCGCTGGTGTTCCATTTTTAGTAAAAGATTTATTTCAAGAATATCAAGGCATACCAACCTCTTTTGGTAGCCATGCACTTAAAAAAATCAATTACACACCAGACTTTAATGCAGAAATCGTCAATCGTTGGGAACAAACTGGAATTGTCACATTTGGGCGAACCAATACCCCTGAATTTGGAATCAAAGGTATTACTGAACCTGATGCTTGGGGCGCTTGTCGCAATCCTTGGAATTTAAAACACAATAGCGGTGGCTCGTCAGGCGGTTCTGCCTCGGCTGTCGCTGCGGGTTTAGTCCCGATTGCAGGCGCTGGTGATGGCGGCGGATCAATTCGTATTCCTGCATCGTATTGCGGTTTGTTTGGACTAAAACCAAGTCGCGGACGCACGCCATGGGGACCTCAATCAGGTGAAGCCATGCATGGTGCAGCGATGCAGCATGTGTTATGTAAAACCGTGCGCGATAGTGCGGCTATGTTAGATGCGGTGCAAGGTCCTGAACAAAGCTCACTTTTTACGATTCAAGCACCTGATCAAAAATATTTAGATATTATCCAACAAGCACCGAAAAAACTGAGAATCGCTTTTAGCACGCATTCACCCATTGGAACAAAAGTTTCTAAAGACGCGATTCAGGCCGTTCAACAAACTGCCAAGCTTTTAGAGTCTTTAGGTCATATCGTGGTCGAAGATCGTCCAAACATAGATGGCTTAGCGCTGGCGAAAGACTTCATCACAACGTGGTTTAGTCAGTTCACTTATATGCAAGCACAAATCAAACACATGTCTGGCTCAACAGATGCTGATTTCGAGCTTGATTCATTAGCCTTAGCTGCCTTTGGTGCAAAAACAACTGCAACCGAATATATTCACACACTCAACAATTGGGGACTGTATAGCACCCAAATGAATATTTTCTTTGAGAAATATGACCTATACCTAACCCCAACAACAGCATCGGTCGCGCCTAAAAATGGTGAAGTTGCCACACCTGCTTGGCAAAAGCCCATTTTGAAAGCTTTATTAAAAGTTGGAAAAGCGCATTATCTCGCGCAAGGCAAACTGGTCGAGAAAATGGTGCAAGATAATTTAAGTTGGGTTCCCTTCACTCAATTAGCCAATGTCACTGGTTTACCTGCTATGTCTGTACCGCTGTACTGGAATAAAAATGGTATGCCTTTGGGTAGCCAGTTTATTGCACCCTTTGGACGTGAAGACCATTTGCTACAACTCGCCGCACAACTTGAGCAAGCACAACCGTGGATGCCGCAGTATAAAAAAATTCAACTCTAATCTAACTTTTCGCTGCCGTTTCTACCTGATTCGGCAGCCACATCACCAGACCTAAACCAACTAATACAACTGCACTTGCACAGAAGAAAATGGTCGGACCCGAAAGAATCTGCCAATAGTACCCTGCCAACAAACTTCCTGAAGCAACGCCCAGCCCCCACATGGTGCTGTACAACGCTTGACCTCGACCCTGTTGCTCTGCTGAAAAGTTTTGGAAAATCACTTTCATCGCAATCAAATGAAATAGTCCAAAACTAAAGGCATGCAAACATTGTGCTAAAAGTTGCCCGATGAAATTAGTATCTAATATTCCCACGAGAAACCAGCGAAGACTGGTAAATAAAAGACAAATAACCACCAAGTTCCTCCATGAAAAACGGGTGAAAAACAGTCTTTGTGCCACCGCAAACATCACAATTTCAGCGATAACACCCATTGCCCAAAGGCTGCCTATCTGTGTTGTGCTAAACCCGATTTCTTTGAGAAAGTTGCTATAGAAACTATAAAATGGTGCAAGTGAAAATAATAGAATAAACTCGATCGTAAAGAATGCTGCAACCAGTGGTTTTTTTAAAACTGGCCATAAAGGTTCTAATTTTTTCTGAGAACTTGGTGCGTGCTCAGGTTCTTTAATGCTGAATGACCATAAAAAAGCTAAAAATGAAATCGCTAAAAGTAAGATAGGTAGCATTGAGATGGGGATGATTTCTAATAATGCTCCAATAGCGAACACCCCAACAATAAAACCGACCGAACCCCACTTTCGCACTTTTCCATATAGTTCAGCGCGTTTTTCACCTAACCAAAAAAGTGTCACACCTTCAAACTGCGCCAAGATCGCATTTTGAAAAAAACTGAAGATCAACATCAGCAATGCCACAGATTGAAAACTATTTGGAATCACAAAAATAGCAAACCAAATACAGGCTTCCATCCATGTGGCAATGCGCACCAGCAGCATTCGTTTACCTGATTTATCCGCAATCCAACCCCAAATCAGCGGCGCAAAAAAACGAGTAATGATTGCGATTGAAGATAGAATACCGATTTCTTGATAATTGAAGCCCTGATCTTGCAGATACAGGTTCCAATAAGGCATGAATGTTCCAACGATTGCATAATAAAATAGGTAGAAACCACCCAATCGAGTTTGAATACTTAAAGATTGAAACAATTCAAAAGCCTTTTAATGAACAACGTGATATCAAGCCAAAAATGCAAACTTATTTTAGATTGATGAACCAACAATTCTAGCTTAGATAAAACAATAATACTTCAACCAAAGCATGGACGATTTGTTGTTATGAACATTGGTAGCCACATTTTAGACATTACAAAAAAATAGGGCTGAAAACGAATTCAACCCTATTGATATAAAAACTCAGAAATAGTCTTTAGACATCAGTTCCTAAAGCCATACTCGATTGTGCGTTTTTCAATTTTCTCAGCTTAAAGACATAGGTCAACATTAAGCAGAGGATCCACGCAGGAATCATCATCACCGCAATACGCATATCGGGTGAAAGTGACATCACCACAAGAATACCCAGCATAAATACGATACAAAGATAATTACTAAATGGATAAGCAATACTTGGAAACTTGGTGCTCTGCCCTTGTATTTGCATCGCTTTGCGGAACTTAAGATGTGTCCATGAGATCACGATCCAGTTAATCACAATCGCTGCAACCACCAACATCATCAACAAAGCAAAGGCTTTTTCTGGAAATAGATAGTTGATCAATACACACAATACCGTCACGAAAGCAGATACCAGAACCGCATTGGTTGGGATACCACGTTTATTGATATGCTTTAAAAATTTTGGTGCATTGCCCTGCTCTGCCAAACCGAGCAACATACGACTGCTGCAATAGCTTGTGCCGTTATAAACAGAAACTGCGGCTGTCAAAATGACAAAGTTCAACATGGTTGCCACACCGTGACTATCTAAAGACGCAAATACCATCACAAATGGACTGCCACCCTCGATCATTTGATTCCAAGGGAATAATGCAAACAAGATGAACAGCGTTGCGATATAGAAAATCAAAATACGGTAAATAATTTGATTTACAGCCTTAGGTAAGGTTTTATCAGGATCACGTGCTTCAGCTGCCGTGATACCAAACAATTCGATCCCACCAAATGCAAAGATAATCACAGCCATTGCCATGACTAAGCCTTCAATACCAAATGGAAAGAAACCACCCAACGCCCAAAGGTTGCTAATACCAGCCTGTGGACCTGCCGTACCAGTTGCAAGCAAATAAGAACCAAAGCCAATCATGGCTAAGATGGCTAAAATTTTGACGATAGAGAACCAGAATTCCATCTCTCCAAACAGCTTCACATGCAATAAGTTAATGCCGTTGATTAAGAGGAAAAAGGCCAATGCCGATGCCCAAGTTGGGATTTCAGGCCACCAATATTGAATATAGAGTCCAATTGCCGTCAGCTCAGCCATACAGACGAGAATATTGAGTACCCAATAATTCCAGCCAGACATGAAACCTGCAAACGAACCCCAGTATTTATTCGCAAAATGACTAAATGAGCCACTAACTGGCTCTTGAACCACCATTTCACCTAACTGTCGCATCATTAGAAATGCAATTAAGCCTGCGATTGCATAACCTAAAATCACTGACGGACCTGCCAGCTTAATAGATTGTGAAATACCAAGAAACAGTCCTGTACCAATCGCACCACCTAGCGCGATAAGCTGGATGTGCCGATTGCTCAAACCATGTTTCAGGTTTCCTTGCGATTGTTTTGACATATGATTATTCTCATCCTTGTCACGTAATTTTCTTGTATTAAATTACGTATATCATAAATTAATCCAAAATGCCTATAGTTGATCGAAAAATAATTAATTTACTTTTCTCGTAACCGCGCATATAAGCAGAAAATTCAACAAATAACAATAATTATGTTATATGTAATTAAATTATGTATTGCGTAATTAATTATTTTCAGTATGATAGAAATCATAACGTTCACTCCTCTTGCGAGATCAAGCTGAAAGAAACTTATAATATTTTCAATATATCTATATATTTCAAACAATTGATCAATAAAGTGAGAAGCTTAAAGGTAAACCCTGAAAAAATTAAGACAAGGAAAGCAAAATCATGACACAGCATTTAACTTCTTTTCTTGAGATTGACCCTCAATCAGATTTCACAATGCATAATTTGCCGTATGGCATTTTTAGTGAAATAGCTCAAGCTAATAAACGCGTCGGTGTTGCCATTGGAGACTGGGTGATTGATCTTGCGGTATTAGAAACACACGGCTTGTTGCAACTGGATGGAAATCAAAACTATTTCAATCAGCCGACATTGAATACATTTATTGAGTCTGGGAAACAAAACTGGCAAAAAGTGCGTCAAACCCTGCAGAACTTATTGTCTATAGACAACCCAACACTACGTGATAATGCCGAACTACGTAAACTGGTATTATTGCAACAAAATACGGTAACTTTACACTTACCCATTCATGTACCTGGCTATACCGATTTCTATTCATCTAAAGAACATGCCACCAATGTCGGTACCATGTTTAGAGATCCTAAAAATGCCCTTCTGCCTAACTGGAGCGAACTTCCAGTTGGATACAATGGACGAGCGAGCTCAGTCATCGTTAGTGGTACAGATATTGTTCGTCCATCAGGACAAATCAAACTACCAAATAGCGAACGTCCAATTTTCTCAGCAACACGCAAACTCGATTTTGAATTGGAAACTGCATTTATCGTGGGCAAAGCGACTAAGCTTGGTCAGCCTATCTCGATAGAAGATGCATCAGATCATATTTTTGGTATGGTTTTACTCAATGACTGGTCAGCACGTGATATCCAACAGTGGGAATACGTACCGTTAGGACCATTCAATGCCAAAACTTTTGCTAGTGCTATTTCTCCATGGGTGGTAACGATGGAAGCACTGGAACTATTCAAAGTCAAAGGTCCGACGCAGCAACCACAACCACTCCGTTATTTACAAGAAAATATCGCCAATAGCTACGACATTCATCTCAGTGTCGAAGTACAAACGCCACAATCGCAAAAATCAGAAGTGATCTGCCAAACCAATTTTAAATATATGTATTGGTCGATGGCACAACAACTGACACATCACACCATCGCAGGTTGTAATGTGCAAGTTGGTGATCTGATGGGCTCAGGTACCATTTCAGGACCAACCGAAGACTCGTACGGTAGCTTACTTGAATTAACGTGGAATACTACCAAACCATTAACCCTTTCAAATGGTGAAACACGTGGTTTCTTAGAAGACGGCGACCGTGTTGTGATGAAAGGTTATTGTGAGAAAGATGGGATTCGGGTCGGTTTTGGTCAAGTCGAAAATACCATCCTTGCAGCACATAAGTTTGAATTTAATCGAACTGAGGAAGAGAGCTATGAAACTGTATAGCTATTTCCGTAGTTCCGCTGCATATCGCGTACGGATTGCGTTGAATATAAAACAGCTTGCCTATGAAACTCAGCCGATTCATTTAGTAAAAAATGAACAGCAGCAGGCAGATTATCAAGCACTGAATCCAAGCCAATTGGTACCGACGCTAGTTGATGCGGATCAGACCTTGTTGCAATCCATCAGCATTTTGGAATATTTGGAAGAAGCTTATCCTGAGGTCGCTTTATTACCAAAGAATATTGCTGAACGAGCTAAAGTTCGAGCCTTTTCCCAAGCTATCGCCTGTGATATTCATCCGCTCAATAATTTAAGAGTGTTGAAGTATCTACAACAGGATCTTTCGCTAAGCGATCAGCAAAAAAGTAACTGGTATCAGCATTGGATGTTGCTCGGCTTTCAGAGTTTAGAAGCACAGCTTCAGGATTCAAATGGGCAGGTTTGCTTTGGTACACAAGCCACATTTGCTGACTGTTGTTTGATTCCTCAAGTCTATAACGCAAAACGATTCAAAATTGATTTAACTGCGTTTCCAAAGATTGAATCCATTTATCAACACTGTTTAACGCTTCCTGCATTCTTGCACGCAGCCCCAGAACAACAACCAGATTGGGAATAAAGATAAAAGGAGTTTTATGATGAGCTTTGCAATTAAAAAAATTCACCACGTCGCCTACCGTTGTCGAGATGCGAAAGAAACCGTGGAATGGTATAAAACCATGCTGAATATGGACTTCATTTTAGCTTTTGCAGAAGATCACGTCCCTTCGACTAAAGCCTTTGATCCTTATATGCATTTATTCCTCGATGCAGGTCAAGGCAATGTCTTGGCATTTTTTGAACTGCCAACGCAGCCTGAAATGGGCCGCGATGAGAATACACCACAGTGGGTGCAACATATCGCTTTTGAGGTTGAAGATCACGCCACCCTATTAGATGCAAAAGCACATCTTGAAGCCCATGATGTGAAAGTACTAGGTGTTACCAATCACGGTATTTTCCATTCAATTTATTTCTTTGATCCAAATGGTCATCGGCTAGAACTCACTTATAACGATATACATGCCGATGCCAAAATTGCGCGTATTACCGAAGAAATGAAGTCAGAAATGCTCGACGAGTGGAGCCGTACTAAACGCGCCCCGCACCATACCCATTTCTTACATGAAGATGAGTTAGGTGCTTAGATATGCGCTATGCAAATGTGATGCAGAAAGATAATGCCAGTAAAAAGGCACGTTTTCAGCATAGACGCATAGCATAAACAATGTGGGGATCGGCATTGAAGATATATTGACTTCAATGCCGATTTTTTATTGCCTGAACATAGGTAAATTGCTAAATGAGAGGCATATTTTGCTGTGATACAAACGAAATGCAATTCCATGCGAAAACAAATGTATGCTTATACGATTCACCTATTTAAGTCATTTAAAAAGATGATTTCTATTTTGCGGGATGCTCAGGCATTATGTGCAGAACTCGTAAAATCGAATACCAAGATCAAACCAATACTGCTAGATGAAATGTAGATGAAGGGTTATTGAATGATTGAAGAAAAGTTATCTGGTGGGGTTCAATCACTTGAGGTGGGATTATCCGTTCTCAATGCCCTTTTGGAACACAATAAGCCGATTATTTTAAAAGAGCTGTCCAGCCAACTTGATATGCATCCAGCCAAAGTACATCGCTATTTGGTCAGCCTGATTCGTATGAATTACGCGAAACAACTGGAAGGTGGTCAATATGCCTTGGGCGATCAAGCTTGGCGTTTGGGGCTTAACTGTATTCAACATACTGATGTCTTACAACTGGTTCAGCATCTAATCTACGATCTACAAAGTAAAATTGGCTGCGGTATTCAGATCAGTAAATGGTCACCTAAAGGTCCGTTAGTCGTACAATCGATTGAATCAAACCACCCGATTTCAATTGTGACCAAAGTCGGCTCAACCATGCCTTTGGTCAACTCTGCGGCAGGTCGTATTTTTGCATCTTATTTGCCTGAAGCTGTGATTCAGCCGTTGATGTATACCGAATGGGAAAAAGCGGCACAAAACCACTATCCAATTAAACCATCAAACTGGGATGAATTCTTAGCACTCAAAGAAACTACGCTACAGCATGGCATGGCGATCGCACAAGGTGATCTGCTGGTGGGCATTAATGCGGTTGGTTTACCAATATTTAATGCGCAACATGCCATGGAGTTTTGTATAGTTGCTTTGGACAGTGAGATGTTCCTACCTGTACATGCAGGCAGTGAAAAACTCGAATTATTCAAACGTGAAGTTGCAGCAATCAATCAGTACATTAAAACGCGTTAATTTTTAAATCATCTTTTCATCCTAAAAATCAAAAAAGCCAAGAATCGATTCTTGGCTTTTTAGTATGGATTTTTCGAGATATTTATTTGGCTTCTAATACACCACGACGAATCTGATCACGTTCAATCGATTCAAATAATGCTTTGAAGTTACCTTCACCAAAGCCATCATCATCTTTACGTTGAATGAACTCAAAGAAAACTGGCCCAAGCATATTTTCAGAGAAAATCTGCAATAACAGCTTCTTCTGACCATCCTTAGTATTGCCGTCTAATAAAATACCGCGCTTTTGTAATTCATCCGTCGGTTCACCATGTTCAGGCAAACGCTCTTTCAACATTTCATAATAAGTTTCTGGCGGTGGCGTCATGAACTTAAGCCCTAAGCCTTTCAACTTATCCCATGTCGAAATAAGATCATCGGTAATGAATGCAATATGTTGAATGCCTTCACCATTGAAATCTGCTAAGAACTCAGCAATTTGACCATTACCCTTGTCAGAATCTTCATTTAATGGAATACGAATCAAACCATCAGGTGCAGTTAAGGCTTTAGAGGTTAAACCTGTATATTCACCTTTGATATCAAAATAGCGAATTTCTTGGAAATTAAAGATTTTTTCGTAGAAATTAGCCCAGTAATCCATGCGTCCTTTATAGACATTATGGGTTAAATGATCAATTTCATTTAAACCAGCACCGCGTGGATTACGCTCAACATCATCAAAGAAAACGAAATCATTTTCATAAATATCACGATCTACGAGGAAAATCGGCATACCACCGATACCTTTAATCGCTGGGATATTCAGTTCCATTGGCCCTGATTGAGAATGCATCGGTTCTGCACCTAGCTCGACAGCATTCTTAAAGGCTTTTGCAGCATCACGGGTTCTAAAGCCCATTGCACATGCTGATGGACCATGCTCTTTAAAGAAAAATGAAGCATAAGATTCAGGTTGGTAATTCAAGATGATATTGATATTACCTTGGCGCCATAAATAAACTTTTTTAGACTTGTGTTTTGCGACTTTTGAAAAACCAATTGTTTCAAAGATTTGATCTAATCCATTTTCCGTCGAAACAAACTCAATAAAAGCAAATCCACATAGTTCTAATGGGTTATCTAAAATGTCCATCTAGTTTCCCTTATCCTTTTTGAGATAAATTCATCCGTTTTTAATACTAAACAGCATGATATCGATTTCTAAATGATGATTTAAACAATGGCTCTCATCGTTAACATCATCCAAAAGATCACAACATGTGTAAGCGTTAACAGAAAAGGCATACGGTGTTTTTATATATCGGTCAAAAGCATCCGTGTTAAAGCCTTTTCTTTTCCTTGAGTAAGCCAAATACAACGCTAAAAAAGCATGTCTAAGCATTGGCTACCAACTTAAAATTAATGCTACAAGAAAGATTAAATTTATGCAATACATAATTTAATTATGTTATGTGTAATTATTTCGATTTACACGGACTCAATTCTGCTTAATCAAACACCCTATATTGCGGGATCAGCGTGATTTAACGATAGATAGATTTATATCTAAATCCGACCTTGGTCTCAATACAATAAAACATGAATATTCCACTAAATGAATAGCAAAATGTATAAATAACCTCGAAGCGCGTCAGCACGTTAAAAGTTCACTAAGCAATAAAAAGATGTGTATGAGTAGGGTCTGTTGACACTTCAGCCATGCCTTGCGTTATCAGCTAAAATGACATAAACAAGGCATGAAACGCAGACAATGGCGATCCCCTTGTCAAGTTTTATAACGAAGTTTAGGGAAGTTTTAGCTATAACCCTTCGGGACAGGGTCATTTTTAGCCGTTACAGCGTTATGTTTTAATCATTTAGAATGACTAAATTTCATAAAACATGCCTTGTACCGTCAAAAAAATGCCCTCTGTCGCAAGCATCTGTGAAATGTCAACAGACCCTAACCATCTGAGAAGAATACAAAATTTGATGTATGTACATTGGAATTGATTTTAGCCGCTTTAAGAGAATCATTCTCAGACCTAACAATTCATTACTTGTAGTTATATCTGGTTCTTGGCATGGTTGCTTCATTGTTTAATGATAGGAATCTCTTGACTATGGCTAGTCCAGCACAAGCGATAAGACATAAACTACTCAACACTTTCTTTTCAAGACATTCTGTTTGGTTTCTTTGTATTTTTATCGCTTTAAGTATTACTTGGTTCAAAGCAACGTACACTCCACATACCATTTACTATTTTATTTCTGACACGCTGCTAAATGGGCTTTGGCTAGTAACAACGATACTCAGTCTGGTTGGTTTATACGATTTACTGCAAAAGAAACATGCCATATTAAGAAACTATCCAATTTTAGGTCATTTCCGTTTTATTTTTGAAGATGTACGTCCTGAAATCCGCCAATATTTTATTGAGTCAGATCAAGATGCGTTACCTTTTTCGCGGATGCAACGTAGCCTAGTCTATCAACGCGCCAAAAATGAAAATGCAGATAAACCATTTGGTTCAATCATCGATGTGTATGAACCGAACTATCGCTTCATCGTCCACTCTATCGCGCCATGCCCGCCTGCTGATCCAGCCTCATTTCGTGTTCAGATCGGTAATGCCCAATGTCTGCAACCCTATAGTGCCTCGATTATGAATATCTCAGCAATGAGCTTTGGGAGTCTAAGTGCCAATGCCATTCGAGCATTGAATCAGGGCGCAAAAATGGGGCATTTTTATCACGATACTGGTGAAGGCAGCTTGAGCCCTTACCATTTAGAAAATGGCGGCGATATTGTTTGGCAAATTGCCAGTGGCTATTTTGGCTGTCGCACGCCTGATGGACTTTTTGATCCTGAGAAGTTTGCTTTACAAGCTAAAAATCCACAAATTAAAATGATTGAAGTCAAGCTTTCACAAGGTGCTAAACCGGGTCATGGTGGAATTTTGCCGAAACATAAAATCACTGAAGAAATCGCAAGTATTCGTGGTATCTCCAGAGATCATGACTGCGTTTCTCCATCTAAACACCCAAGCTTTAGCACGCCAATTGAAATGATGCATTTCATTCAGCAATTAAGAGAGCTGTCTGGTGGCAAACCTGTTGGTTTCAAGCTGTGTATTGGGCAGCCTTGGCAGTTTATGAGTATTGTAAAAGCCATGCTCGAAACAAAGATTGTACCTGACTTTGTAGTGGTAGATGGTTCTGAAGGTGGTACAGGTGCTGCGCCAATTGAGTTTAGTGATTACATCGGCACGCCATTAAGAGAAGGTTTACGCTTCGTACACAACACCTTGACCGGTGCTGGTTTACGCAGCCAAGTGAAAATTGGCGCAAGTGGAAAGATCATCAGTGCATTTGATATCGCCAGCACTTTTGCTTTAGGTGCTGATTGGGTCAACTCCGCACGTGGATTTATGTTTGCTGTTGGCTGTATTCAAGCGCAAAGCTGTCATACCAACCAATGCCCTGTTGGTGTCGCCACACAAGACCCAGATCGCCAAAAAGCGATTGATGTGCCAAGTAAGTCCGAACGCGTGTTTAGTTTTCACAAAAACACCTTACATGCATTATCTGAAATGATAGCCGCCGCAGGTTTAAGTCATCCATCCGAGATCAAAGCACATCATTTAGCACAGCGTATGAATGATCGAGAAATCAAAAACTATGCGCAAATTCATTTCTTTCTCAAAGAAAAGGAATTGCTACAGAGCGATTTAGATGATGACGAGAATTTCTACTATCGAATGTGGAAAATGGCGGATGCCACTCGGTTCTAATAGAAACTAAATAGCAATCACCACTAATAATAGTGGTGATTTGGTTTGGCATGTAAGAATGCTGGAATGAGTCCTGTCAACGCCGCACGAATATCGGCACGCTCATTAATCAATTGATGTGAGCCTTCTTCTAACATCAATAAAGTCTGCAATCTAAATTTACGCCGAATATATTCAATGTTATAACGCCAATCCACGGTTTGATCGAGCGCTCCTTGTGCTAACCAAACAGGGATACGACAAGCGGGTCGCTGTTCCATTTCCAACATCCATTTCGACATCGCGAGTATCCAATCCATTCCCATCATACGAGGCTGTAAAGGATCTTTAAGTCGAATAAAACGAAGGAACTCAGGGTTATGATTATTACGGCGGAAATGTCGTGGCACTTGGCTTTTGATCCTGCGAATAATGCCTAGGCCGACAGAATTATGCCACCACGCTGTTTTCGCAGGTCGAATCAATGGTGACAACAACAACACTCGATCAACGATCGGATCTTCCCGACGCTCAGCATACGCCAGCAAATGATGCATCCAAATCGCACCACCGGTACTTTGCCCTATTCCTAACCATGGTTTTGGTAATTGTTTCGCGTCACGAACCGCATCATAAACAGCATGTAATACCTGTTGGTAATGGTCAAAGTTTTGAATACTTGCCGCTGAACCATCACTCAAACCATGTCCCGGTAAATCGTAAGTAACAACACTAAAGCCTTGATCCAATATCTCTTTAATGATCGGCTGATAAATCCCACTATGCTCTAAGTACCCATGCAACAAGCAAACAGTACCTTGTATCTTGGATTGTTTCGGTTGAAAAACTTGTACATGAACACGGAACAATGGCATTTCGACATAACCTTGCCACTGATCACACTCCAGCGAGTCCAATCCATACAACTTCTGGTAGGCAAGTAATGCTTTAGGTGCTTCAAAAGGTTGATTCAGATCTAAAGCTTCAAGGATTTGAGGCGTGGTTTCACGATTTGGAATAGGTAAATCAAGTTGTTTTAAAATTGTCGGATTTAAAAATGGAATATTGGACATTATGGTATCTCCCGACAATCACTTGAACCAAATAGCACATCACGAATCGTGGCAAGCATTTCATAATTTGCACGGCGACTATGATCATAGTTTTTTTCACTTGGGCGCCAGCGCGTTAAGCTAGTTGGCATTGGTGCAACGACAGGAACAGTCTCTATGCCATTCAAAGCGAATAACCGTCGTGTACGAGGCATATGATACTCATCAGTAATCAAGATGACTTTGGGTGCGCCACCTTTCTTTTGCAGTAAAAGCGAACTGAAGCGAGAGTTTTCACAGGTATTCATACTTCTATTTTCAAGTAGTTTCGCTTCAAGACCTCGTTCTTCTAGCCAAGCTTGCATATATGGTGCTTCTACTCCACTCAGCACAATAGGCAAATCGTACTGCTTCTCAACTTGCAATGTTCGCTCCAAGCGCAAGCGTGTGTAATTATTTACCACAATGTCTTTGCCATTTGCACCAAGCGTCAACCCACCACCCAATACCACAATCGCATAAGGTTCAGTGCTGTTTTTAGCTTCAACAATGCTGTCTTTATTCTTTTCAAGCTCAAGTAAATCTTCTTTGCTCGGCCCTTCTTGCTCCTGAACGATCGGCAACTCAATCGGATATGTTTCTAAAAAAACGACATACTTTTCCATTAACACCAAATTATCAGGTGTATTGAATTGTAAAAAATCAATAGGTGTACTCGCAGCAGCGACACGCTCTTGCGCTTGTTCTATTTGCTCATTGCTTAACGGAATAATTGGCTTTTTTTCCTGTTCGCTTTCTTTTTCTTGTTCATCAACAATAAGTTGTTGTAGCAATTTATACCGCGCCTGAATGAGCTTTAAGTCTTCAGAACTTTCAGGTTGAAAACGCTTTTCGATTAATTTGAGATATGCTTGTCGAGCGATCCACAAGTTGGAACCCGGTTCCAAGTTTTCATGTTCACTCAAAGCAGCGGATTTTTGGCTTTGAGCCGCAACTTCATTGACATCCACTGAAACAAAGTGATTTAACCCCTTCACCATCAGTTGAGAGTAAAATGGCGAATATAAAAAAAGTACAAAACAGCCCAATAGCACGAATAGTATTGTTATTACGCGTACCAAACTGACCATCCAATGTACTTTAGCCATAGATCTCCTCATGCATTATGGGCTTGGATTAAACCTTGTTCACTATATAACACAGGCTCAGGTTCCAATTGAATACTAAACTTTTGTTTTACATCACTTTGTACAGCATGGTAGGTATTTTTAACATCGGCTAAAGTCGCCTCAGCATAATTCACCAGTACCAATGCCTGCTTATGGAACATACCAACTGAACCCAATTGCTTGCCTTTCCAACCACTTTGATCAATCAACCAACCTGCTGCCACTTTAACATTGCTATTTGCTTGTGGATAATGAGGAATGTTTGGAAATTGTTGAGCAATTTTGTCAAATTCAGTTTGTGAAAGAATGGGATTTTTAAAAAAACTTCCCACGTTTGGAAATGCTTTCGGATCGGGCAATTTACTTTGACGTATATGAATCACCTGATTTTGCAGATTTTCCGCCGTCAACTGATCTGCTACCGCTTGTTTGAGATCACCGTAATTTAGCTTTAAATCAGCATGCTTCAATAATTTAAAAGTAACACTGACAATAATGTAGCGATTCGGTTGATCTTTGAAAATACTATGCCGATAAGCAAAATGACAATCTTGGGCTAAAATTGAATCGAACTGCTTTAATTCACGATCATAGACTTGTACAGATTCAATAAATTCACCGACCTCAACACCATAAGCACCAATATTTTGTACAGGTGAAGCGCCCACTAAACCCGGAATCAAAGCTAAATTTTGTAAACCAAACCAGTTTTGCTGTGTGCTATATAAAACAAAATCATGCCATACTTGACCTGCGCCAACCTTCACAGTCACTGTATTTTCATCTTCAGCAAGCAGATCAATGCCTTGAATATTTAAGTGCACCACCAACGCTTGAAGTTGTTGCGGCAGCAATAAATTACTTCCACCAGACAAAACCAAAACGTTTAAACCTTGTTGTTCAGCGAACGCTAACGCCTCTATAACATCATGCGGCTGATGAATTTGAACATAGTGTGAAGCGATCGCATTCAGGTTTAAGGTATTTAAATGTTTAAGCTGAACTTGCTGTTGTACATTCATGTCGAATGAGATCCTATTACCCTGCTTTGATTTGCTGTTTAAAAATATTCACCCATGCTTGACTACTCGACTCACATTGATCAAGCACTCGATCAAAGCCATCCGCCCCACCATAATACGGGTCAGGAACGGCTTGTTGAGTAAATAACGGATCGTGTTCACTCATCAATGCTATTTTTGCACGGATTTGATCAGCCCCAAATTGGTGAACGGCTTTAGCCATGAGTGATTGAATATCTTCAAAGTTTTCATGATCCATTGCTAAAATAAGATCAAACTCAATGAAATCTTCTAATCGCAATTGTCTTGCTCTTTGCGTAGAGAGATCATAGCCGCGCAGCTTGGCGTGATGCTGGCTCCGTGTATCTGGTGCTTTGTTCGGATGGTAGTTACTTGTTCCAGCTGAATCGACCAATACGTCTAAAGCATGCACATCACAATAATGTCTGAGAATCGCTTCTGCTGTGGGTGAGCGACAAATATTTCCCAAACAGACACATAACACCTTATAGGGCATTTTCGATGGCATAATCACCTCAACGCTACACTTTTTGACAGCGTCTTATGTTAATTTATTTGAGCAATGAAACCTATAGTCACTTGATATAAAAATGTTGTATTTATTAGGGTTTATTAACATTTCATCTATGATTATGAGAGAGAATATTTTAGCTTAGCGCGTAATTGATTTATAAAATGCAAATAAAGTTCAAGTATAAGGATGTATCTATGAATCCATTTCAATTTCAAACCGTTCCGAACATTATTGCGGGACTAGGTTCGATACAAGAACTTAAACAGGTTTTAGCACAACACCATTATCACAAAGCGCTTTTAGTAACAGATGCGGGCATGATCCAACATCAGCTGCATCAGCCGATTATACAAATATTCAATCAAATCTCCCTCGACCATATTATTTACTCCGATATTCAAGCTGATCCACCAGAACATATCGTATTAGAAGCAGTTGATTTTGCGAAAAAAGAAAAGATTGATGTGATTATCGGTTTTGGTGGCGGCAGTTCAATGGATGTCGCTAAAATTATTGCTTTACTCGCACATCCAGAGCAACAGCAGCACCTCAGTGAAATCTATGGTGTAAATCAAGCCAAAGCCCCTCGTTTGCCTCTTATTTTAGTTCCAACGACTGCTGGAACAGGCTCTGAAGTCACGCCGATTTCAATCGTCACAACAGGTGCGACAACCAAAATGGGGGTTGTTTCCCCTATCCTTTATGCTGATGTTGCTATTTTAGATGCAACATTTACAGCAGGTCTGCCTGCACATATCACGGCTGCAACAGGTATCGATGCGATGGTACATGCCATTGAAGCCTATACCTCAAATATCAAAAAAAACTTTTATGCCGATATATTGGCGAAGAATGCACTTCAATTACTCAATCAAAATTTAGCCAAAGTGCTCAAAAATGGCGCTGATTTAGATGCTCGTCAAAATATGCTGATCGGCTCAATGTTGGCAGGTCAAGCTTTTGCGAATGCACCTGTCGGCGCTGTGCATGCTCTTGCTTATCCTCTGGGTGGACATTTCCATCTTTCACATGGACATACCAATGCTTTGGTGCTTGTTGAAGTATTGAAGTTCAATGTGCCAAAAGCTAAACATTATTACGCCGAGCTCATGCAGCTGCTCGATCCACGCAGTACAGGCTGTACGGATGGATTATGTGATCTTTTCATTGATCATATGCAAAATCATTTAGATCAAAGTGGTCTAACGCTTAAATTAAAAGACTTGGATATTGCAGAAGCAAAATTGCCACTATTGGCGAAGGATGCCATGCTTCAAACGCGATTATTGCAAAATAATCCACGAGCTATGACCGAACAAGATGCTTTACAGATTTATCAGGCGATTTATGCATGAGTAAACCGATTTTAAAAAACCGTGACCAATTCAAATTCTTTTTGGATATACAAACCCGTTGGGCAGACAACGATATTTATGGCCATGTCAATAATGTGACCTACTATAGTTATTTTGATACCGCAGCCAATTCATTGTTGATTCAAAAAACAGGTTTTGATATTCATCACAGCGACGTGATTGGTCTGGTGGTTGATTCAGCCTGTAGTTTTTTACAAGAACTATCATTTCCAGAAATCATTGAAGTGGGTGTCGCAATTGGAAAAATTGGCAATTCATCGTTACGTTATGAATTGGCGATTTTTAAGCAAGGCCAACAGCAAGCCGCCGCACAGGGGCATTTTGTTCATGTCTTTGTAGATCGTGCGAATCGAAAGAGTACGGCAATTCCTGAAAATATGCGCGATGTGCTTACTGAATATTTACTAACAGACTAAAGCGTTGCTTTAAGTTTAGTTCCGCCACTCGAGTCTTGCTCTCGTCTTGCGCTCGGACAAAGCTAAGTTTAGTTCCGCCACTCGAGCCTTGCTCTCGTCTTGCGCTCGGACAAAGCGTTGCTTTGTCCTCACTCAGGACTTCAATTGAATATTGTGTAGTTCTGCATCAAAAGTCTCAATCAAGCTTTTGATGGTTGGTTCTTGTTGCAATAATTCCACAGCTCGGTTGAAAGCTTTTTCTTTACGCTGGTTTTGTATCGCCAATGGCGTATTGGAATGCACTTCACCATACTGCACATCGAACTGGGTATTTGGCCATTGCGAGTTGAGTGCATCCTCTAAACCATGTTGTAACTGCGATAGCATTCCCTCGTATTCTTGAGGAATATGAAAAATCGACACACCATTAATTTGCCCTTGCATGACTCCATGCTGGGCTAACTCCTGAACGGCTGGAGAAAGCTGACTGGTTCTAAACCAAAACTCCCACTTCTCCAAATTCCACTCACCCTCTAGCACCTGTTCATGAAGTTTTAGAATGTCTTGTGGCATCAAATCCATTGCTTCAACAGCAGCTTGTTGAATATCAGTCGAAATCTCGGCAGATTGTGCCGTCATTTGCTCGACCACAACAACTTCATCGAATAACTCAGGCTCGACCTGTAAATGATTCTGTTCAATCTCTTGATTTACAATTTGATCTGTCTGCGCTTTTGGCTCTACAGGAAAAATAAGCACATCATCAAATGCTGCAATATTAGACTGGTGATTTTGTTGATCGGAGACACTGTCTATTCCGATAAGCTGTCCATCTGCTGCATCGAAAACCATGACCTCAGGATCTTCCTGCACGATTGGTTCAGGTTCAGGTTCAGGTTCAGGTTCAGGTTCAGGTTCAGGTTCAGGTTCAGGTTCAGGTTCAGGTTCAGGTTCAGGTTCAGGTTCAGGTTCAACGCTAACGACTTCTTGCTGAACGACAAGTTGCTCTTCAACTTCAGTGCGTTGTTGCAACTGTTGAGTATCTGATGAGATTTTTTCAGCCGAAACCACAGTTTTTGGGGATGGCTCAACATGATGTGGGTTTGTTTCAACAACAGTGATCTCACCCACAGATAAAGGTCTAAATGCGAGCAAGCGTAATACGCACATTTCAAAGCCTTGCTCTTGTGTTACTGCAAGTTGTAAATCAGCACGCCCCTTGCATGCAATTTGATAATAAAGTTGTAAATCTTGAGCTGAAAGCAATTTTGAGAGTTGCAGAATTTTCTGATTAATTTCTTCACTATATTTCAATGCAAGATCAGGTAAATACTGTAACAAAGCCAATTCATGCAATGTTGAAACCAACTGATCTAGGACCAAAGACACATCTAATGCTTGCTGTCTAAATTGCAAAAGCAACTGACTGACACGGGCTTGTTGGTTTTGATGAATCGCCAAAATCAAATCATAAATAATCGTACGATCAATCAATCCAAGCATGTCTTTAACATCTTGGTGGTGAACAGCACCCTGACCATAGGCAATCGCTTGATCCGTTAAGGAAAGCGCATCACGCACAGAACCTTGTGCCGATTCAGCAATTTGCCAAATGGCATCTTGATCAGCATCAATATGTTCTTTATTCAAAATCTCAGTGAGATGCGTGGTTATTTCATCGACAGCCAGAGGGCGCAAGGTGAACTGCAAACAACGAGAAATTACGGTAATCGGTAATTTCTGAGGATCAGTTGTCGCAAATAAAAACTTTACATGTTCAGGTGGTTCTTCCAATGTCTTTAACAACGCATTAAATGAATGCGTTGAAAGCATATGAACCTCATCGATCAGATAAACCTTAAACCGTCCTTGAGTGGGAGCATAAGGAACATTATCAAGAAGTTCACGTGTGTCCTCAACCTTGGTGCGTGATGCAGCATCGATTTCGATTAAATCAATAAAACGACCTTCATTGACAGCTTTACACGTTGCACAAACTTCGCATGGCGTAGAGGTTACCCCAGTCTCACAATTTAAACACTTGGCTAAAATACGGGCAATCGTCGTCTTCCCGACCCCACGCGTCCCTGTAAACAAGTAAGCATGGTGCAAACGCCCACGTTCTAACGCGCTCGTTAAAGCACGAGAAACATGGTTTTGCCCCACTAACTCATTGAAATTACGTGGACGGTATTTTCTTGCCAGTACTTGATACATGTATGCTCCCATTTTGCATCTTAAGCATACTGTTTTTTTGAAAGGACTGTAAACGAATCTGCTTCTAATTGATCAAGATTAAATACATTCCCGTATTATTTATTTCCATACCGATTACATCGCGCAACACTTGCGCCAATATTCAACTCCATAGACAATACGCAACAAATTTATATATTTTGGCTTGCTCCCTATGTCTCAACAATCTTTAACGGTTTTAGGCGGTATCACAGCAGAACAGTTTTTAACTGAATATTGGCAAAAAAAACCTTTGCTGGTGCGTAACGCAATGCCTGAAATTGTCGGTCTATTAGAACCAGACGATGTAAAAGAACTTGCTTTGGAAGAAGATGTCACTGCTCGCCTGATTCGTCAAAAGAATAAAAATCCAAATGAATGGCATGTAAAGTCTTCTCCGCTCACCAAAGGTGATTTTCAAAAATTACCGAATCTATGGACATTATTAGTTCAAGCGGTTGATCATTATTCATTTGATATCGCTGAACTCTGGAAAAAATTTCCTTTTATTCCCCAATGGCGTCGGGATGACATCATGGTGTCTTATGCACCACAAGGTGGTTCAGTCGGCAAGCATTTTGATTTTTATGATGTCTTCTTGGTGCAAGGTCATGGTCATCGCCGCTGGCAACTCGGTCAAATGTGTAATGAATCTACAGCATTTGTTCCTGACCAACCTTTAAAATTATTAGCTGAAATGGATATTCATTTTGATGAAGTGCTTGCTCCAGGTGATTTACTTTATGTACCGCCAGGTCTTTCACATTACGGTGTCGCAGAAGATGATTGTTTAACCTTCTCTTTCGGTTTCCGTATGCCAAACCTCTCAGAGATGATTGATCAAGTCAGCGATAAATTTGCAGAAAACGAGATACTCAAAAAACCATTGCTTGATATTAAACGCCAACAAGCTGCTCAAGTGGGTGAAATTAACGATACTGAATTTTCATACTTAAAAACTCAACTACTTGACTATCTCACTCAAGCACCAGAGTTCGACGCTGCGATCATGTCTTATATGAGTGAATCAAACTATCCTAACAATATTCCAGAACCAGAGGAAATTGAAGCCAATGATTTGACAGAAATCATTGATACAGGATTCCAGTTGATCCTTGAACCCGCATCGAGACTACTTTATAGACAACAAGGTGACTCTCTAGACTTTTGGGCAAATGGCGAAAACGTCTGTGTTTCCAAGACCTTTGAAAATTACTTAAAGCAAGTCGCAGATGGTGAAAGCTTAATATTTGATGAACAGTTCAATCAAACTGAAATACTCGAAGATGTCGCTCAACTGCTAAATAATGCGATTGTGATGTTATTACCTCCAAACTAATCCTTTTATTGATACTTCCAAGATAATTAACTTCAATATGTGAAAATATATTAAATTAACCTTTTCACTACAGTCGGTTAATTATACTTGGAAATATCAAAGTGATTATTTTTATAACAATTACATTTTAATGATTGAATACCAATAAAAAATTTATAAACTACTTATTAATAATTTAAAAATATATCTTTCTTTTAAATAATTTTTTGACAAAAAACGGAGCCAAAACATGTTTAAAAAAACATTATTTTGTTCATTTATCGCTTCTTCATTATTTTTACAAACTGTTCAGGCCTGTACCAGAGCCGTGTATTTGGGCAATGACAATCATGTCATCACTGCTCGCTCTATGGACTGGAAAGTCGATGTCGGTAGCAATCTATGGATCATGCCCAGTGGTGTAAATCGAGATAGTAATGCAGGTCCAAAATCACTAAAATGGAAATCAAAATATGGCAGCGTAATCGCCTCTGGTTATGATGTTTCCACCACAGATGGAATGAACGAAGTTGGCCTTGTAGCGAATGTGCTTTGGTTAGTCGAGTCTCAATATCCAGACTCAAAAAAATCAAATAAACCCCATTTAAGTATTTCAGCATGGGCACAGTACGTACTTGATAATTATGCAACTGTTGCTGAAGCTGTTAGTGCCTTAGAAAAAGAACCTTTTATCATCATTACCGATAATGTACCCGGTGAACAACGCCTAACAACGCTCCACTTATCGCTTTCTGATAAAACAGGAGATAGTGCAATCATTGAATACATCAATGGAAAACAGGTCATTCACCACAATAAAAAATATCAAGTGATGACGAATTCTCCAACCTTTGATCAGCAACTTGCTCTCAATACTTATTGGCAACAAATTGGTGGAACCGTGATGCTACCCGGCACCAATAGAGCCGCAGATCGCTTTGCACGCGCCTCTTTTTACATCAATGCCATTCCTAAAAACAATAACCCGAAAGAAGCGATCGCCTCGGTATTTAGTGTTATTCGCAATGCATCCGTACCATTTGGTTTAAATACAGCCGAAGAACCGAATATCTCCTCAACCCGCTGGAGAACAGTTGCAGATCACAAGCAACAACTTTATTTTTTTGAATCAGCTGTTTCCCCGAATGTTTTTTGGATTGATTTAAAGAAAATCAATTTTAAAGATGGTGTTACACGTAAACTTGATCTTGGCAGTGATCAACAAAATACCTTTGCTGGTGACGCAACCAGTCAGTTCAAAATCGCAAAACCATTTGAATTTCTTGGTTCAGCATCACATTAATAACCGCCTAGACGTGGAATAAACAAGAGACCTTAAATATGAAAAAAGTACTGTGCTTACTTAGTATTGCTGTAATGACAAGTGGTTGTACAAGTTTGCAAAATTCGCAAACCACTACGGCTATTGATCATCTTGCTACTGCAGGCTCATTAAATTGTAAGAGCAATGAAATTTGCCCGAATGTGGTCGTTGAATGGGATAAACAACAAAAAGATCGACTAAAAGTTGATGTTGCGTTGACAAGTACTTATCAATATTACGATATAACAGCTATGACTTTCTTGGTGGATGGGAAGTCATTTAACTACCGACCTACTGAGAAAACTCAACAGAAATATATAAGTAAGCTTATTCCTAAACACTCAGCCAATACCTTTGTTCTCCCAAGCTCGTTTCTTTATGAATTGAGAGGCGCGAAAAACGTTGAGCTATCCATTGAAACCGATAAAGGAATAATTCAACGCTCAGTATATACCCCAACGCAATCATCCACACTTTCCAAAAACTTCGCTCGACTCATTGCAAGTCTGCCGAAACAGCAACCCCAATAAGCTCAGATAAAGATGATGGATCAGTTATTATCTATTGATAACTGACCATTTCATCAATCAACCCCTGGTTATGAAAATGATTATCATTTTTAATTAAATATTGTTTCTTCGCAATAATACCAATCAATAGAATCATTCGAAGCGTACTCATTTCAGCGCAATTTTCTATCTATTAATAACCAAACTTTTTATAACCAAGTTTTATTCGCATTATTAAATCCGTACTGCTCGTTTTAACTGATCACATGAATGACTCATTTAAAAATCAATTAAATAAATAGTGTTATTTACCCCTATGATAATTTTTGAATAGCATGTAAAATGTCCGCCAAAATTGCATAATGAAATGCAAAAAAATGCTCTTGATGGGGAGCGAACCCGAGGCGTTATATGTCAAAAAAAGAAGATATTATTAGCACAGCATTAAGACTATTTAACTCGCATAGCTACAACTCGGTTGGGGTCGATCGAATTATCAGCGAGTCAAACGTTGCAAAAATGACTTTCTATAAATATTTTCCATCTAAGGAAAAGCTGATTCAAGAATGTCTCATCCAGCGCAACCAAAATCTCCAAGCTTCGCTAAACATCGCTTTAAGTAAAGGCGATCCAGCCGACCATATGGGGCAGCTCAAAACGATTTTTGAATGGTATGCTGCATGGTTCAATACCGAAGATTTTAACGGATGCATGTTTCAAAAAGCGCTTGGAGAAGTGATCAAGATCTACCCTTCAACCTTAGAACCTGCAACTCAATATAAAATTTGGTTAACTGCCTTAATTCAAGCTTTACTTGAAAATATAGGAATTCAAACACCAATCCACCTTGCAACGCTCATTGTCAGTATTTTAGACGGTATGACGATTCAAGCGCATGTGAATAAAAACTCTGTTGAAATGAACGAGTATTGGAAGCGTGTTGAACACTTGATTAACTTTGAACAAACACTTGCATAAATAATTTTATCCCTTTACCAGTAAAGGGATAACTATATAAAGCAATGAAATAATTGAATAAAAAAATAAAGCGTGATTTATAATTTTTTTTCTGGCTCACGCTTGCGTCTAAATTTAGTTAATAATAACTATTATTACCCTCTGGCGGTCGTGTTTTCACAGTTCCGATCCTTTTTATGCAGACAGATTCTTCTGTCCTAATTCCAATTGTATACACTTTTATTTGAAGTACAATCAATTTTTAACTTTTTTTAATATTCATTAGTTATATTAATCACTTAATTTTATTGTGTAGTAAACTTAAAAAATCTTACTCCATAGACATGATTTTTTGGTTCTATTTTAGCTCAAACCCACCAAATGCTAATCAGTCGACATTTATTAAAAAAAAAGCTAATTCATTAACATAATTGCTTATGCTTATAAATTTTGCTTATATGCCTTGTCATTAAAAACCATTGTGATTATTCAGTTTTACAACAATTCTTTCTATTACCCATCTTATACTTGGGTCGGTTTTCTGGTGACGAGTGAAATATGCAAAAAAATCTTGAAATTGAAGCGATGAGAGCATCTGCGGGTAACGTTGTTAATGTACTCAAATCTCTAGCAAATACTGATCGGTTGATTATTTTGTGTCATTTAACTCAAAAAGAACTTAACGTCACACAAATTGCGGAACTCACAAACATTGTTCAACCCACCCTTTCACAACAATTGATGATGCTACGCAAAAGCAATGTTGTTTCTACACGTCGTGATGGCAAACAAATTTTTTATTCAATTCTTGATCCAAAGCTAAATATCATCTTGAATACCTTGTATGAGCATTATTGCCCTAAACCAGACCAATCATAGGGAAAACAAGCACTCGTTTCTTTAGCATTTTTTCTGCATAATATATACGAATTTATGCTTTAAAATGTTAGACATGAAAAAGTTAAATCAAGGCCTCTCTGTACTGTTTCCTGCAAGAAAATGGTTACGCAACTATCAGCTCCCCAGTTTTAGGTCTGATTTAACTGCCGCTTTAATTGTTTTGGCGATGCTTGTTCCTCAAGGTATGGCTTATGCCATGTTGGCGGGCTTGCCACCAGTCATGGGAATATACGCCAGTATATTGCCGATGATCATCTATGCATTTACGGGCAGTAGCTCCACACTGTCGATTGGTCCTGTTGCCATTATTTCCATGATGGTTTTCGCAGCATTAAACCCACTCTTTACAGTTGGTTCAGCAGCCTATATAGAAGCTGCTTGTCTTTTGGCGGTCTTAGTGGGTGTGATATCACTCATTTTAGGTCTATTTCGTTTTGGTTTTTTAATTCAATTGATTAGCCATCCCGTTATTCAAAGCTTCATCATTGCATCGGCATTATTGATCGCACTCGGGCAATTCAAGTTTTTACTCGATATCCCCTTACAAGCAAATAATATTCCTGAGTTCTTTGTCAGTCTATCTCAACACTTCGATAAGATAAGTCTTACAAATCTCGGTTTTGGAATTACAGCGATTGGCATACTCATTTTATTGCCCAAGTTTATTCAATCTCATTTTATAAATAAAATTATTCCTCTACTGCTTCTCCTCTTATCAATCGTGTTTATTTCTGCCTTAGGGGGAGATCATTATGGTATTCAAACTGTTGGAGCGATTCCCTCTGCTTTACCTAGTTTTCATTTTCCAACATGGAACTTGACTTTGGTTCAACAGCTACTCCCTAGTGCTTTTATGATTGCAATGATTAGTTTTATTGAGTCCTTGGCAATAGCGCAAGCAACTGCTTTGCAAAAGCGTGATGATTTAAACAGCAATCAAGAGTTGATCGCATTAGGTTTGGCAAATATTGCAGCAGGTATAAATTCAGGCTTTGCTGTTTCAGGCAGTTTATCTAGAACGGTGGTCAATGCTGATGCAGGTGCAAAAACGCCGATCTCTGGTGTGCTTTCTTCATTATTAATGATCCTCGTAAGCTTATATTTTACAGGTCTATTTGAAAATCTACCTTTAGCCGTTTTAGCTGCGACGATTTTTGTTTCCATCTGGAAACTTGTCACACTGACACCTTTTATTGATACATGGCGATATTCAAAAGCGGATGGTCTTGCGATGTGGGCAACGTTCTTGGGTGTGACCTGTATTGATATTTCGACTGGGCTTATTATTGGTATTGTTTTAACTTTTGTCTTATTACTCTGGCGAATCAGCCGTCCACATATTGCAGTGATTGGTTTAATCGAAGGCACTCAGCACTTTAGAAATGTGTCACGATATGATGTCATAACAACACCAAACGTTGTGGCATTTCGTGTTGATGAAAATCTTAGTTTTTTAAATGCACATATTTTGAAAGGTCATGTGATTACTGAGCTTAGCCAAAACCCACAGATACAACATGTCGTCATCAATTGCTCAAGTATCAGTAATATTGACCTCAGTGCGCTAGAAATGTTGAAGGATCTAAATCAAGAATTATCACAATTACAGATCCAGCTTCACCTCTCAGAAGTAAAAGGACCAGTAATCGATAAGCTGTCTAAATCAGAGCTAGTAAAGGAGTTGAGTGGTCGAATATTTCTATCACACTACCAAGCAATACAAGCGCTTTCCACTCAACCTCAAGCCGATACAAAAACTTTATAGCTGTTTTTTCGCTCAAAAGGATATCGTATATTTCTATAAAATACTTTTAAAAAACATTACGTTATTTTTTACAGTATTTTTAAAGTAATGCGGTAGTAAAAAAAATTTTAATATTCATAGCGCTTAGGTATAGAATACGGCGCTTGTTTAACCTTAAATCGTGCATAGGTTTATAAGGCCTTCATATGTTTAATGTATTGTCTCGCTTAAGTTTAGTTAGCAAAATTATTATCGCTATTTTTTTAGGGATTGGCGTGGCATTGCTATTCCCTACTTTCACACCTTATCTAAGTTTATTAGGTGAGTTATTTATTAAGGCCTTGAAATCTGTTGCACCAATTTTAGTTTTTGTACTCGTACTTTCTTCAATTGCAAACTTTCAAGTGGGTCAAAATTCTAATTTAAGACCTGTCATGACCTTGTATGTACTCGGCATGCTGTTCGCTGCATTTAGTGCTGTCATTGCAAGCATCATGTTCCCTAGTCAGCTTTTTTTGAATATCGCAGCCCAGTCTGAATTACAAGCACCTGGTAATCTTGCTGAGATCTTAAAGAACTTACTGCTTAGCTTTATTGCCAACCCTGTACAAGCAATCAGTGATGCTAATTTTATTGGTATCTTGGCTTGGGCAATTGGTTTAGGTTTAGCACTGCGCCACAGTTCTGAATCAACAAAACAAGTATTAACCGATGTTTCCAATGCTGTGAATAAAATCATTCATATCGTGATTAGTTTTGCGCCAGTCGGTATTTTTGGCTTAGTTGCAGTGACCTTTGCTGAAGCTGGTTTTGCAACGTTGACAAGCTATGCACATTTATTGATGGTATTGATCGGTACAATGATTTTTGTTGCACTGGTGATCAACCCAATCCTTGTTGCGATTACAATGCGTGCCAATCCCTATCCACTCGTGTTTATCTGTTTGAAAGAAAGTGGGATTACTGCCTTCTTTACGCGTAGTTCAGCTGCAAATATTCCTGTGAACTTAGACCTTGCACGACGTTTAGGTGTCAATGAAGCAACTGCAGGTGTTTCCATTCCACTTGGTGCTACAATAAACATGGCGGGTGCTGCCGTTACCGTGACGGTATTAACACTCGCTGCTGTAAATACGCTCGGTATTCAAGTCGATCTCAGCACAATGATTATTTTGTCTGTTGTTGCAGCAATATCTGCTTGTGGTGCATCTGGCGTAGCAGGTGGTTCATTATTGCTTATCCCCGTTGCTTGTAGCTTGTTTGGTATATCAACAGAAGTTGCTATGCAGGTTGTCGCAATTGGTATGATCATTAGTGTATTGCAAGATTCAACCGAGACAGCACTCAACTCATCAACAGATGTTTTATTCACTGCTGCTGTAGATTTCAGAGACCGTCTAGACTCATAGGTTTATATGCCACTTCAACGTTTACCAAATTGGATTCAACTGGGTGCTTTTTTATTGGCATTGAATGCAGGGATGGTGAACGTTTTGGGTTTATTCACTCTCCTGCACCAATCCGTTTCTCATATGACGGGTAATGTCAGCTTATTGGCCATGAATGTACTCGATTGGCAACCAGATCATCTGATTTACCTTGGCTTAGTGGTAATATGCTTTGTAGTTGGCTCATTTTATAGTGGCCTAATTCTTGGAAATGGCAATCTTGCGCTAGGGCGACATTATGGATTTCCACTGAGTTTGGTCGCCATTTTTCTGTTTTTAACGTGGTTGCTCATCCCCTATTTTCCTCGCTATGGCTTACTCTGGGCCTGTGTAGCGATGGGCGTACAAAATGCAATGGTCAGCCACTATAAAGGAGCGATTATTCGTACCACACATTTATCTGGTGTATTAACCGATATTGGCTTAGCGCTCGGCTACAAAGCACGTGGGTTAACAGTCGAAAGAAGGCGTATTTTGCTACACTTACTCATCTTTACTGGATTTTTAGCAGGCGGACTCATTGCGAGTGTGCTGTATCCATATTTAAACTTACAAACCTTTCTTATCCCAACGGCTTTAAGCTTAGCGATGAGTATGGCATATTGGATTTATTATTTTCGTTCTTCATCAAACTTAAATTTGGATTGAATCATGGTTAAAAATGCATTGCAGGCTCAGTTATTAAAAGCGGGTTTGGTCGACAATAAAAAAGCGAAAAAATTAACCAAACAAGTGCAACATGAGCAACGTACAGGGCAAAACGATGATGCAACATTTAAAGCTGAGATTGATCGTGCCAAACAAGAAAAAATAGCCAAAGATCAAGCGCTCAATTCAGAGAAACAACGTATCTTGGAAGAAAAAGCCCTAAAAGCTTCAATTATCCAAATGATCAAACAACACAAAGTACAGCAAACTGATGGCGATATTGCTTATCAATTTATTGATGATAATAAAATTAAGAAAATCTACCTTGCTCAACAGGTCTATAACGCACTGGTCTCTGGCTCACTGGTCATTGCAAAAGATCAAGACAGTTATGCTTGTCTTCCTAAAGAATTAGCCGAGAAGATTGACCAGAAAATGCAAGGATTCATCTTAGTCAACAACAATACTGAAAATAATAGTCAGACTACAGATGAAGAAGATCCATACGCAGCCTATGTCATTCCTGATGATTTGATGTGGTAAATCATTTAACTCTGTAAAAACGCCTTACAGATCGTATATAAACTGTGATTAAAAATAACTAAAGCCCTATTACAGCTTACAATTCGCTATTAAAGAATTTTAAGGTGTTTGGGTTTTGGATTATTTAAATTTTATACGCGATATTAGAGCTGAATTAAGCCATTTTCCTTGGCTTGAAATGCTACTCGCTCTGATCGTTCTAATTTTATTCGCAGCACTGGCAAATTTCATTGCGAAAAGAATTATTGTTCGTGGTATACGCCATTTAATCACCAAGTTTAAATCTCCAAATCAAGCGATCTTCTCACAGCATAGTGTGACTCGTCGTTTTGCCAATATCGTGCCTGCAATTGTGATTATGAATGGGATCTCCTCAGTCCCACACCTCCCAGAGAAAGTAATCAGCCTTGTGCAAATGGGTGCTCAGGCCTTTATTTTCCTCACTATCGCACTCTCGATCAGTGAAGCGCTCAACATCTTCAACCTCGTCTATCAGCGTAATCCTAAATCAAGAAATAAACCCATTAAAGGTTATTTGCAACTGGTTAAGTTGGTCTTGTTTGTGGTTTGTGGGCTATTAATTTTAGGTACTTTCCTTAAAAGAGATGTCTTCACTTTACTTGCTGGTTTCGGGGCAATGGCAGCGGTATTAATGCTGGTGTTCCAAAACACAATTCTTTCTTTGGTCGCCAGTGTACAAATCACATCTTACGATATGGTTCGTATCGGCGACTGGATTGAAATGCCGTCTTTAAATGCTGATGGTGACGTCATTGATATGTCATTACATACCGTGACTGTTCAGAACTTTGATAAAACCTTCACCACCATTCCAACCAATAAACTAGTAACGGATACGTTTAGGAATTGGCGCGGAATGAGCAACTCAGGTTGCCGTCGTATGAAGCGCTCGCTTTTTCTTGATCAAAGTAGTGTTCATTTTATGAGTGATGAAGAACAGCAAAAACTCAAAGACTTTTTACTGTTAGATCAATATCTTGATGCAAAGAAATCTGAAATTGAGGAGTTCAATAATCATTTAACCAATCATTCTCGATATAACCAGAGACGTTTAACCAACTTGGGAACGTTTCGGGCTTATGTTGAGTTCTACTTACGTCAGCACCACGGGATTGCCCAAAATCAAACAATTTTGGTTCGCCAGTTACAACCAACAAGTGAGGGCTTACCTTTAGAGATTTATGCATTTACCAACACGATTGCATGGGCATCTTATGAGGCAATTCAATCTGATATTTTCGATCATCTAATTGCTATTGTTCCTGAGTTTGGTTTAAGAATTTATCAAGCACCATCAGGACACGATTTACAAGCATTTAGACAACAAGCAAGCACTGAAAAGCTCACTTAAATCAATACGCATAAAAACTGCAATGGCTTGAAGTTCTCACCCGACCCAAATAAATGGACAGACACAGAACTCTCAAGCCATCGAGGTATAGATAAAAATTTTATAGCGACAACTAGGTATAGCTATACTTAAGCCTATTTTCTCTAGTTATCTATTTTAAAAATGTTCAAATTTTATAAAATCATTTGGTCCACTTAAGTAGATTCAAATTAAATTCCGATGCCAACAAATATGCTGCCATCATCAAGGCTAGTGAAATAGTAATTAAAACGATATCAATAGATGGAGCACCACGAATAAGAAAAAATATACTTGCGATGAACAACAAACAAACACTTAAATTGCCGACTTTTTTTAACATTTAACATCCATATAATCGTGAAGCACATCACAATTATTGCTGTTTTGTAAGCATAGTTCTAGTATTATTATCGCTTTATTGTGACCGCTCATCATATCGCTGTACTAAGACTTTGCTTCACCCCCGCGCATCATCTGGTTTTTCAAATAGATAGCCCTATTCAAACTTAAAACAAGTAGCAAAGTGCACACTATTATTTTTTACTATGCGATCGGTAAGTGATGATTAAAAAGCCTTTATATAAAGGCTTTTTAATTGACTCTCTTATAAATAAATTTCCGGAGGATACGGAGTATCATCAGCAATTGGGGAATAAAAGACCTCCCCTACAAAGAAGCCGTTTGGCGCTTGCCCGATATCAATGGTAATTGAATCCAACATCACTTGCGGATATGCCCAAATAAACTGCTTCATCAGTCCTAGTGGATCATTGTTCTGCATATCGCCAAAAATTCGCTGCCAGATGTGTACTTGATACGCTTTGCTAGCGTCAAATCCATAGAGATGTGCAATAGATGGATCAGGAACAAATCCCGATAAATAAGCAACTTTATCGATTGGATAATGAAGATCTTGAGTCGGTATCTCTGCCACAGTTTGATGTGCCAAATCCAGTTTTGCCTCTAAAAGCCAATCATAGGCTTCAGTCATCATGTAATCAAAATGAGGATAAGCATAATGTTCGCGTGGATAGTTAATGTCCGTCGCAAGAGTTTCTATTGGTGTTCGAATCGTGGGAAAGAAAATTAATGGACAGACTAGAGCACTTGGATATTTTGCTTTGATCACAGCACGGATGTCCTGACATGTCTGACCCAACTTATTTCTTAACCACGTTTTAAACTCATGATACGGCGTACCTGTTTTATGCACAGCATCATAAATTGTTCCTAAGTCTGGTGCGTATAATCCAGTATCAGCATTAAAAGCGAGTTTGGTGGGGAAATCATAAATACAAGGTAGGTCTGTGCCTTGGTTATACCACCACCACGGCTCACCAATTTGCATATTTACCTCACACCCACCTATCGCCATCATATCTGCAAACTCGATAAATGCTTTGTGTAGATAGGCTAGTGCATTTTGATCACATGGACTAAAAAAATAACTCGGGGGTTCATAACCCGTACGACCTAGATTGCTATTCCAATCTCGCTGCGCCCAAAACTCATTTGCACCTAATGAGTACATTTCAAAACTCACACCAAATACTGGCTGCATATCTGCATGATGAAGCGCTTGTGCAAAATGCTCATGCCATATACGTGTGCATGGATTTACCACATCTTCAAGTGTCATAAGCGTATCTGGAATTTGCCACTTATTCAGATCATTTTTCCAAATTAACTCTGGATATTTGGACATACCACAATAATGATTCATAAAGCCTTGATAGCCCAAAGCTTTCATATTATCAACAAGCCGCTGAGGGTTTAAATCATAGTGGTCATCATAACTGGTACAAATGCCATAATGATGCGGTGGTACAGATACTCGATTTAAAGTCAGCTTTGCATTTGGCCCTGTAGTGATAGAGTTGAATATGCGGATATAACCATCTTCAGCTTGAGCGAGTGGAAGTGTTGAATGTCCATTATATGTGGTTGTATAAGCCGAAAAGGAAATCCGCTGAATATTGGTGACAGGGAAATAGTCTGTGGCTGAGAAACCTGCTTTTACTGTGTCCCAATTGATCTGAATATGTGCTGATCGAGCCGTGGGTTGGTTGGCATAATTAAACAAAACAATATAAGCCACCTTATCTTCACCATGATCATGGTAATGGACCGTCAAAGTAGGTGTAAGTGTTTCATGATTAAGAGTTGGCATTGAAGCAGATAACTCAATATCAAAACCCCAAATCATCCCTGAGTAATCGTACTTAGTCTCGTATGCGAGAAATGTATGGTCTTTAGCATCATGAGAATCCCAGACAATACCGGCTAAATCAGTCGTGGTGCGAGATCGAAATAATGCTTCAAAGCCATTCTGATAATTGGTGATCGCAAAAGACATGGTTTGCGGGCCATCAATCCGCCAGTATTTAGGATAAAAACGATCAATCAATGAAGTTTCAATAATGAGATTAGAATCTTGTAGGTGTTCAAATAATTTTTTCATGTCATATTTCTCAAGTGTTATATTTCTCAAGTGTTATATTTCATTAGTTTTTCATATTAGACAATAATAAATTTCAATCAACTTCAAGCTCGTTAGAATGCGTACAATTTCACTTTTCACGTTTATTACATTAATTTTCTGCTATCCTATAATGGCGATATGTTTATACTTTTTTAAACTTAGAGGAAGAAACAATGCTGCGATGGTTTGAGAAATTAGTCGACCCATATCCAAGCAAAGACTTAAACAAACCATTACCCACCACTTTCTTTGCTTTCGTCTGGAAAGCGACACAAGGCATTCGCCCTTATTTATTCTTACTGGTCGCTTGTACAGCCGCAGCAGCCTGTTTTGAAGCATTGTTCTTTTCTTATATCGGTAAATTGGTCGATTGGCTGAGCAACAGTCAACCCAATACATTTTTTGCGACCAATCAGCAAAATCTGACCATTCTAATCAGTATATTATTTGCCAATATTTTCTTTGTCAGCATTCAAGCTATTATTAAACATCAAGTTTTATTTAGTAATTTTCCAATGCGTATGCGTTGGCGCTTTCACAATTTATTGTTACAACAAAGCTTAGATTTTTTCCACACTGACTTTGCAGGACGTCTTTCAGCCAAGGTGATGCAAACGGCATTAGCTGTACGCGAGTTTTGGATGATTCTTGGCGATATGCTGGTTTATGTGGTTATTTATTTTATTACCATCAGTATTGTACTTGGTTCGATCTCTCCGATCCTAATCGTTCCCTTAATTATATGGTTAGTGTTGTTTATTGCGATTGCCAGTTATTTTATCCCACGTTTAGGAAAGATTTCTCAAGCGCAAGCAGATGCACGATCTATCATGACCGGCCGTATCACAGATGCCTACACCAATATTCAAACCGTAAAACTGTTTGCACATGCTGGGCGTGAAAGCCAGTATGCCAAAGAATCCATGAAAGAATTTATGGAGACTGTTTATAAGCAAATGCGTTTAGGGGTGAAATACCAAATTAGTATTCGCCTGCTGAGTGCTTTTCTTTTTATTGGTGTTATTGGAACTTCTGTTTGGTTATGGACTCAAGGTCAAGCCGCGATCGGTGTAATAGCAGCAACAACTGCCATGGTGTTGAAGCTTGATAGCCTAGCTGAATTTATCATGTGGCATATCACCATGCTCTTTGAAAATGTCGGTACCATTCAAGATGGTATGAAGACTTTAGGTAAACCGATCCAAATCCAAGACAAACAAGATGCCACTGAATTAAAAGTTCAACAGGGTGAAATTCGTTTTGAAAATGTGAGTTTTGCTTATAATCAGAAAAATGTGATTGATCACTTTAATTTAACCATCAAACCCGGCGAAAAAATCGGTATTGTGGGGCGTTCTGGCGCTGGTAAATCGACATTAATTCAACTACTACTGCATTTCTACCCGATTAATCAGGGCCATATTTTGATTGATGGACAAGATATCCAAAACGTAACCCAAGATAGTTTACGTGCCAACATCGCATTAGTGACCCAAGATACCTCGCTCTTGCATCGTACAGTGGCAGAGAATATTAAATATGGTCGTCCAAATGCGAGTGAGGCCGAAATTCAACAAGCGGTGAGAAAAGCTCGTGCTGAAGAGTTTATTCCTCAACTGAGTGACCAAAAAGGTCGTGTCGGATTTGATGCCTATGTCGGTGAGCGTGGTGTAAAACTTTCTGGTGGTCAACGTCAACGTATTGCCATTTCACGGGTTTTTCTTAAAGATGCGCCTATTCTGGTTTTGGATGAAGCCACCAGTGCACTTGATTCTGAAGTTGAAGCCGCGATCCAATCTAGTTTAAATGACTTAATGGTTGGCAAAACGGTCATTGCAATTGCGCATCGTTTATCTACTATTGCACAAATGGACCGTCTCATCGTCCTTGATCAAGGCAGAATTGCTGAGCAAGGTACACATGAAGAACTGATAGCGAATGATGGTTTGTATGCCCAACTTTGGAAACGCCAAACAGGCGGGTTTTTAGTTGAACAAAGAGTGACTCAGGACACCGAATAATGTTGTATTTAGAAGATTTGAATATTGGTGATCGTTTCATCAGTCGTGAATATGAAATAACCCTTGAGGAAGTTAAACAATTTGCAGGTCAATTTGACCCTCAGCCCTTCCATTTAGATGCAGAGGCGGCAGCACAGCATCCTATATTTCAAGGTTTAGCTGCTAGTGGATGGCATACTTCCGCTGTGGTGATGCGTTTATGGACTGAGTGTTTCCCAATCGCAGGCGGGTTATTGGGTACTGAATCTAGTCTACGCTGGCCCCGTCCCACCCGTGTTGGTGACAAAATCCATGTCGATGTTGAAATTACCGCCATTGTGCCCTCTAAAACTAAACTTGATCGTGGTATCGTTAGCTATGTCACACAAGCTTTGAACCAACACGGCGATGTGCTATTAATATCTACAACCAAAATTATGGTCTTTAGAAAACCAACTTGATTTTTGAGGATTAGGTGACTCTCTTGTCCAACAATTTTTATGATTCATTCTTTTATTTCATGCAAAGATGTTTGAAAAGTACTTGTAAAGATCGATGAGCCGCCACGGATAGCACATGAAAACGACCTCAACTCGACAAGATCAAGGAATACCAGGCGTCTATGGCTTATTGTTATTAGATGTTGTTTCACGCTGGGGATACAGCGATGAAACATTATTTGCTCCGTTTCACTTAACGAGCGAACAACTGGCTGATCCAAACTATCGAATTCCAACGCCGATTGCCAATGAATTGGTAAAGCATGCTTTACGCCTCACAGGTGAAAGTACACTTGGCTTTCATTTAGGTACGCAAATGCGCATCTCGATTCATGGCTTTATTGGTTATGCAATTATGACCGCCCATGACATCACTGATGCGATTGCACTTGCGAGCCGTTTTATTCAATTACGTTTGCCTTTTCTCCAACTTTATTTTTCTACTTTTGGCCCTAAAGCAACGTTACAACTACAATGTGACATTCAAGTTGAGCCTTTGCGAACTGAGATTATTCTAGGGCTAACCATTGGTATCATGACCATGGCTAAAGCTTTGACTGGAATCGAGGACTTAAGTGGTGAAGTTGATTTAGATTTCCCCGAACCAGATGGGTTTGATAAGTATCGTGACAAATTGACCAGTATGGTTCGCTTTAATCAGCCACATTTGATATCAAGTTTTGATAAAAAATATCTAGGCTTGAAAATGGTCAATGCAGATCCTATTGCTAGCCAAATTGCAATTAATCAGTGTGAAACTGAGTTATCTGCTTTGGGTGAACGTCGCCGTTTAGCGATGCGTGTCCGTGATATTCTGACCAACTCTGAACAGCACTATCTGAGTATTGAAAACGTGGCTGATCGTTTACATATGTCAGATCGCACATTGAAACGTCAGCTTGCAGCGGAAGGAACATCATTTTCAACCTTGGTGGATGAAGTGCGATATCGTCATGCAACTTCCCTACTTTCACGAACAGACTATAGCCTAGAACAAATTGCTGATGAATTAGGTTATTCTGATGTTGCAAATTTTAGCCGTGCTTTTAAACGCTGGAGTGGTCGTAGTCCAAGTAACTGGCGTAAAGATCCGTATTTGTAATATCGGACTTAATTGATAAAACTTTTGTTTTTAATCAAAACCCTGTATAAAACGAAACAAAAATGATGAGATGGATTATTAAGGAGTTGTCATGAATCATCCAGTAGATTTGAAGTATGCGCGTACACATGAGTGGGTAAGAATTGAAGGCGACTTAGTTGTGACAGGGATTACTGACCATGCACAAGATGAGTTGGGTGATTTAGTCTATGTGGAAACACCTGAACTTGATAGCCAAGTCACTGCAACAGAACAAGCGGGTATTGTTGAGTCTGTAAAAACCGCTTCAGATATTCACGCACCTGTTTCAGGCACAGTTGTTGAAGTAAATACTGATCTTGAAGATGATCCTGATTTTGTCAATGAAGATCCATACGGCAAAGGTTGGATCTATAAGATCAAACCAGACAATATGGCTGATGTTGAAAAACTTCTATCAAATGAAGAATACGAATCAGGTCTATAAGCCTTTATATAGACTGATCTATCAAAAAGCCTAGTTTAAATTAAACTAGGCTTTTTCATTAGAATTCAAAATCAATTGAAATTGCACCTACTTCTAAGCACAATTTTTTTAAGGCAAGATTTCTTCACTTTGCGACTGTAAATGGGTAGAAAATACCGTTTCATTGGCAAAACTGCTTAATATTCGCTGCTTTTTATAAGGGAATTTCTCTGAATCCCCACCTTTGTAACTTTATATTTCATATATTCCAGCTATATATCACTCCTTCAATACCATATTTTGATCATCTAAGCGTCTTTTTTGTAAATTTCCAAAATTATTTACTTATTTATTTATAGATAAAGCTAAATTTTTATCCAAAATCACTCGTTATTTTAAATTAAAAGCCTAATATTCAACCACCTATATTGATTTACACAAAGAATACAAATAACATACACGTCTATTACAGTGTTTCAAAAAACAATCGTGCTTGAATCTGTCACCTTATCAATCTTATTAGAATAGTAAATCATTTTTGGGCTATTCAGATGGGATTGTACCGTTATGGATATATAAGGATGAGCATCCATTATGAATTTCTCTAATCCCACTGTTGTTGTGTTCGTGGTATATATTATTGCCATGTTGGGTATAGGTTTATACGCCTATTTTTCTACCAAAAGTCTTGATGATTATATTCTTGGAGGACGAAGTTTAGGTAGTTTTGTCACCGCTTTATCGGCGGGTGCATCGGACATGAGTGGCTGGCTACTCATGGGTTTACCTGGCGCAATTTATCTGGCTGGACTATCTGAATCATGGATCGCGATCGGTTTGATTATTGGTGCGTGGCTCAACTGGTACCTCGTTGCAGGACGGTTACGTGTACATACCGAAGTGCAGAATAATGCCCTCACCCTACCTGATTATTTTACAGGTCGTTTTGATGATCAGAAAAAAATCTTACGCGTAACATCCGCATTGATTATTTTGGTCTTCTTCGCGATTTATTGTGCTTCTGGCATGGTCGCTGGTGCACGTTTGTTTGAAACATTATTCGAATTACCGTATGGCACAGCCTTGATGTTAGGCGCGTTTGCAACAATTGGTTATGTTTGTATTGGTGGGTTTTTGGCAATTAGTTGGACCGACACCTTCCAAGCAGGCTTGATGATTTTTGCATTGCTACTACTCCCGATCATCACCTATCTCTCGTTGGATGCAGGCGCTGCTCAATTTACTGCTTTAGTTGAAACTGCACGTCCTCATGCTTATGACTTTGCTTCGAATTTAAGCTTAGTCGCGATACTTTCAGCAGCTGCTTGGGGCTTAGGCTATTTCGGGCAACCACATATCCTCGTTCGTTTTATGGCGGTCGACTCAGTTAAATCAATCCCTGCTGCTCGTCGTATCGGTATGACATGGATGATTTTATGTTTAGCGGGTGCAGTTGGTTCAGGTTTTGTTGGTATCGCATATTTCCAACAACATCCAGAACTTGCAGCAGCAGTAACTGCAAACCCTGAAACTGTGTTCATGGAACTGACCAAGATCTTATTCAATCCTTGGGTGGTTGGTATCGTCCTTGCCGCAATTTTATCTGCGGTAATGAGTACATTGAGTTGTCAATTATTGGTCTGCTCAAGTGCATTGACAGAGGATTTGTACAAAGGCTTGATCCGTAAAAATGCTTCGCAAAAAGAATTGATTTGGATTGGTCGTGCAATGGTATTTGCTGTCGCTATGCTTGCACTGCTCTTGGCACAAAACCCAGAAAGTAAAGTCCTCGGCTTAGTTGCTTATGCTTGGGCAGGCTTTGGTGCTGCATTTGGTCCACTGATTATTCTTTCATTGTTCTGGAAACGTATGACCTTGAACGGTGCGTTGACAGGTATGATCGTCGGCGCTGTGACGGTTATCGTTTGGAAAAACTTCTTTGGCGATACAGGCATCTATGAAATCATCCCTGGTTTCCTTTTCGCATTGATCAGTATCGTTGTGGTGAGCTTACTTGGTAAGGCACCAAACTCAAACGTAACAAGTCGCTTTGAACAAGCTGATGAGATTTACGCAAGAGAAATGAAATAATCATTTTAGATAAAATTTAAGGGGCTTAAGAGCCCCTTTTTTTGATTTAAAATTTACTTCTGGATTTGATTTTTATTTTAGAACTGTCCTTAATGACCTGCATCACAGGATAACTTCGCGTTTCTTTTACGCCCGGTAATTGCCATAAAATCTGACCCGCAATACGCCGAAATTCTTCCATTCCAGCACTACGCAACTTGATTAAAAAATCAAAACCACCACTGACCATGTGACATTCGACGATTTCTTGGTATTGCGTCACTGCATCAATAAAATCTTCCAATACGTTTGGCGTAGTTTTATCTAGCAGCACTTCTACAAAAACCAAAAAACTTGCATTGAGCTTATTGGGATTGAGTTTTGCCTCATAACCCAAGATAAATTCATCTTTCGTCAATTTCTGCACACGCGCCATCACGGCCGTTGGTGACAGATTCACTAACTCAGCTAATTTACTATTCGAAATCCTCCCATCTGTTTGAAGAATATCCAGAATTTTCAAATCAGTACGATCCAATGTATAAATAGGGCTATCCAACTGAGTTTTCCTCTAAAAAATGGGTCAATTATAGTGAGTTATTCGGGTTTTATTCTGTAATTATAAATTATCTAAACCTCTGTACTCAATAGAGTATTGTTATCGGAATTTAGCAATGAATAAATTGGATACCCACGCACAAATGGACACGGCTCACGACAACGGTGGTTATATCACCGAATTTAAAGAAAAAAGTGAGTTTGAGCAAAGTATTAATACTGCTTGGCGACGTGCAGAACCTGAATCAGTAGCAGAACTTGCTGAAGCGGCAAATATCTCTCCTGATCTCGATCAAAAAATTTATGAACTGGCTTTCAACCTTGCGCATAATTTACGTGAACGTAAAAGCTCGGCTGGTAAAGCAGGTATTGTTCAAGGTTTACTACAAGAATTTTCACTTTCTTCTCAAGAAGGTGTTGCGCTCATGTGTTTGGCAGAAGCATTGCTTCGTATTCCAGATACAGCAACCCGTGATTTGTTGATCCGTGACAAAATCAACCAAGGCAACTGGAAAGAGCATCTCGGTCAAAGTAACCTGATGTTTGTAAATGCTGCTGCTTGGGGTTTGATGTTAACGGGTAAGTTAATGGAAACGCCGAAACAAACCAGTTTATCTAGCGTGTTAACAGGACTTCTAGCCCGTAGTGGACGTGGCATCATCCGTAAAGCGGTTGACGTTGCCATGCGTATGATGGGCGAACAGTTTGTCACTGGTGAAACTATTGAAGAAGCGCTTGAACATGCTAAGCCACTAGAACACAAAGGTTTCCGCTACTCGTACGATATGCTTGGTGAAGCAGCACTGACTGATCATGATGCTGAACGCTATTATGATGATTACACTCAAGCAATTCATGCGATTGGTAAAGCATCCAATGGTCGTGGTGTTTATGAAGGTCCGGGTATCTCGATCAAGCTTTCTGCACTACACCCTCGTTACCAACGTGCGCAAATCGACCGTGTTCACCATGAACTTTACAACAAAGTATTTGAACTTGCTTGTCTAGCAAAACACTACGACATCGGTTTAAACATCGATGCCGAAGAATCTGAACGCTTGGAAATCTCACTCGAATTGCTTGAGCGTTTATGTTTTGAACCAAAACTTGCCGACTGGAAAGGTATTGGTTTCGTGATTCAGGCTTATCAAAAACGTTGTTTCTACGTGGTTGATTATATTGTTGATCTTGCAAAACGCAGTAACAAACGTTTAATGATTCGTTTGGTGAAAGGTGCATATTGGGATAGCGAAATCAAGAAAGCGCAAATTGATGGGATGACTGATTATCCAGTGTTTACCCGTAAAGTTCACACGGATTTGTCATACATCGCTTGTGCGAAAAAATTACTGGCTGCACCTGAGCAAGTGTATCCTCAGTTTGCAACACACAATGCACAGTCACTTGCAACGATCTACACGCTTGCAGACCCAAGCAAATATTATCCGGGTCAGTACGAGTTCCAATGCTTACACGGTATGGGTGAGCCATTGTACGAGCAAGTGGTTGGTTCAAAAGCAGACAATAAACTGGGTATCCCATGTCGTGTTTACGCGCCAGTGGGTAACCATGAAACATTATTGGCTTATTTAGTTCGTCGTTTATTGGAAAATGGTGCAAACACATCATTCGTAAACCGTATTGCCGACAAAACTTTGAAAGTTGAAGACCTCATTCAGTCTCCAATCAAAGATATCCAAACTGCTGCAAAAGAAGAAGGTCAGTTAGGTTTAAAACACCCAGCGATCCCACTTCCACATGATTTATATCCATTACGTCCAAACTCGAATGGTTTTGATTTAAACAACGATCAACCATTAGCAGATTTAGATGCAACGGCACAAAAACTACGTCATCACGTTTGGAAAAGTGCTCCACTACTTGGCTTTGAATCGACTGTTCACGACATTAGTAATGCGATTGCAATTACAAACCCTGCACAAAACAGCGAAGTTGTGGGTCATGTCAATGAAGCGACGAGTGCCGACGTACAGCTTGCTTTGGAAGCTGCCGTACAAGCACAAAAAAGTTGGTCTGTAACAGATAAAGTAGAACGTGCTGCATGCTTAAAACGTGCTGCTGATTTGATGGAAGCACGTATCCAAGAACTTATGGTTCTACTTTGCCGTGAAAGTGGCAAGACCTATGCCAATGCGATTGCCGAAGTTCGTGAAGCTGTAGATTTCTTGCGTTACTATGCTACTCAAATTGAAAACTTACCTGTAAATGCGCAAGTAAAACCATTGGGTACGGTACTGTGTATCAGCCCTTGGAACTTCCCACTTGCGATTTTCTCTGGTCAAATTGCAGCAGCCTTGGTCAGCGGTAACTGTGTGATTGCAAAACCTGCGGAACAAACCCCACTTATCGCAGCTCAAGCCGTACAAATTTTATGGGAAGCTGGCGTACCACACGGTGTCGTTCAACTTCTTCCAGGCCGTGGTGAAACAGTGGGTGCTCAACTCAGCCAAGATGATCGTATTCAAGGCATCATGTTCACTGGCTCTACTGAAGTTGCAAAAATCTTGCAAAAGACTGTCGCTAAACGTTTATCAGCAAATGGGCAACCAATTCCGTTAATCGCGGAAACGGGTGGTCAAAATGCGATGATCGTAGATTCTTCTGCACTTACTGAGCAAGTTGTGTTAGATGTTGTAAGCTCTGCATTTGACAGTGCGGGTCAACGCTGTTCTGCACTTCGTATCTTATGTGTACAAGAAGATAGTGCTGCGACCGTCATCCAAATGCTGAAAGGTGCAATGAAACAGTTGATCGTAGGTCACCCTGCTATCTTGAAAACTGACATTGGTCCTGTGATTGATCAAGAAGCAAAACAAACAATTGATACTCATATCCAAAAGATGAAATCTAAGGGATACCCTGTTCATCAATTGATGTTTAATGATGCTGCTAGTCAACAAGCACTTGCTCAAGGTACGTTTGTTCCGCCTACAGCGATTGAATTACCGAACCTCGATGATTTAGAGCGTGAAGTCTTTGGTCCTGTATTGCATATCATCACTTATAAATATGGTGAACTTGAGCAATTAATTGATCGTATCAATGCAAAAGGCTACGGCTTAACCATGGGGCTGCACACACGTATTGATGAAACCATTAATACCGTGATCCAACGTGCTGAAGTAGGTAACTTATATATCAACCGTAACATCGTTGGTGCTGTCGTAGGCGTACAGCCTTTTGGTGGTGAAGGTCTATCGGGTACAGGTCCAAAAGCTGGTGGTCCCCTTTATATGTACCGCCTGATGGAACATTGTTCTGAGAAAGTTTTGGCAACGCCATTTGCAATGAAAGCTGAAATTTCAAATTTTGATGCAGTATCAAATGTTGCTTACCAAAACTTGTTGTCTTGGGCGAATCAAAATATGCCTCAAGCCATAACAACAATTCCTACATTTGGTGTTGGTAAGTTCTACGAGTTACAAGGCCCTACAGGTGAGAGCAATCAATACATTATCTTACCTCGTCATCGCGTGCTTTCAATCGCAGATGATGAACGTGGTCAGTTACAACAGCTTCTCGCAATTTTTGCGGTAGGTAGTTCAGCAGCAGTGTTGAAAGACAACGTATTCTTGGCTAAGCACCAAGCTTCTCTACCAAAAGAAGTGTTAGCCGCAATTAAAGTCATTGCGCGTGTTGAAACAGATCAATTTGATGCTGTATTGCATCAAGGTTCAGTTGATCAACTACAAACCTTACAACATAAAATTGCGAACCGTTCTGGAGCAATCGTGGGTATTACTCATCTCCAAGCAGATGAACAGATTCCTCTAGAACGCCTCGTCATCGAACGTGCCATTAGCGTAAATACTGCGGCAGCAGGCGGTAATGCAAGTTTGATGACTTTATCTGAAGACTAGTTTTAGTCCTCAATCTCCTAGCCCGAATCATGTTTACATGGTTCGGGTTTTTTATTATTTTGCTAGACTTAAATCCATTCATAAAAATGAGAAATTTTAGATGCAATTCTTTCCAGCAGATCAATATCAACAACGCTGCCAACAACTTTTTGAAAAATATAAAGTCCAAATATTGCAACTTACACCTTACGCAATCGTCGAGCATATTGGTTCATCTGCAATCCCTCATACAATTTCTAAAGGTGATTTAGACATTTATGTTGAAGTTCCAGCAAAATATTTCTTAGATACAATTAACCAGCTTCAGAGACTCAACTTTAGAGAAAAGCTTGATACGTTACGCACCGATGATCTTTGTATGTTGGAGTCATTAGATGATGATGTCGCGCTTCATATTGTAACGAATGGATCGGAATTCCAAAATTTTCTAGTTTTCCGAGATAGATTAAGAGAATCATCTCATCTGATTCAGGAATATAATCAACTAAAGCAGCAATGTATCGGTTTATCACAAGACCAATACCGCGAGATAAAAGCCAACTTCATCCAACAAGTACTTAATCAAAATAATTAAAAGTAAACCACTGATTGTTAGAATTCCCCTGCACCTCGCACAGCTTTTTTGATACCATTCACAGTTAAATTTGTTTTGTATTTTTGCTAGTTATGACCGTATCTTATCAACAGCAGCTTCAAGAGAAAGTTGAACGAATCACCACACAATTTGCTTCGTTCAATCCACCTGCTTTAGAAGTGTTTCAATCACCTGAACAACATTTTCGTATGCGCGCCGAGTTTCGCCTTTGGCATACAGAAGACGATTTGTTCTATGCCATGTTTGAACGTGCTGAAGACGGTAAACAAAAAGACGTGATTCGTGTCGATGATTTTCCGATTGCGGATCGTAGTATTAATGAATTGATGCCACGATTACTACAAGAATTAAAAGCAACCCCAATTTTATCTCAACGTATTTTTGAAGCTGACTTTCTCTCAACATTGAGTGGAGAAATGTTGGTTACACTGATTTATCATCGTAAATTAGATGCAGATTGGGAAGTTGCTGCGAAAGTTTTAGCTGAAAAGCTCAATATTAAAATTATGGGTCGTAGTCGCGGTCAAAAAGTCATTATTGGTGATGACTATGTCGTTGAGCAACTCAAGGTACATGGACGAACGTTTAAATACAAACAAATTGAAAGTAGCTTTACTCAACCAAATGCTCAAGTTTGCCAGCATATGCTTGAGTGGGCATGTAACGCTGCGGAAGGCGCTCAAAAAGACCTTTTAGAACTGTACTGTGGCAACGGCAACTTCACCCTACCACTTTCTTTAAAGTTTAATCGTGTCCTCGCAACAGAGCTTGCCAAGTCTTCTGTATATGCAGCGCAATGGAATATCGAACAAAACCAAATTGAAAATATTCAAGTCGCACGTTTATCTGCTGAAGAATTCACCCAAGCCTATCAAGGCGAACGTGAATTTAGACGCTTGCAAGAAGCAAATATTGATATTCAAGGCTACGACTTTGACACCGTTTTCGTAGATCCACCACGTGCAGGGATTGATGATGAAACCCTAAAATTACTACAAGGTTTTGAACATATTATTTATATCTCTTGTAACCCCGATACCTTACATGACAATTTAAAAACTTTGGCTCAAACACATCGAATAACCAAGTTTGCAATGTTCGATCAATTCCCTTTCACTCACCATGTTGAATCAGGTGTTTTACTCGAAAAAATTTAAACAAATTATGTCTATGTAACACTACAAAATAAGGAGTCTAATAACTCCTTATTTTTTAATTGATTTTTAAAACAAAATATAGTTTTCTATAAAGATCAAGTCATTAAGCTGTCATAATTTCGTTGATCTCATCTATATCCATCGGAAAAATTTGAGTCTAACTGCTGCTTTTATCACTGCTTAAGGCTTGTATTTTATTTTAGATTGGTTATATTTCGAGCTATGTTAGTTTCGATAAGAAAGGCTCTATGAGTTTTTGGGAAAAACTGTTCTCTGCTGAACAACAGTATAATGAACACAAAAATCAAACCGCTTGCGTCGAGAATGATTGTTCACGTAAATCGGATGAACAACTACTCAATGCTTTAGTAAAAGCCACTGATGAAGATGTCGTTAAAGGCATCAAAAAAGTGCTCATTTCTCGAGGTTATACGCGTAAAGAACTTCTTGAAATGATCAATCCCCCAATTCAATAAAAGTCTCACCCTAGTCTCTTTACAGAAAAGAGACTAGGGATTTATTTACACGCACTACGATCAACTTCCGCTACAATCGGTCCCAAATTAAACGCTTTATCATGTTGTTTGGTTGATACTGAATATAGACTGGAAATTGAACCATCCAAATACAAAGCATGATCTATTTTTAATTGTTGTTTAAAAAATTGCGCAAATTGATAAAAACTAACTCGCTGCCGAGAAATCACAAAATACAACTGATTATTTTTAACGCCGACACCATTTCTTATTTTTAAAGAATTAGAATCGACTAAAAATCTGCGATTGATTTCTCCATTATAAATCAACATTGGCCCTGATTGTGTTGCATACAAAGCTTTAAATCCTTGTTGTTTATAGTCTTGTGTGTTTTTGATTGTGGCTTGCTGATGATTCCAAGCCAACACACCATTCGGTTGCATAAAGAAATTACCAACCCCATTCGCTTGATTGAGCTTTGAAAGCTGTTGCCCCTGTTCTACATAAAGCCCCACTGGCTGAAAGTCGGCGTGGTACATCCCTGCATTCATTGCAAAGTTAAGTTGTGCACATTTGGGCAACTCATGTTGAATATTTGAAAATTTCTGATAATAACGATGTGTCTGAGGATTTTTTAAATAAAGCTCAAGCTGACTGAGATCCGTTACTTTGATTACATCATAAGTCACATGATCAGTATCGATCGTTTGATGCTGCATTGCATGTGCTATGGGCACAACGAAAATGAGCAGTCCTATCAAAAGTCTTTTTCGCATCTAAATTCCGCGTATGATTATCAATCAAAGTTTATATTTATAGCACTGCTTATCGCGTTCAAAAAGTGGATACAACCTCGACACATATTCTGCTACATCTGTGCATAAATATACTCGATTGCTCCACCTTTTTTGATTAGAATAGTTGCGTAAATGCAAAAGCCTCGTATCAGTATGCAGCAAAAACATCCACATTACCCACTCGGTGCGCATCTCATAGTTAAACACTTTGGGTACAGTCATCATGGGATTTATGCAGGTCGCGGGCGAGTCATTCATTATTCAGGTTTTGCCCATATTTTTAAAAAGCATCCGATCGAAATGACCTCATTACAACGTTTCGCACGGAATAAAGTCATTTATATACGAAACTATCCTGCCCCTCGCTACAAAGCCAAAGCTGTGGTACGTCGGATGCGCTCGCGCATGCATGAAAATCACTATCACTTAATTATTAACAACTGTGAGCATTTATGTACATGGGCTATCACAGGCATTGAATCAAGCACGCAAGTTGAACGCATGCAACGTCGTCTTGCGACTATTGGTTATGTCAGTTCAATGATGAGCTATATGAATAGCCTGATGCTCACGGTGGCAACAGCCTGTTTTGCAATCGTGCTCTACATCAAAATGATGCTGCGTCGACAAGCAAAGAAATCGACACCTGCTTATTTATTGTTAAAAGAAAAACAGTCAAAGAAATAATTAGACGTGCAAGCAGCATATCTACATAAAAAAACTCACGATGGTTGCATCGTGAGTTTTTTAACATCTTGAATAATTAAAAATATTACTTCGCAGCAGTCGCTTCAGTGGTAATATTTACAGTGATCTTATCACCAACATTTGGTACATAACTTCCGATACCAAAGGCAGAACGATCAAATGAAGTTGTTGCATTGAAACCAATCGCTGGAACTTTTGCCATTGGATGCTCGCCTTGTTTATTCAACACTGCATCTAACACAACAGGTTTAGTTACACCTTTTACGGTCAAATCACCTGTGATTTTAAAGTGTTTTTTGTCTTTTGTTTCCACTTTGGTACTTTTGAAAGTAATGTTTGGATATTTTGCAGCATTGAACCAAGCTTCTTCTTGAAACTCTTTATCAAGCGCAACAACATTTGAATTTACGCTACTTACAGGAATAGTCACATTTACTGAAGAATTTGCTGGTTTTGCTTCATCTACTTTAATAACACCTTGAATGTCAGTAAAGTTAGCGCTTGGTGTAGAAAAACCAAAATGATTCCAACTAAATACTGTTGCGGTATGCGTAGGATCAATTTTATAGTCAATCACTTTTGCTTGAGCCAATGTTGAACCTAGCACCAAACATACACCGAATGATAAAGCCTTTAAGTTTTTCATGTATTCCTCAATTCATTTTTAAATTTAGTAAATTGTATTAGAAAACGACAACAATAGAGTGTGAGGATTTATGACACAGTGTTTTGTTTTTGCAACGAAGAGCCTTAATAAAATAACGCGATTACTTAGAACGCATCTTAATGACAACTAGATTAAATTTAGTCTGTACAAAACTTATCAATTTTTAACCTTAGTTTTTAAAAAACAATGTTATAAAAATTAATCAACTTTAAAAAAATTTATATTTTCATTTAGAGGAAGTGGCATGAATTTACAAAAAATATTTGATCAATTAAACATAACGCAAGCACAACCTGCTATCAGCATTTTTGTTCCAACCCACCGAACCTTTCCTGACAATCAACAAGACGCGATTGCTTTAAAGAATGCAATGAAAGAGTTGGAGACACGATTATCTGAAAATCATGACAAACGTGAAGCGCAAACACTGGTTCAACAAATCGAGCAAAAACTTGCCGATCACAATCATAACTACAACTTGGATACTTTGGCTATTTTCGCGACCGCTGAAGATACACAAATTCTAAATTTCCCTTTTAAAGTTAAGCCAAGAGTTATCATTGATCAGCATTTTTCAACACGAGATATTCTTCGTGAACTAAATAATGCTGTGCACTATTATTTAGTGGTTGTTTCAAGAAACCAAGGACGTTTATTGGAAGTCTTCAACGACCAATTAGTACGAGAGCTTAATCAAGAAGATGAATTACAAGGTTTAAATTTTCCAATTGAAAACACGCATCTTTATACAACCAACTCTGATGACCGCTCAAATGCGATAAAAGAGGAAAATTATATAAAAGAGTTTTTAAACCGTGTCGATAAAAGCGTCCAAGAAGTTTACAAGCAAAATCCTTTGCCTATTCTTGTCTTCGGTGACGAACGGATCGTCTCTTTCTATCAACAAGTTTGTGATAATCCAAGTGCCATCTTTGCAACTGTGACGAATAGTACCAATTTAGAATCCGAAGCTCGCCTATTGATTGATGATGCTCAGGATAAAGTTAATTTATATCGAACAAAGCTTCAGCAAGCATCACAAGCTGAAATCAGTCAGGCGAAAAGTCAAAATCTATTAATAGAAGATCTCTCCTCGATTTATCGTGCCGCCAAAGAAGGTCGTGTTGATCAGATCTTTATCCGTAAGGGTTACATTCAACCAGCAACAATTGATGAGGAAACCTCAAATGTTGAACTTAATTCTGATACCACCAATACTGATGATATTGTAGATGATGTTTTATCTATTGTGATTCAACATGGTGGTAAAGCCAACTTCCTAAGTGGCGAATTTTTAGATGATAATATCAATTTATTAGCCAAAGTCCGCTATTGATTTAATGAGCTAAAATAAGAGCATTGTTGCTCTTATTTTTTTTCAAGCTAGAATTTATTAACGCAGCTAAAAATCATCAAGTAGATAACAAGGTAAAGTATGACTCACTCCGTTCAAGCCCAAAGCACCGCAACGCCCTACCGTGTCACGCTCACAGATTCCTCTGGTCATCACTGGTATGCAGATGAACCCGCAGATCAAGGTGGTCAAGATTCTGCACCAAACCCAATTCAAATCTTACTTTCCGCTTTAGGCGCTTGTACAACCATTACCTTAGAGATGTATGCAAAACATAAAGGTATTGTGCTTACTCACGTTCAAGTCGACTTGGCTCTAAATCCAAATGGCAAACCTGAAGCAGGTCAAAATAATATTGAACGAAAAATCGTATTAACAGGCGAATTTACCGAAGATCAGCATAAACGTTTATTAAAAGTTGCAGAAAGCTGCCCTGTTCACAAGCTATTAACTTCTAATATTGCGATTCAGACAGAGTTGAATACTTAATACAAATTTTCAAAATTAAGTTAAATACGGTTTACGAATCAATTAAGTTGAAAGTAATCAACAATCTTGAACTTAAAGGCTGAAATAAAAAAACTTTTAACTCTTAGTGTTATTTCAGTAAAACATAAAAAAAGCGTTCCGAATGGAACGCTTTTTAATACCACTTAAATCATCAAGCAGTCAGTTCTTTAACCGCAGCAACAACCGCTTCTGTGGTAATACCAAAGAATTGGAACAAGTCTTTCGCTGGAGCAGATTCACCATAAGTGGTCATACCAATCACTTTGCCGTCTAAGCCAACAAATTTCCACCAGTAGTCGACATGAGTCGCTTCAACAGCAACACGAGCGCGGATATGCGCAGGTAGTACCGCTTCACGGTAAGCAGCATCTTGCTTCATAAACTCTTCAGCACACGGCATAGAAACTACACGTACACCTTCAAGTTGTGCATAAGCTTCCATTGCCAATGAAACTTCAGAACCCGTTGCGATGATGATTGCCTTTAACTCACCTTTTTCTTCAGCAAGCACATAACCACCTTTAGCAGCATTTTGAATTTGAGCTTCATTACGCGCTTGGAATGGTAAGTTTTGACGAGAGAAAATTAACGCTGTCGGACCATCTTTACGCTCAAGCGCAGATTTCCAAGAAATCGCTGCTTCAACGGTGTCACATGGACGCCAAGTATTTAAGTTTGGTGTACCACGCAAAGATGCGATTTGCTCTACAGGTTGATGTGTAGGGCCATCTTCACCTAAACCAATTGAGTCATGCGTATATACATGAATCACACGTTGTTTCATCAATGCAGACATACGTACTGCATTACGTGCATATTCCATGAACATCAAGAATGTAGCAACGTAAGGGACAAAACCACCGTGTAAAGCCACACCATTCGCGATGGCAGTCATACCAAATTCACGAACACCGTAATAGACATAGTTACCCGCTGGGTTTTCTTGTACGCCTTGGCAACCTTTCCAAAGTGTCAAGTTTGAACCAGCTAAGTCAGCAGAACCACCTAACAATTCAGGAAGTAATGGACCGAATGCTTGTAAAGTGTTTTGGCTTGCTTTACGTGTTGCAATGGTTTCTGCTTTGGCATTTGTTTCCGCAATAAATGCATCTGCTTGTGCAGCAAATTCAGCAGGTAAATCGCCATTGATACGACGTAATAACTCAGCCGCTTCAGTCGGATATTTTGCTTGGTATTGGGCAAATAATTCGTTCCAAGCTGATTCAGAGCTTTGACCTTTGGCTTTTGCATCCCAAGCTGCATACACATCTTCTGGGATTACAAATGCGTCTTCTTTCCAGCCTAAAGCTTCACGCGTTAAAACGATTTCGTCTTTACCAAGTGGCGCACCGTGGCAATCTTCTTTGCCTTGTTTATTTGGTGAACCTAGACCAATAATCGTTTTACAAATAATAATCGTTGGTTTATTTGTTTCAGCTTTTGCGTCAATCGTCGCTTGACGAATCGCAGCAGCATCATGACCGTCTACACGAAGTACTTGCCAGCCATATGCATTAAAACGTTGTTCTGTGTCATCACTGAACCAACCTTCAACTTCACCATCAATCGAGATACCGTTGTCATCATAGTAAACAACAAGTTTGCCTAAACCTAAAGTACCAGCAAGTGAACATACTTCATGGGAAATACCTTCCATCAAGCAACCATCACCAAGGAAACAATAAGTGAAGTGATCAACTACATTTAAGTCTTCTTTGTTGAACTGTGCAGCTAGAGTTCTTTCAGCCAAAGCAAATCCAACAGCATTGGCAATACCCTGACCTAATGGGCCAGTTGTTGTTTCGATTCCAGGTGCATAACCCAATTCTGGATGGCCTGGTGTTTTAGAATGTAATTGACGAAATTGTTTTAAATCTTCAATTGATAATTCATAACCCGTCAAATGCAACAAAGCATATTGCAACATAGAGCCATGGCCATTTGACAATACAAAGCGGTCGCGGTTCGCCCATTGTGGGTTTGTTGGATTATGATTCAAAAATTCACGCCAAACTACATCAGCGATATCTGCCATCCCCATTGGAGCACCAGGATGCCCTGAGTTTGCTTGTTGCACAGCATCCATAGCCAAGACACGAATTGCATTTGCAATACGACGTTCATTTAAAGGGGTTGTCATAAGTCAGAATCCGATTAAATCAATTAGATGAGAGAAGATGAGAAATCACCTTTCAAAAGATGTGACTATTGTCTTAAAAAAACGACATGGGGTAAAGCCTAATACACGATATTTCTTATTTTTCATTCGTTCATCTCGCATTATAAGTACAAATGTTCATGCCTTAAGCAGAAAATAAAACCATCATCTTCAAAATGAAAGAATAGTCCAACCGAAATTCTAGAGCGAAGGAAGCCCGTATATTAGTTTTGTTGATACACATATCAATAAAAACACGGTGAAAATGAAATAAATTCATGCTTTTTAGTCAGCTTGTGCTAGTCCTATAAGCTAAGTCGATGTAACATACTCTGTCTTTTTGAAAATACCAGTGATAGGACGTTCATGCGCGAGTATGCTGTTTTTACTTCAGAATCTGTAAGCGAAGGTCATCCAGACAAAATGGCTGACCAAATTAGTGATGCGATTTTAGATGCAATCATCAAAGAAGACCCGTATGCGCGTGTCGCTTGTGAAACATTAGTAAAAACAGGTGTCGTTGTTCTTGCTGGTGAAATCACAACGACAGCCAATGTCGACTTTGAAGCGATTGTACGTCAAACCGTAAATAGTATTGGCTATCATCACTCTGATTTAGGTTTTGATGGATCAACTTGTGCGGTCATCAATATGATCGGCAAGCAATCACCTGAAATTGCGCAAGGTGTTGACCGCCAAAAACCAGAAGATCAAGGTGCAGGCGACCAAGGTTTAATGTTTGGTTACGCCAGCCGTGAAACTGATGTGCTTATGCCTGCCCCTATTTCTTATGCGCACCGCTTAATGGAACGCCAAGCTGAGTTACGTCGTTCAGGTGCTTTACCTTGGTTACGTCCAGATGCAAAAAGCCAAGTAACGTTTGCCTATGAAAATGGCATGCCAGTTCGCTTAGATGCAGTTGTATTATCGACCCAGCATGATCCTGAGATTTCTCAAATTCAACTCAAAGAAGCTGTAATTGAAGAAATCGTCAAACCGATCATTCCTGCTGAAATGTTCCATGCAGGTACTAAATTCCACATCAATCCAACAGGTATGTTTGTGATTGGTGGTCCAGTTGGTGACTGTGGTTTAACAGGTCGTAAAATCATTGTAGATACCTACGGTGGTATGGCCCGTCACGGTGGTGGTGCTTTCTCGGGTAAAGATCCATCTAAAGTGGACCGTTCTGCTGCTTATGCAGGTCGTTATGTCGCTAAAAATATTGTTGCTGCAGGTTTAGCAGACAAATGTGAAATTCAAGTCAGCTACGCAATTGGTGTTGCTGAGCCAACTTCAATTTCGATCAATACATTTAACACAGCCAAAGTATCCGAAGAGTTGATTATTCAACTTGTTCGTGAACACTTTGACCTACGCCCATATGGCATTACACGTATGTTGAATTTGATTCAACCGATGTACAAGCAGACTGCAGCTTACGGACACTTTGGTCGCGAAGGTTCGGATACTGCATTTACTTGGGAAAAAACAGATAAGGTTGAGATCTTGAAGGATGCTGCTGGATTATAATCCCTCCGCTACAATCCGATCTCATACCCAAAGCTCACAGTGACAACACTGTGAGCTTTTTTAATTCCACAGCAAATTTCTATCTATTTTTTAGGATTTACACTCTCGTGCTTAAATATTTCAAACAATGAATTTTTTTGCATTGCTTGATCTTCATGATGTTGCTGTAAATAAATATGTACAACTTTGACGATCACCACAACCACAAAACAAGCTGCAACGCACAACATCCATAAACCATAAGGGCTGCGAATATGTTGAGAGCCACAATAAGGGCACGATTTATCTGTTGATGCAACAACCTTGTCGCAACATGCACAATGATATTGAGATAACATCATTCACTCCTCCATTTATTCTTTTTTATTTTCTTAGCACAACGATCAAACCGTCATACTTTTATCCTATGAGAAAAAAAATCAGAATACAATCTTGTTTTCGAACCAATACTTTAAAAGTAACACAACTTTATGACAGCTTAATGCATTTCTAAGAACACCCCAGTCACGTCAATAACACGCTAATTACGAACTTTTATATAATTTGTTAGAATAGTGTTTTAACAATTTCAGAAATATCATCATGACCCAATTGATTAATAAAGGTGGATTTCGTGAACGAGCCAACCGTAGCCGCAAATATAAAAACTCAGAAAATGAGATAACAGTACTCCCGCCGAGTGAATATCAACCATCAAATAAAGAAAAAGACAAGCAAACCCAAGTTGACCAAAAACCTGATCAGATATCTGAACAAGACGCATAAAAAAACACGCTTTAAAGAAGCGTGTTTTTTAGTTCATTGTGTCATTATTAATTTACATCTTTAAACTCAATTTTCTTCTGATTTGGCTCTACTTCACGTGCTTCACCATCGATGATCGTAGAATCACGATACTGACCACCACCCTGTTGCTGGTTTTGCATCTCTTGCATTTGACGCATCATATCAGCGAAAGGATTTTGTCCAGCAGCACCGCCCCCCATACCACCCATCATTTGTTCCATCATCGCTTGTTGACGTTTTGCCATCGTTTTCATCAAGGCATTACGAAGCGCAGTTTGAACAGCAGGGATCAATACAAGTATTGCAAGCACGTCCGAAATTAAACCTGGAATCATCAATAGAAAACCAGACATCGCAAGTGCCAGTTTTTTAGTTACGGCTGGATCACCACCAAGCTGCCCAGTCATTTGCATCTGCTGCAATTGCGGCATGATACTCGATGTACTCGAACGAACAAGGTTTAAACCAATAAAGAATGCGAAGATGAACCAAAAGAATACGTACCACATACTCCCTACAAGGTCGCCCACGCCGATCCATACTAAAACTTCAGCAATTGTGCCAAATACCACGATAAGAAGTAGATTCATGTCAAAGCTTCGTCTATCTCAGAAAAATTGAAAAAATGTGCAGCACAGAGTGTATAAAAGTAAAGCTTACACAGCAAATAAAAAATCATGCTAAATAAAATGATGGGTGCATTTTTTGAATTATCAAGGCTTGAGAGAGCAAGTTCTATAAAAAAGCGCTCAATTAAAGCCAGTTTAATTGAGCACTATAGTTTCTTTTAATAATTAACCACAGGTAGCATTCGTAATTTTTTTAGATTTTGGATCAACTGTGACCGTCACTCGGTTTTCACGATAATCCATCGTTACAGGCTGATTCGGACCAATACTACGCACGATCTCAGATTTTGTTTTTTGTTTGATTTGGTCTTCGCTCAACCCAGATTGACCAATGAGTTTCTGTGCTTCATCTGCTAAACACTTAGGTTGACTTGAACGGAACAACTCCCACTCCTCAACGACTTGACCATTCGGTAACTTACAGTAACCAACCTGACCATTTGCCTCATTTCGAATTTCTAACTGACCGCCCTGATCAACGCAGAATTTGCTTGCAGGATTTGCCATACCGATTTTTGGTGGCGTAAGTTCTTGATTTGGCGTTGAAGAACAAGCTGCCAGCGAGGTCAGGATTAAACCTAAAAATAAAAAGTTTTTCATATGTTTGTTTTCTTGCAAAAAAAATAAGATAACAAAAAAATTTATATTTTATGTCTATGATTTGAAACAAAAGTGCTTCATAAATACCAACTGATTAGAAAATGTAAGCATTGTTCGCGTTTACCATACCACTTGTAGAGACTAACCTTTTCTCATTCAATGCACCCTATTTTCTAAAAAAGTAAAAGCCAAAAAACAAAAAAGCTCACCAAAGTGAGCTTTTTTTTCAAGTCATACGATTGGTTTTAAGAAACTACCGTAATACCTGTTGCTTGAGGGCCTTTTTTACCATCAGCAATGGTAAATGACACGCGTTGGCCTTCGTGTAGAACTTTAAAACCGTCGCTTTGGATTTCGCTAAAATGAGCAAAAACATCTTGTCCAGAGTCAGCATGAATAAATCCGAAACCTTTAGTTTCGTTGAACCACTTAACCGTACCAGTCACAGTATTAGACATATATTTAACCTATTTTTTCAAAAAAACTTAAGATGCTTAATCGCAATTAACTTGAAATAATAAACTATGAAACTAAATCTGATAAAACGAAAGGTTTGGTTAAACTACGAAATGAAAAGATTTGCTGAATCAACAGTATTATTCTTCTAGTTGTTTTTAACTATACACCACTTTAGTTTTTCGATGCAATACGTATCTAACGCCCAACATTCCAAATTTATTCTTAACAAATAAAAAAGCCCACTTGTGTGAGCTTCTTTTTTACCGAATGATTTCTGTTAGATAACGGTAATGTTTGTAGCTTGTGGTCCTTTTTTACCTTGACCAAGCTCAAACTTAACGCGTTGACCTTCGTGTAAAACTTTAAAACCGCTGCTTTGGATTTCGCTAAAATGAGCAAAAACGTCTTGCCCAGAGTCAGCTTGAATAAAACCAAAACCTTTAGTTTCGTTGAACCACTTTACAGTTCCGTTAACAGTTTCAGACATAAAACCTAAACCTTTAAAATCTTTTGTTTAAAAAAAAAGCCAAATTAGAAACAAAACCGCTTCTAATTTTAACTCTATCTATTTTACTTAAATAGATACTACAAGCATACCAAATTTTAAGTCAAACGATATAGCTGATTGACCGAAGTATAGAAACTTTTTCCATCTTGGTTGAATTCAATTTCTTGACCAGACTGCAAAAGTATCTTTTTACCTACTTCTACCCATTTAAAACCATCCATCGTACTTTGCTGGCGTTTAAGTGGGATAATTTGCACACTAATTTCATTGCCATTCGTGGCAGTGGCTACATGCCATTCACTAATAATATTCAAAACTTAAATACTCATTACTGAGCTCAAGTGATCGATCTAATTTACTACAATGCTAGATGAGGGAAAAGACTACATAACTAGAATTTAATAATTTTTAGCTTTATTTAAGGTTATTTAAGCTAACTCAGCTACTGCTTAATCAATAATAAACAACAACTTTTACACATCACAGAGCAATATTAATTTGGAAGCGGGGGTCGGATTTGAACCAACGACCTTCGGGTTATGAGCCCGACGAGCTACCAGACTGCTCCACCCCGCATCAGCGAATTAGCTTTATACGCCCCTACACCTGACAATGCAAACTTTATTTATAAAAATCACTTAATTTTTAAATTAACGTTCATATTTAATACAAATACGAGATAAAACTTAATTTTAATCGTCTCAGCAAGCAGATTTCCAATAAATACAAAATTCAGTGCCTTTACTAAAAAAACAAATACTTTGTTCAATAAAACAACTATATCTTTATAATTCAAAATACTACAAAATTATCATGCAGCTAAAAGCCCATTATGTAACAATATCAATCATCCTTTATTCTTTTATAGTGCTGCATGTCACTCATTATTGGTATTGATCCTGGTTCACGTTTAACAGGTTATGGAATTATCGAAAAAGATGGTAACAAATTACGTTTTGTCGATGCAGGAACCATTCGTACTGAAACACAAGAAATGCCTGAACGTTTAAAACGTATTTTTGCAGGTGTTGAACGTATTGTTAAATTTCATGGGCCAACAGAAGCAGCCGTAGAACAAGTATTTATGGCTCAGAATCCTGACTCTGCACTAAAGCTAGGTCAAGCACGTGGCGCAGCAATAGCGGCACTGGTTAATTTAGATTTAAAAGTCGCTGAATATACTGCACGTCAAATCAAGCAGTCTGTTGTTGGCTATGGTGCTGCGGAAAAAGAGCAAGTACAAATGATGGTCATGCGTCTACTCAATTTAAGCATTCAGCCTCAAGCCGATGCTGCCGATGCGCTTGCTGCTGCGATTTGTCATGCACACGCCTCAGGAAGTATGACTAAACTGGCAGTGTTGAATGCATTAGGTGGTATGGCACGTGGACGAAGTCGTTCAAGTAGTAGACGACGTTAATCATTCACAACTTTATAAATCATTCTCCCCATTTCATGTGCTTGTAATCCTCTCATACCGTTGCTCGCTAAAAGATCACCTGCTTGCGCATGTAAGCTAACGATTTCATGCAACTTAACATGCTGATGAAATTGTGCTTTTAAACTGGCGATCATACCTGCTAAGACATCACCCATCCCTCCTGTGCCCATGCCTGCATTACCTTGGGTACAGATAAATAAGTCATCACCTAATTCCAAGGTCAGACTCCCCGCGCCTTTTAGTACCCATTGCCCTGCATACTTTTGTTGTAGTTGAAGAATCGCCGTAATTCGATCTTGTTCAATTTCAACGGCTGTACAGCCCAATAATGTCGCCGCTTCGCCTGAATGCGGAGTTGCAAAGATATGCTCATTTAACTGTTGTGGATGCTTGGCTAGAAACCAAAGTCCATCAGCGTCAAGCACAACTTCTAATTGCGTATTTTGATTGAGTGAATCCAACCATTGTTTATAGATATTTTCAGCCCATTCATCTCGCCCTAAACCCATACCAAAACAGACTGCATCAACTTGCTTTAATAGCTGTTGAATGGTTTCTAGATTTAAAGCATTTATATCTCGAACCATAATATTTGGTGAACGCGATAAGATTGCTTGATGGTGTTTAGCATCACACACCACACTGACTTTTCCTGCACCTGCATAAAAAGCAGCTTCAGCAGACATGATGACTGCTCCCCCCATATCCGCATGACCACCCACCACCAAGACATGTCCATAACTGCCTTTATGACCAAAGGCTTTGCGTTTAGGTAAAGTGATTTTTTCTGGGGATAAATAAGCCACTGGCTTTAATTCTTCGTCAGTTGGAATTAGGCTGACTAAATGAAGCTTCCCTACAAATTCCTTGCCTTGACCTGTAAACAATCCAGCTTTATAACCGAGAATCGTAAAAGTCTGGTCAGCTTGAATTGCGCAAGGTAAGACTTGCCCTGTATTGGCATGCAAACCACTTGGAATATCAATTGAAATTTTTAAACCTGTTTGCTCATTAAAGAGTTGAATAATATTTTGCCACCTTAGATCTAGTGCTCGGTTTAGGCCAATACCAAATAAAGCATCTATATGACAATCAAATAAAAGTCCCTCTTTCTCAAAGAGGGATTTAGGGAGATTTAATAATTGAATATCAATTTGATACTCTTGAGCATATACATAAGCTTGCTTTAGATCAGCAGAGTGACCTAACTCAGCGGCAAATACCGTTACCTCAAATCCCGCTTGTTTTAAAAATGCAGCGATATAATAACCATCACCCGCGTTATTACCTTGACCACACCACACAGCAATTTTTTTAATGTCTTGTTCTTGAAATTGTTGAAGTAAGTGCTGTGTTATTGCCCAAGCGGCTTGTTGCATCAGTCCCAGCGAAGAATTTTGCTGAGCAAACCAACGCTGCTCCCATGCTTGAATACTTTGACTATGGTAAACTGGACGTTGCATGTTTATCCCCCTGTTATTGGTTTATGGCTTCCACTGCATCGTCTCAAAAACTTTCTCAAAAGATTGAACTGCAACAGTTTGATCCTCAAGAACTTAAAGCATGGATCAAAGCACAGGCTTTAGACTTGGGCTTTTCTGATTGTGTCATTGCCAAACCTGATGCTCAAGATCAAATGCCACGTTTCAAAGAATATTTAAAGCGTGGTTATCATGCTGACATGCACTATTTAGAAGAAAACTTAGAAAAACGTGCAGACCCAACCTTACTCGTCCCGGGCACAAAAAGCATTATTTGTGTGCGAATGAACTATCTTGTGGCATCGCCTAAGCCTCGTTATGTACCACTTGAACCAAATTCAGCCATTATTGCACGCTATGCCCGTGGGCGTGACTATCATAAGGTCATGCGTGGACGACTTAAAACATTGGCCACGCGTATCAAAGAAAAAGTGGGAGATTTTGAATCACGCCCTTTCGCAGACTCAGCCCCAATTTTTGAAAAATCTTTAGCCGAAAGTGCAGGTATGGGGTGGACAGGAAAACATACTTTACTTATCCACAAAAAATCAGGTTCTTTTTTTGTTTTAGGTGAATTGTTTACTTCTCTTGAACTTCCGTTTGACCAGCCTGCAACAGCGCATTGTGGCTCATGTACAGCCTGTATTGATATATGCCCAACACAAGCGATCGTTGAGCCTTATATGCTTGATGCCAGAAAATGTATCGCTTATTTGACCATTGAGTATAAAGGAATTATTCCCGAAGACTTGCGGCAAGGTATTGGCAACCGTATTTTTGGCTGTGATGACTGTCAGCTTATTTGCCCATGGAATGGTTTTGCTCAAACAGCATCTATCCCCGACTTCGATCCAAGACATCATTTAGATAACATTAGCTTACTCGAAATATGGCAATGGGATGAGGCAACATTTTTAGCCAATACAGAAGGTAGCCCAATCCGTCGTACAGGCTACCAATCCTTTAAGCGCAATATTGCAATCGGTCTAGGAAATGCGCCATACTCATCTGAAATCATAGCCAAATTGCAAGAAGCAAAAACATGGCACGATGAGATTGTAAATGTACATATTGATTGGGCAATTCAACAGCAATTGCAACAAGCAAATGTGCGTCAAATAGAAAAATGATGTTTTTTGCCCTTTGGCTTTGGCATGATTTCTGTATGATTAATCTCAACAAACGTAATCTATCATCATGGATATAACAATGACTGTACGTAATGACTGGACTCGTGATGAAATCCAAGCCCTATATGATCAACCATTTTTAGACTTAGTATTTGAAGCGCAAGGTGTTCATCGTCAACATTTCCAAGCCAATACGATTCAGGTAAGTACGCTTCTTTCTATTAAAACAGGTAAATGCCCTGAAGACTGCAAGTATTGCTCACAATCTGCTCGCTACGATTCTAAATTGGAAGCTGAAAAACGTATCGCAGTAGATAAAGTCATTCGTGAAGCACTATCAGCAAAAGAATCGGGTTCTTCTCGTTTCTGTATGGGCGCAGCTTGGCGTAATCCGCATGAACGTGACATGCCGTATGTACTGGAAATGGTACGTGAAGTGAAAGCACTTGGTTTAGAAACTTGTATGACCTTAGGAATGCTCAATCAATCTCAAGCAGAACGCCTAAAAGATGCTGGTTTAGATTATTACAACCATAACCTAGATACATCCCGCGAATATTATTCACATATTATTAGTACCCGCACCTTTGATGATCGTCTGGATACCCTTGATCATGTGCGTCAGGCAGGTATGAAAGTATGTAGCGGTGGTATTGTGGGCTTAGGCGAAAGCCGCAATGATCGTATAGGTTTATTACATGAACTTGCGACTATGCCTGTTCATCCTGAGTCTGTGCCAATTAACATGCTAGTACCTATCGAAGGTACACCACTTGCTGATGTTGAAAAACTTGAAGTAACCGAATGGATTCGCACGATCGCTGTTGCTCGAATCATCATGCCGCATAGTTATATTCGTTTATCTGCGGGTCGTGAGTCTTTAAGTGATTCTGATCAAGCATTGGCATTTATGGCTGGGGCTAATTCGTTATTCTCTGGTGAAAAGCTCTTAACCACACCAAATGCAGGTGAAGGTAAAGACCAACTCTTGTTTGCTAAACTCGGTCTCACTGCTGAAAAACCGAAACCAAGTATTGCTGAACTCACAGTGGATGCCATGAGCGCATAAATTCAAAAGCCTTGTCATTTGACAAGGCTTTTTTCTAAAGAAATCACTAGTGTTAAATTGATGTAACCAATATGCCGTATTTGGCATTCAAAAACATGCCGATCCGGATGATATCCACCCCTGCTGCATGTGTCACAGACAACTCTTGCGTATGCACGTCAAAATGAAATGAATCAAATATCTCTTGATGTTGCATTAACCACAAAATAGTATCGCTAATACTTTCATCTACGGTATACGTTTCAGAGTTAAAGTCTTTATCCATCACAATATTCTGATCACTTGATTTGATATAGATATCATAACCAATCGATGACTTGAAATCAGCTCGATAAAAAAACACTGAGCTAAAAGATCATTAACTCAGTGTATCAACGAGGAATTTTGTCTACTTCGCTCAGCTTAAGCCGCTTGTGGGCTGACGATGGTTTGACCGCCTTTTAAGCATGCAACCGCTTTTGGATTAAACTCTAAAGTCAGCACATGATTATCTAAATGCACATGGTAAGCACGAATCAATGCTTGCTGCCCTTCATCAGTGTCGAGTACATATTCATCTGCAATGTTTAAAATACCTTCTAGATTTGTTGTACTTGAAGCTCGATCATGACCAAACAAATCATAAATCGTTTGCAAATTGAAACTCGTGCGCTGTTGTTCTGTAGCGTGACTTTTTAGATAGCCCTCTAAAAACAGGACAAATTTATGAGCAAAAAAATAGTAGTTTGGTTTATGGGTATAAAGCATGTTCATCGAAATCTCCTTATTGGTGTTTTTACCATCAGACCATGCTTAAAAACTAAGCTCCCAATCTTAAGAAATTCTTAAAACCAATTAAGCATTTTTGTTAATGCCGAACTTTTTTGACTCAAAATTCACAAAAACCGTATTAACACATAATGTTTGTCATAAAAAATTCATATAAAAAAAGCTCAATTTTGAACAAAAAATAAACATTTACTCAATTTTTGCTTAAAAAAAATCATCATTTTTTTCATGATTTTTCACAAAACTAACAAATAAGATTAATTTTTCTAATAAAAAAATTCAAATAAACAGCGACTTACTTAGCAATTGTATAATATATGATTAATAAATTTATTTTTGTGACGGAGTTTGCATTTTTTTTAATAACTGGTATATTTCGCTCATTACTTGTTCGGCGCAAAAATAACCTGAAAAAGTAATCTAATTCAATTTTTTAGCTGATGTATTCGAGATATTATTATGAAAAAACTTGCTTTGATCGCTACACTTTCAGTTGTAGGTATTGCTAATGCACAAGCTGCTGATGGTACTATTACAATCAATGGTTTAGTTACTGACAAAACTTGTAACATCGTTACTCCAGCGGGTAAAGATTTTATCGTTACTCTTCCAACAGTTTCTAGACAGACTCTAGCAAATGCTGGCGATGTTGCAGGTCGTACTCCTTTCCAAATCAACTTAGAAGATTGTTCAGAAGGTAAAGTTGCTACTTACTTCGAGCCAGGCGCAACTGTTGATTTCAATACAGGTCGTTTAATCAACCAAGCTGCAGCTGGTGCACAAAACGTTGATATCCAATTATTAGGTAACAACAACCAAGTTATTCCAGTACTCGCTGCTGGTGCTACTGGTGCTCAAACTAACTCTCAGTGGGTTGATGTTGTTGAAGGCGGTAGCGCTGATTTGAACTACTATGCTGAATACTACGCTACTGGCGCATCTACTGCTGGTGAAGTAACAACTTCAGTACAATACACAATTATTTATCAATAATTTATTGATAACAGAGTTTCTATGTTTTAGAGCATAGAAACTCTTTTCACTTTTAAATTCATCTGTCTTTTTTGAGAATGTTGCACATGTCATTTAGCGGTTGTAAATTTTTGTCTGGTTTAGCACTTTGTTCTGTGATGGCAACTGCCACACATGCAGAAATGATTATTCATGGCACACGGGTTATTTACCCTTCCGATGCACGTGAAGTAACCTTACAACTTAGTAATAATGGCGCTAAACCTGCACTTGTCCAAGCTTGGATTGATGAAGGTGATCCGAAAAGTACGCCTGACCAATCAAAAGTACCTTTCATGATCACACCTCCGATTTCGCGTGTGGAAGCATCGAAAAGCCAAACGCTTCGTATTACAGCTTTGCCTAGTGCTTCGCAGTTAAATCAACAACAAGAAACTGTACTTTGGTTAAATGTTTTAGATATTCCACCTAGCCCAACAGGTAAAGGGAATGAAGCTGCTCCAGATAATTTCTTGCAACTTGCAATTCGCTCACGAATTAAGTTTTTTTATCGACCAGCAAGTATTAAAGAAGATGCCAACTTAGCAGCCGATAAACTGCAATGGCAAAAATCTGGTCAAAGCCTTGTCATTAAAAATCCGACCCCTTTCCACATTACCATGACTTCAATTTTCCAAGCCAATGGTGATAAAAAAGTCGATTTATTACCTCAAGGTCTCATGTTAAAGCCTTTTTCTGAAGATCGCGTTCAACTGAAAAACACGAATACTGAGAAGATGAGTTTTATCAATGTAAATGATTATGGCGGACGTGTCGAAAGACCAATCAAATTCCAATAATCATTCTTCACTTAAATAACCAATAATTTTAAGTACCTATACCATATAGGCGATTTTTATCATGTCTAAACAGCACGCACCACATAGATTATTAAAGCGTCATATTTGTTTTTACCTTGCATCTGGCATGGTCAGTATGACTGTGCCTGTTATGGTCTATGCAGACGAACCCGCACACAAAAATGCGATGGAAGCTGAGTTTAACTCTTCTTTTTTAATCGGTGATGCACAAAAGATTGATATTTCGCGTTTTAAATATGGCAACCCCGTTTTAGCTGGCGAATATAACGTCGATGTATATATCAATGGCCAATGGTTCGGAAAACGCCGAATGGTGTTTAAAGCAGTTGATCCAAAACAAAATGCGATCACATGCTTTAACTCAGGTGCACTACTCGAGTACGGCGTAAAACAAGATATTCTTGCTCAACAACAATCCGCTTTGTCACAAAATAGTTGTTTAAAAATAGATGAATGGATTGAGGACGCCTACTATGATTTTGATACATCAAAATTACGTGTAGATATTTCTATTCCTCAAGTTGCATTACAAAAAAATGCACAAGGATATGTCGATCCAAGTATTTGGGATCGCGGTATCAATGCTGGGTTCTTATCTTATAGCGGTACTGCCTATAAGACGTTCAATCGTAGTAACGACAATAAAGAAACAACCAATGCATTCATGGCCTTAACAGCTGGAGCAAATATAGCAGGTTGGCAGTTACGCCATAACGGTCAATGGCAATGGAAAGACCGACCGAATGAAGATGAAAAGAAATCAAATTATCAAACTACAAGTACCTATTTACAACGTGCTTTCCCACAATATCGTAGTGTTTTAACACTGGGTGATAGTTTTACCAATGGTGAAATTTTTGATTCATTTGGATATCGTGGTGTCGATTTTTCAAGTGATGATCGCATGTTACCAAATAGTATGCTGGGCTATGCCCCACGTATTCGTGGTAACGCTAAAACTAATGCCAAGGTAGAGGTTCGTCAACAAGGTCAATTAATCTATCAAACCACTGTATCACCAGGAAGTTTTGAAATTAATGATCTTTATCCAACAGGCTTTGGTGGTGAACTCGAAGTTTCGGTCATCGAATCTAGTGGCGAAATACAAAGATTTGCAATTCCCTATTCTTCGGTCGTACAAATGTTACGTCCGGGCATGAGCAGATATTCTGTTACTGCGGGTGAGTTCCGTGATCGTGATATTGATTTAGACCCTTGGGTTGTACAAGGTAAATATCAACGCGGTATTAACAACTACTTAACGGGCTATACGGGTTTTCAAGCGACTGAAAAATATGCTTCAGCGTTAGTCGGTACTGCCTTTGCAACACCTATTGGTGCGATTTCACTCGATGTTACGCATTCTGAAGCTGATTTTGAAAAAAAAGAATCGCAATCAGGTCAAAGTTATCGCCTCAGTTATAGTAAGTTAATTGCGCCAACAAGCACCAACCTAACCTTAGCAGCGTATCGCTACTCGACTGAAAATTATTATAAATTACGTGATGCGCTATTAATTCGCGATTTAGAACAAAAAGGTATGAACAGCTTCGCTGTTGGTAAACAACGTAGTGAATTCCAAATTACCTTGAATCAGGGGCTACCTGATGGTTGGGGTAACTTCTACATGGTTGGTTCATGGGTCGATTACTGGAATCGCAAGGAAAGCGGCGAGCAATATCAAATTGGTTATAGCAATAATTACCATGGTTTGACTTATGGTTTATCTGCAACCAATCGTCAAATTGACTATGGTTCAAATAATCAAACACGTGATACCGAATATTTGATGACGCTTTCATTCCCATTGAGCTTTAAAAAGCATTCAATGAATGTCAATGCAAACGCATCACAAAACAACCGTACTGTTGGTGTCAGTGGCACAGTAGGAGATCGTTTTAGTTATGGTTCATCTATGTCCCACCAAGACTATAACAACCCTACTCTAAACGTGAATGCTCGATACCGCACCAATTATACAACTGTTGGTGGTTCATACAGTATTGCTGACGCGTATCAGCAAGCAATGGTTAGCCTCACAGGTAATATTGTTGCACATCGTGATGGTGTTTTATTTGGCCCTGAACAAGGTCAAACCATGGTACTTGTTTATGCGCCTGACGCTGCTGGTGCAAAAGTGAATAATACAACTGGTTTAACAGTAAATAAGGATGGCTATGCTGTTATTCCTTACGTTACTCCATATCGTTTAAATGATATCACTTTAGATCCGCAAGAAATGTCGACTCATGTTGAGTTGGAAGAAACCAGTCAGCGTATTGCTCCGTTTGCTGGTGCAATCACAAAAGTCGATTTTTCTACCAAAACAGGTTATGCCATTTATATCGCTGCAAAAACAGCAACAGGTGAAAGTCTTCCATTTGCGGCACAAGTGTTTGATCAAAACAATGAAGCAGTTGGTATCGTCGCTCAAGGTAGTATGGTTTATTTGCGTACACCTAAAACACAAGATCACCTATATGTAAAATGGGGTGAAGATAGCGCTGAGCAATGTGAAATTACGTATGATGTAACAGCACAACTTGCGCAAGATCAACAAAGTTTAATAATGACTGAGGCGGTTTGTAAATGAAAAAATTACTCTTAAACAGTGTTTTACTTACCGCAGGTCTCGGTTTCTATGCTGAGGCAAATGCAGCTTGTTCAACGAGCCCAGGCTTTACCACTATTGATGTCTCTATGCAAGTTGGGCGTGTTGTTGTTCGACCAAGTGACCCCGTTGGAAAAGTCTTGGTTAAATCACTTTTCGAGATTCGTCCAAACGACAGAACGACATATACTTGCAGTCGTAGTGATATGATGGTTGCACGATTATTACAAAATTATGCAATTAGCCCACTTGGTAATAATATTTATTCTACTAATATCCCGGGGATCGGAATTCGCCTTTATCGAGAAGCTTTTAATGCAACGAACTTCTCGGGATATTATCCGTATACAGCCCCTGTACCAGGTACGAATATTAGACTTGCTGAAGGCTATTTTGTTGTTGAAATTGTTAAAACAGCAGAAAATACTGGGTCTGGAACATTAGTCCCTGGTGTCTATAGTACATACTACGCAGGAAATCGAAGTGATCGTCCTTTCTTAACAAGTACAGTTTATGGAAATGCAATTACCATTGCATCTTCTTCTTGTGAATGGCGGGGTAATATTAATAAAGCTGTCACACTGCCAACTGTAACAAAATCAGGCTTTACTGGTGTTGGATCAACACAAGGAGAACAAAGCTTCGATTTAAATATTCTTTGTAATGGTGGTGAAAATCAAACTGGTTACGAGGAAAAGAATTTAATCAGCTTAAGTTTTGATTATCAGCAAGAAGGTACTAACACAAAGGTTTTGAAAAACCTTGAGCCAAATGCAACCAAAGCAAATGGTGTGGGCGTTCAACTTGTATGGAATTATCAGAATAAAAATCAAGTTATTGGGCTTGGCGACAAACTAGAATTAGGAACAGTGAAATCTAATCAAACTATTGAATACAATGTTCCGCTTACTGCTCGCTATTATCAAACAAATACTAACGTAACAGCTGGTAAAGTTCGTGCGATGGCAACAGTGACTATTGAATACGACTAATTTTTCAATAGACCTCCTTTAAAACAGGAGGTCTTTTTTTATAAAAATTAAACTAAAGATCTTGAAATGCCATTTTGTAAAAAATTTAAACTCATTAAGAAGTATGAACTTTTAGTCTTATTTTAAAAAATTTGGGGCTGTACTAGATAAGGTTTAAATTTTAGTCCAAAACCTCAAAGTTTTTAGTTGTTGTCGAGGACTACCATAGTTAAATCTAAACTCACATT